>NYWC01000059.1 GCA_002684935.1 Gammaproteobacteria bacterium
CTTGTGATTACGGTATTCGCAGTGGTTGGAGACCTGGTTGAAAGCATGCTTAAACGAAATTCCAATCTTAAGGACAGCGGGCACATCTTGCCTGGACACGGCGGCATTGTGGATCTAGTCGATGCGATTCTGGCGGTGACGCCTGCCAGCGTGATTATTCTGCTTTTAATCTTGAAGGGTGGCAGCTAGAAAGTGAGTAGCACGCGTAGTTTATCTATTCTTGGGTCTACCGGTTCCATCGGCCGCAATACATTGGACGTAGTGTCCCGACGTCCTGAGATATCGGTATTCGCACTAAGTGCCCATACCAACGTCGAGTTACTTGCTAAGCAGTGTGCCCAATTCAGGCCGCGCTTTGCGGTGGTGACAAAACCCTCGTTTCACGATCGTTTCAAAGCGCTACTGAAAGAGATCGATAGTGACACGGTTTTGCTTGATACGATAAACCCCTTAGAAGAGATTGCCTCCCATGAATCGGTAGACACTGTCATGGCTGCGATCGTTGGGGCGACAGGTCTGTCCTCCAGTCTGGCGGCCGCCATCGCGGGTAAGCGATTATTGCTGGCCAATAAAGAGTCCCTTATCATGTCCGGTCAGCTCTTCACAAGTGCTGCCAGAGACCACGGGGCTGAAATAATCCCGATCGATAGCGAGCACAATGCAATCTTTCAGTGCCTAGCCGAAACGCGAGATGTGGATTCCGGCAGAACCGATACACGGTTCTTGAAGAAAATCATACTTACTGCGTCAGGTGGCCCATTTTTGAGAGCGACTCAGGGTGAATTGGCAACGGTTACGCCGGATCAGGCTTGCGCACATCCGAAGTGGTCCATGGGACGAAAGATTTCTGTGGATTCCGCNACATTAATGAACAAGGGGCTGGAGCTTATTGAGGCATGCTTCCTGTTTGATTTGCCTAGCACAGCAGTAGAGGTGCTCGTGCACCCCCAGAGCATCGTGCATTCCATGGTTTATTATCAGGATGGTTCTGTGCTCGCACAAATGGCTAATCCAGATATGCGAGTGCCAATAGCCTATGGNCTGGCTTTTCCTAAACGCATGGACTCAGGGGCAGAGGCGCTGGACCTAACGCGCCAAGAGCCGCTGCAGTTTCAGCATCCCGATCTACAGCGGTTTCCCTGTCTTGCCCTTGGTCGGGCTGCCATGGAAGTGGGCGGCACCGGGCCCGCACTGCTGAATGCTGCAAATGAAGTTGCTGTAGAGGCGTTTTTGCAGGAAAAAGTACAATTTCTGGACATACCTCGCATCATTGACGGGGTATTGTCGAAAATACCTTGTGAAGCGGCGTCTTCTCTAGCTATCATTCGTGAGGCTGACAAGCTCGCACGAATTGCAGCTAAGGAATTGATATAAAAAGGATTTAGACTTAGCCCGAGAAAGCNAAAAGGGNCTGGAAAGTAATCACATATGTTAGATTTTTTGATTAGCGTAATCNCACTGCTCGTCACCCTNGGCATACTCGTCACGATCCACGAGTTTGGTCATTTTTGGGTTGCGAGGCGCTGTGGCGTCAAAGTGCTGCGCTTCTCTATTGGCTTCGGCAAGGCCGTCAAATCCTGGATAGGCAGAGATGGTGTGGAATACGTCATTGCGCCGATCCCACTTGGTGGCTACGTAAAAATGCTGGGCCAGGAAGATGCCAATGTGGCTNNGGCCGNCGATGTACCGGNCAGTCAACGTCATCTTTCCTTTGCCTANAAGCCGCTCTGGCAGCGCATGGCNATTGTCGCAGCAGGCCCCATTGCTAACTTCCTGTTGGCCATTTTAGTGTATTGGATTATTAACGTTGGCTACGGCGTCAGCGGNATAGCCCCAGTGATTCAGGGTGTNGTCGAAGACTCTCCAGCATTCGCAGCGGGGCTGAGGGAAGGCGATGAAATTCTGGCGGTAGATGGTGAAGACACAATCATTTGGCANCACGTCACGCTCCAGATGCTGGCTCGGTTGGGCGAAACCGGCCAGCTTAATCTGACTATCGANCCTGAAAGCTCCAGCACGACCCGGGANGTTAGTATTCCTCTGCTGAGCTGGATGGGGAGCGAGACCGAACCCAATCCGGTAGCAGATCTTGGGATTGTCCAATTTGAAATACCAGCTCGCATAGGCGGCGTTATNGCTGGCGGGCGCGCCGAGGCTGGGGGCNTGCGCGCTGGCGATGAGATTCTTGCAGTCAACGGCGAGGAAGTCAGCGGCTGGGTCCACTGGGTTGATATAATCCGCAGCAACCCGGAACTCTCCCTCGATGTTGCAGTCCAACGGGAGGGATCAACAACGTGGCTGAAAATTACNCCTGNGCGGTCCGAACTAGCCGATGGCTCGGTGATAGGCACTATCGGCGCCTCTGTGCAGCAAACCACGCTAGCCGAGATTGTTCCTCCAGAACACCAGCGCAAGATTGAATTCGGTGTGCTGTCCGCGATCCAACCCGCGATTCAGGAAACCTGGAATAAATCGATCTTTGTTCTCGATTCGGTCAAGAAAATGGTAATCGGCCAGATATCAGTTAAGAATATCAATGGCCCAATAACAATTGCGGAAGTAGCGGGGGATACAGCGACTTACGGTCTTGATATCTATCTGGGGTTTCTTGCGCTGCTAAGTATTTCATTGGGAGTGCTCAATCTCTTACCAATACCGGTTTTGGATGGGGGACACCTGTTGTATTTCACAATCGAGGCAGTAACTAGAAGACCCGTTCCGGAGCGGATTCAGATGTGGGGGCTGCAGATAGGCTTGTTATTGATTTCGGGGATTATGGTTTTGGCCATTTATAATGATGTCAGTCGGTTGTTGTAGAAGCTTTAAAATTGCCCGCCACAAAAAACATTCGTTGAAGTAGAGACTTATCANATTGTCATGAGAAAACTGGCGATCGCAATCCTGTTGGCGCTCGGTCTACCTGCTGTTGTCAAAGCGCAGGACTTCAACATTGCTGANATTATTGTAGATGGCTATCAGCGCATCTCGCCCGGCATTATCTATAATCTCTTGCCGATTGGAATCGGTGACGTGGTTACCGAACGCACCCCTGCNGAAATTATTCGTGCTCTGGTGACTTCCGAATACTTCGACGAGATTGAGGTAGCCCGGGAAGGCAACGTCCTTGTCATTACTGTNCTCGAGCGACCATCCGTTGCTGAAATAACAGTAGAGGGAAACAGCGTTCTCGAGACGGAAGACATTATTGATAATATGGCGTCGGCGGATATCGCTGAAGGGCAAATCTTTACGCGTGCCGCACTGGAAGCGATTCAGCAGGGAATTCAGGAAGTCTATTCATCTCGCGGGCGATACGGGGCATCGGTCGAGGTCACGGTAGATGAATTACCACGTAACAGAGTCTCGATCAGNCTTGATATCAACGAGGGTGAAGAGTCGCGGATTCGTCATGTNAACATCGTCGGTAACGAGGCTTTCGAGGAAGAGCAACTGCTCGATCTCTTCGAGCTAGGCACGAAGCCCTGGTACATGCTTCTCAGTCGCAAAGACCGTTACTCGCGAGAGCAGTTCTCTGGTGACCTGGAGCGACTCGAATCCTTTTATCTTGATAATGGCTACGTTGAATTCAGTGTGGACTCCACGCCCATCTCCATTACGCCAGACCGTAAAGAAGTGTATATCACCATCAATGTCAATGAAGGTGACCAATATACCGTCAGCAANGTTGATTTGGCGGGTGATCTGGTGGACGCTGAGGCACTGCTACGCGCTGCGATTTTCGTGCAACCTGGTCAAATTTATTCTCAGGGTTTGGTAACCGGCACTGAAGAAATCATGGTGCAATTCCTGGGCAATCTTGGTTACGCTTTTGCTGAGGCGACAGGTGTCCCGGAAGTCAGTGATGAGGATGAGACGGTTGAGGTGACATTCTTCATCGAGCCCGGAAATCGAACTTACGTAAACCGTATTAATTTNTCAGGCAATCTCTCGACCGCTGACGACGTCCTGCGACGAGAAATGCGTCAATTGGAAAGTGCTCCTGCTTCCAGTATCCAGATTGAACAGTCCAAAGTGCGCCTTGAGCGCTTGGGATACTTCGAGACGGTGGAAGTTGAGACCGACGAGGTGCCAGCTACGGAAGATCAGATCGACGTGAACTACGACGTGGTAGAGCAGAATTTTGGTGCAGTAAGCTTCCANGTCGGAACCGGTGGTGGNGGTAATTTTTTTCTGAGTTCCAATTTACAGGCGCAAAATTTTCTCGGCACGGGCCGAACCGTTGGCATTGGCGTGAATCGCAGCAGATTCCAACAGGGACTGAATTTCCAATATGTCGACCCTTTCTTTACGCCGGATGGTGTATCCAGGGGTTTTAATCTATTCGCCCGGGAGATCGACTCGCCGTTTAATGTGTCAAACTTCAATACCACCTCTTTCGGTGGCTCGGTGAGTTTTAGTTACCCATTGAGTGAAATTGAAGTGCTGGGTTTTGATCTCGGGTATACCCACACGGAGTTGGGAACCGGAACAGGCTCTGTACAGGAAATCATCAGCAGCCCGCAATTGATTGACGGCATAAATCAGTACGTCATCGAACCGGCGAATGCGAATCCTTTTAACGGGCCGGTTTCAGATGCGTTGCTCGGTGACGTGGCTAACATGCGCCCTGATCAGTTGCGAGCACCCACCGACCCGGGCTTCGTGGACAAATTCGGCGATACTTTTGATAACTTTTCTCTGACCGGGCGCTGGTTCCGAAACACCTTGAACCGGGGTCAACTGGCAACCGACGGCTCTTTGCACAACATCGGAATAGAGATCACCATGCCAGGCAGTGACCTTGAGTACGCCCGTATTAATTATAGCAATCAAATCTACTGGCCCATTAATTCCAGGCGTACTTGGGTTGTTGGCTTACAAACCAATCTGGGTTACGGCATTGGCTATGGCGACAATAGCGAGATGCCATTCTTCAATAATTTCTTCGCTGGAGGCCTGATTCAGGGTGGTGGCCGAGTGCGGGGATTTGAGGAAAACAGTCTTGGCCCGCAAAGCACGGCCGGCGCACGATATCTGACCGAAGGCCCGATCAGCTTACTTAGGGACGAGGACGGAAACATCATAACCGATATAGTAGGTAATGCGTCGTTTGAAAGAGACTTTGGCTACCAAACCGAGCCCTTATTGGATGTCAATGGTAATGTGGTATTGGATGCAAATGGGTATCCGGAAGCTGCATTGGCTGTTCAGAATTTCTTTCTCGATGAGGATTTTGACAGTTTCGGTGGTAACATAATGACTACTGCGACGCTGGAACTTATTTTTCCACTGCCATTTGTGCCAAATCAGAATCAGGTACGGTCATCATTTTTTATTGACGCTGGAAATGTTTTCTCGTCAAATTGCACCGATCGGCAGCGGTTGCTAAAAAATTGCACAAATTTCGACCTTGGTGAGATACGTTATTCGGCTGGGCTCGCAATAACCTATCTGTCCCCATTTGGCCCGCTGACATTCTACCTGGCGGCACCATTTGGCAAGGACGGGGATGACACCAAGTCATTCGATTTTACTGTCGGCGTATTCTGACTGCTAAATTAAGCATTGGGTCAGACAATCAGGATTTATTCCCATGCGCCCAAGCCGCTATGGGTTTCGTTGGAACTTGGAGAAAAAGAGTGAATACAAGAAATAGTCTAATCATTGCCATGTTCTTGGTACTGTTTTCGCAGACTGCATCGGCACAGGATACTAAGATTGGTGTTTTGAATGCCTTGCAGGCCTTATTTAATTCAGATTCTGCACAAGTTGTGCAAACAGAACTGGAGCAAGAGTTTGCGCTCGATGAAGCCCGGGCGACTGAGCTCACTGAGCAGTTGCAGGGGCTTCAGGAAGAATACCAGCAGAACGAAGCAGTAATGACTGAAGATGAAATTCGGCGCATGAACGCCAGTGCGCAGGATCTTCAGGTTCAATTGCAATTGATTCAGGAAAGGGTGCAGCAGGCGATTCAAGAGAAGAACCAGGAATTTTTGGCGAGCATGCAGGAAGAGCTTGCCTCTGCCGTTACTGATGTGGTGGCCGAAGGTGGATTTGATCTGATTTTGAACGCTGATAGCGCGCCATACTATGCGCCGGTGCTTGATATTACTGCAAGGGTAACTGCCAAACTGAATGAGAAGTTAGCAAACGCTAATTCAAGCAACTAAATAGAGGGTGATTTTTGAGATTTTTCTCTATTGGTATCAGGTAACACATGAGGAGCTTCTCGCTCGGTGAAATTGCTAACCAATTAAGTCTAAAATTAATTGGTGATTCGCGATGCGAGATTACCGGCCTAGGAACCTTATCTGGGGCCCAAGCGGGGCAACTTAGCTTCCTTAGTAACCCATCCTATATCCGTCAGTTGGTTGCAACACAGGCCTCGGCGGTAATCGTAGATCAACGTTTCGCCGACGCCAGTCCAGGCAATGTGCTCATCTCTGATCAACCTTACGTCAGCTTTGCTTACGCCTCCGAGTTATTTTCCTCTAGACCTATCGTTAAACCCGGTGTGCATGAAACCGCTTATGTTTCACCTTTGGCGAAGATTTCGAGCAGCGCGCATGTTGGTGCAAATGCGGTGATCGAGGACGGAGTAGAAATTGGTGATAATGTCTTCGTTGGTCCTGGCACCGTGATCGGCAGGGGGGTGGTGTTGGGTTCAGATTGTGTGCTGCATGCCAATGTAACGCTTTATCATTCGGTGTATTTGGGTTGTCGAGTTTGCGTTCATAGTAATGCTGTCATTGGAGCAGATGGCTTCGGTTTCGCATTTGATGGCGAAAAAAATATCAAGATCCAGCAGCTGGGCCGTGTTCGTATTGGTAACGATGTGGACATCGGCGCCGGTACGACGATAGACCGTGGAACCATAGAGGATACGGTTATTGACCAAGGGGTTAAGATAGACAATCAAGTACAAATAGGTCACAACACGCATGTAGGGGCGCATACGGTCATCTGCGGCTGCACCGCAATTGCGGGGAGTGCGAAGATTGGAAAATTCTGCGTTCTCGGCGGGGCCAGTGGTATGGTAGGTCACCTGAGCTTGGCTGATGGTGTTCAGGTCAGTGCAATGTCATTGGTGAGTCGGTCGATCACCGAGCCCGGCGCGTATTCCTCTGGAACGGGCCAGATGAAGCTGTCTGATTGGAAGCGTGCGATAGTTCGTTTCCAGCAACTTGACCGCATGGCGCGGCGCTTAAAAGAATTGGAGCGACTGACCGATAAAAACTGATCGGGGCCTGGATAGTTACCAGGTGGAAAAATAAACAATAAAATCAGGCTTCGGATGCGATTGTGACAGTCAGCACAACAGAATCCAGCCCACTGATATAGAGCTTGCTTATGTTGATGGATGTACAAGATATCAAAGAATACCTGCCCCAACGGTATCCTTTTCTCCTGGTTGATCGAGTCGTGGAGATGGAGTCGGGTAAGTCAATCGTGGCCTATAAAAACGTGACGGTAAACGAACCTTTTTTTCAGGGCCATTTCCCCCATCAACCTATCATGCCCGGAGTGTTAATCATCGAGGCATTGGCACAGGCGGCTGGCGTGCTTGGCTTCAAGAGCCAGGAAAAGAAGCCCAAGGACGGTTATCTTTATTATTTCGTCGGCGCTGACGATGTCAGGCTCAGACGTCCTGTGGTGCCGGGCGATCAACTGCGGCTTGAGGTGAATGTCATCACTAACCGCCGTGGCATTTATCGTTTTTCAGCGAAAGCTTCTGTTGACGATGAGCTCGTTGGCACAATGAATATTCTCTGTGCCGAGCGTAAGGTAGAGGAAAATGAAGAGGGGGCTGCATCGTGATTAGTCCTCACTCCGAGATTGACCCTAGGGCCGAAATTGATGAAGGGGTGACTATTGGTCCTTGGTGCATCATAGGGCCAAATGTACAGGTAGGCGCCGGCACGGTTATCGAATCACATGTGGTGATACGAACCAACACCCTCATA
Source organism: Gammaproteobacteria bacterium (assembly GCA_002684935.1). Taxonomy (GTDB): domain Bacteria; phylum Pseudomonadota; class Gammaproteobacteria; order Pseudomonadales; family Pseudohongiellaceae; genus UBA9145. The sequence continues at coordinate 7,965 of NYWC01000059.1, forward strand.
GGCAAGAATAATCGTTTCTTTCAGTTTTGTTCTGTCGGTGAAGATCCGGCAGACAAGAAATTTGAAGGCGAAGATACGTGGCTCGAAATCGGTGACGACAACGTGTTTCGCGAAGGCGTGACTCTGCATCGAGGTACTGGCGTTGGCGGAGGCTCTACCCGCATAGGTAATGATAACCTGATGATGGCCTATGGCCATGTCGCTCATGATTGCATCGTCGGCAGCCACACGATCTTTGCCAATAACGTGGGGCTGTGTGGTCACGTTGAGATTGATGATTGGGCTATCCTTGGTGGCTATGCGGGGATTAATCAGTTTCTGACTATTGGCGCCCATGCCATGATAGGTGGAATGACTCACATCTCCAATGATGTCCCGGCCTTCATGATTGTCAGCGGCAGCCCAGCCACGGTGCGCAGTGTGAATACCATTGGTCTTGAGAGGAGGGGCTTTGATAAGGAGTCCATTACCGAAATCAGGGAAGCCTTCAAGATACTCTATAAGCGCAATTATAGCCTGCAGGAAGCAATTGATCAGATTCGCGTANTGAGTGAAAACTGTGAAGCCCTGGATGTGCTNGTGAAATCNCTNGAGTCNTCGAAAAAGGGTATTCACCGTTAAGCCANGGAAACTGGCTGTTTGNGATAAGGCGCTGATTNATGGCAGATAGACTGCAATTCGGCATANTCGCTGGCGAGCGCTCTGGAGACATACTGGGTGCTGGTTTGATCAAGGCCCTCAGNCAACACTACCCCNATGCAAAATTNACAGGAATCGGTGGCCCAGACATGGAGTTGCTCGGATGCCGGTCTTTAGCACCGATGGAGCGGCTCTCGGTTATGGGATTTGTGGAGCCCCTTGGTCGGCTGCCAGAGTTACTGGGTATAAAGCGTAAGCTAGAACAGCATTTTAAGGCGCATCCGCCCGCGGCATTCATTGGTATCGATTCCCCAGACTTCAATCTGCGCGTAGAGGCAGCTCTCAAAGGAGCGGGGATTCCAACCATCCATTACGTGAGCCCAAGTGTCTGGGCTTATCGCAAGAATCGGATTCGCAAGATCAAGCGTGCTGTGGACCTGATGCTGACGCTGTTTCCTTTTGAGACCGCTATTTATGAGGAGCATGGGGTCCCGGTGAGTTGCGTCGGCCATCCCCTTGCTGACCAGATAGGTTTTGATGATAACAAGGCTCAGGCGCGCGCAGATTTGGGGTTTGCCGCAGAGGATGCGTTGGTGGCGCTTCTGCCGGGTAGCCGAAGTAGTGAGATTAATCGCCTTGCACAGCCATTTTTGGGGGCTGCTGTCGCTGCGCTGCAGTCCCAGTCGGGTTTGCGATTTGTCATTCCGTATAGCGGCGCGGAGAGTAAGGCCTGTATTGAGCAGGCGCTCAGACAATCTAACATCTTCATCGGTGAACAATTTCAGTTAATTCAGAATTCGCAGCTGGCTATGACCGCCGCAGATTTTATTGTCATGGCAAGCGGCACTGCGACCTTAGAGGCGATGCTCCTGCGCAAGCCTATGCTTGTATGCTATCGGCTGGCGCCAATCACTTATGCGATCGCCTCGCGCATCGTCAATGTGCCACATATGGCGCTCCCCAATCTGCTTGCCGGACAGCGCTTGGTGCCGGAATTGGTGCAAGACGAGGTCACCGTCACCGCCATCCGGGATGAAATTCTGCGTTACTTCTCTGACCCTGCAGACTTCGAAGCTAGGCTGGGCGAATTCGAACCTTTGCATCGTGAGCTGCGAAAAGATGCGTCTACGACCGCGGCTGCTGCGATCAAAGGTCTGCTAAATTTGCCGATTTAAAAACCCCGATGCGCAAGCAAATAAGTTCTCCTGATACAAACTTTGATCGCGAAGCTGAGCGCGCTGCAGGCACGGATGAAGTTGGTCGCGGGCCGCTCGCCGGCGATGTTGTCGCTGCTGCCGTGATACTCGATGATGACAAGATTATTGTGGGGTTGAATGACTCAAAGAAACTCAGTCCCAGACAGCGCGAAGCACTGGCGTTGGAAATCAAGTCTAATGCACTTTGTTATGCCGTCGCTCGCGCGAGCGTCGAAGAAATAGATCGGCTCAATATACTACAGGCGAGTTTGCTGGCCATGGATAGGGCAGTCACACAACTCCGCGTAACCCCGAATTTTGTTTACGTGGATGGCAACCACCTGCCGTTCTGGCACTATCCCTCTCAGGCTGTGGTAAAAGGGGACGCACGCGTACCTGCGATTGCGGCGGCTTCAATCCTGGCCAAAGTTGTTAGAGATGCGGAGATGGTCGAGCTGGATTCAGCGTACCCAGGCTATGGTTTGGCGCAACACAAGGGTTATCCCACGCGTCAGCATTTAGAGGCTCTCCATAAGCTTGGGCCGTCTCCGATCCATCGGCGCAGTTTTGGCCCAGTAGCTGCACTTCTGGAGTAAACATTCTGCTCGAAAAGGGGTATATTAGAGACCTTCGCGGTTCGACCCTTTGTTACTCTGCATGACAGCGAATTTGGCTTCCCACGCATTCATACACCTTCGTCTGCATACCGAATTTTCCATCAACGATGGCATCACGACCATTGGCCCTCTGGTAAAACATCTCAACACGCTCGAAATGCCCGCGGTAGCGATTACTGATCTATCTAATTTGTTTGGGTTGATCAAGTTCTATACAGCTGCGCAGGGAGCCGGCATTAAACCCGTCTGCGGTTGTGATGTGTTGGTAAAAGATGAGAGCGGCAACCGGACTCAGCTCGTGCTGCTGGTAAAGAGTAAAAAGGGCTATCTGAATCTTACCCGTCTGATCTCCGAGATTTATACACGGGGGGACCGCATAGGTGATCCGGTGTTGCAAAAGCGGGATCTTGAAGGCGCTACAGAGGGCTTAATTGCATTATCGGGTGCCCAGTACAGCGACATTGGGGCGGCATTACTCGACCAAGAAATGGATAAAGCCGCAGGCTTTTTGGCGGACTGGATGGAGCTATTCCCGGACAGCTTCTACCTAGAACTCCAGCGCGTAGGAAAAGCCGAGGAGGCGACTTACATAGACGGTGCTCTGCGTCTGGCGGCGGCACACGATGCCCCAGTGGTAGCAACCAACGATGTTCGCTTCCTGGCCTTCAGCGATTTTGAGGCCCATGAAGTCAGGGTCTGCATTAACGAACGCCGCACTCTGGGTGATCTCCGCCGCCCACGCAACTACACCGATCAACAGTATCTGAAGAGCAGCCAGGAAATGACCGAGCTGTTTGTGGACATTCCTGAGGCGGTTCAGAACGCCGTCGAGATCGCCAAGCGCTGCAACCTGACTCTAGACCTGGGCACGCCGAGTTTGCCTAACTATCCGGTGCCAGACGGTAGGTCTCTGGAGACCTTCCTTGAAGACCTCGGCCGCGAGGGTCTGGAAGATCGCCTGCTGCAGTTGTTTGGGGAGGGCACCATGGACGAGGCGCGCCGAAAGCCCTATTTCGAACGACTGGAAATGGAATTGGGTATCATCAATCAGATGGGGTTCCCTGGTTACTTTCTCATTGTGATGGAGTTTATTCAGTGGGCAAAGAAGAATAACATTCCGGTTGGGCCGGGGCGCGGCTCAGGAGCTGGTTCCATCGTCGCCTATGCCTTGGGCATTACCGACCTTGATCCGCTGCGCTACGACCTGCTGTTCGAGCGTTTCCTCAACCCAGAGCGGGTTTCGATGCCGGACTTTGATGTGGATTTTTGCATGGAAGGCCGGGACCGCGTTATTCAGCACGTTGCAGATCTCTACGGCAAAGATGCAGTCTCTCAAATAATTACATTTGGCACTATGGCCGCGAAAGCGGTGGTGCGCGATGTCGCCCGTGTGCAGGGTAAACCCTATGCATTGGCTGATAAGCTTTCCAAGCTGATTCCATTCGCGCCGGGCATGACCCTCAAAAAGGCCTTCGAAGATGAGCCGCAGTTGGGAGAATTCGTCGACGGTGACGAAGATGCTCAGGAAATCATGGAAATGGCCTTCAAGTTGGAGGGCATCACGCGTAACGTCGGCAAGCATGCGGGCGGTGTGGTAATAGCGCCAACCAAGCTGACTGATTTCACCCCGCTGTACTGTGAAGAATCGGGCGGCGGTCTGGTATCCCAGTTTGATAAAAACGATGTCGAAACTGCGGGTTTGGTAAAGTTTGATTTCCTGGGCTTGCGCACGCTTACGATCATCGACTGGGCCGTTAAGATGATCAACGCCAGCCGTGATGATGAAAGCATTGTGGAAATCAACGACCTGCCGCTGGATGATAAGACTGTCTATGACCTGCTGCAGAAGGGAGAGACCACCGCGGTCTTCCAGCTTGAGTCCCGCGGGATGAAGGAGCTCATCAAGAAACTACGACCAAGTAGCTTTGAGGATATTATCGCCTTGGTTGCGCTATTTCGCCCCGGGCCGCTGCAGTCCGGCATGGTGGATGATTTCATCGACCGCAAGCACGGCCGTACCCATGTGAAGTTCCCACACCCAGAACTGGAGCCGGTGCTAGCCAATACCTATGGCGTGATTCTCTACCAGGAGCAGGTCATGCAGATCGCCCAGGTGCTGGCGGATTATAGCCTAGGTGAGGCGGACATTTTGCGCAAGGCCATGGGCAAGAAGAATCCGGCAGTGATGGCGAAGCAGCGTGAGTTATTCATGGCTGGGGCAGAGCAACGCAAGATTGATAAAGTGCTGGCAGGATCTATTTTTGACCTGATGGAGAAATTTGCCGGCTATGGATTCAACAAGTCGCACTCGGCGGCTTATGCCCTGGTGTCCTATCAGACAGCCTGGCTGAAGACACATTATCCGGCCTATTTTATGGCGGCGGTGTTGTCTGCTGATATGCAGAACACCGACAAAATAGTTACCCTGATTGACGAATGTAATGCCATGAATTTAACCATCGTGCCACCAGATATCAATTTGGGGGAATTTAATTTCACGGTGAATGANGCCGGAGAGATCGTATACGGTCTGGGTGCAATTAGGGGTTTAGGGGCAGGCCCTGTAGAGGTTCTGTTGGCGGCTCGAGACCAGAGTCCATTTGTCAGCCTGCTGGATCTTTGTCAGCGAGTTGATCCGCAAACTGTTAACAAGCGCACTATGGAAGCGCTGATCCGCGCCGGTGCACTGGATAATCTAGTCAAAGGGGATCCGGATCACGCGCGGGCCAACCTCAGCGCCATGCTGCCGGGCTCCGTGCAGGCCGCAGAACAGAGCAGCCGCAACCAGGCTAGTGGGGTTGAGGACTTGTTTGGGGAAATTGCTCCAGCAGTGCCAGCCACAGAGGAGCAGAGTTTTGGTCCACGAGTGCAGGCTTGGAGCGAGCAAGAGCGCCTGCAGGCGGAAAGAGATACCCTAGGGCTGTATCTGTCAGGGCATCCAATCGAAGAGTTTCTGCCCGAGCTCTCCAAAATCACGNGCAATCGGCTGGTGGAATTGCGCCCTGAGCGAGGCACACAACTGGTATCTGGTCTGGTGAATGGTTTCAGGACCATGAGAAGCAAGGCGGGCGATACCATCGCTTTCGTGACACTGGATGACCGTAGCGCTCGGTTTGAATTATCTCTNTTTGCAAAGGAATATGAAAAGCACAGAGAATTGATTCAGAAAGANATCATTATCATCGCTGAATGTACCGTTAGCGTGGATGACTATACCGGCGGTATGCGGGGTAGAGCCAAGCAGGTTATGACGCTTCCGGAGGCACGTAAACAATTTGCCAACCGGCTGGCCTTAAAGCTTCGATCTGAGGAGCTCGNGCCTAGTTTTTGCGAGCATTTGGCTGCGATTTTGGCGCCTTATCGNCGGCAGGAGCACATGCTGGCTGGTGACCAGCTGGCTACAACGGGGACTCACGGTCCGGCCACGCAGGCGCATTCAGGGAGTCAGCCTGGGCCACAAACCGAGTTGCAGCAAGGATCTAAAGCTGCAGGCCAGGACGCGCTGCANGCGAGCGGCTGTAAAGTCGTGATTGACTATCAGCGAGAAGATTCCAGAGGGTGTATAATGCTCGGGCAGAACTGGTTAATCTTGCCTACAGACGANCTGCTGCAGCGCTTGCGAAGGGAGTTTGGCAAAGACCGGGTGGAGTTAAGCTATAGCCAATCGATCACGCTGAATTAGCCCAGGCAGTTGCTGTCCGCGACGCCGTCGATTCCATTCAGAGCAGTCTCTGATGTAATTGCAGTGAACACTATTNAAGTACAGAAGATGAACCCAGGTTACAGTTGAGCCAGAGCGAGCATGGATCCCAATTATCTAGATTTTGAACAGCCTATTGCTGAGCTGGAAGCAAAAATTCGCGAACTGCGATTGGTTGGTACCGACAACGAACTCAATATCANCGAAGAAATTCAGAATCTCCAGGGCAAAAGCACCAAGCTCACCGAAAAGATCTACGCCAGTCTGAGCTCGTGGCAGATATCCCAGGTAGCCCGCCACCCGCTGCGCCCCTATACCCTCGATTTTCTCCAGCACATCTTTACGGATTTTGATGAATTGCATGGTGATCGGNTATTTGCCGATGATCTGGCGATTATTGGTGGCCTGGCGAGGATCGATGATCGTCCTGTGATGGTAATTGGCCATCAAAAAGGGCGCGGCACCAAAGAGAAGGTGCGGCATAATTTTGGCATGCCCAGGCCTGAGGGCTACCGCAAGGCGCGTCGCTTGNTTAAATTGGCTGAGCAATACCAGCTTCCGGTTTTAAGCTTTATTGATACACCTGGCGCATACCCTGGCATGGATTCAGAGGAGCGAGGCATCAATGAAGCGATAGCAGAGAATATGGCCATGATGTCCCGAGTGCGAACGCCGCTGATTGCCACGGTAACGGGTGAGGCAAACTCCGGTGGCGCCATCGCGATTGGTGTAGCCGACCAACTTAACATGTTGCANTATTCCACTTATACGGTCATTACCCCTGAAGGTTGNGCCACTATCCTCTGGAAGTCTGCTGATCACGCAGCGGCGGCTGCTGAGGCGATGGGGGTAACCTCTGAGCGCCTGGTGGAGCTCGGTATAGTTGATCAGACTATCGCTGAGCCACTGGGTGGAGCGCACCGCGATGAGGCCGCCACTGCAGCGAACATCAAAGCCGCGTTGATCGAGCAGCTGGACAAGTTGCAAGCCATGGATCTGGACGAACTGGTTGCGCGACGCTACCAGCGTCTCATGAGCTACGGCATCAGCAACTAANCCTCATGAGGTGCCAGCCTGATATTCCCAGCAGGCCGCAATGAGNTACTCAGCAGATAAACTGTNAAGAGCCTTGCAGCAAGCACCTGCTGCCAAGCGCTATGTAGTGGCCCTGAGTGGTGGGCTTGATTCGGTCGTACTGCTGCGCAGTCTGTGCGTCCTCCGAGCGGAAGGGCAGCTCACTTCTGAAATTAGTGCCTTACACATTAATCACAATCTTTCTCCCAGCGCGCAGCAGTGGCAAGCCTTCTGTCAGCAGATTTGCGCGGACTGGCAGGTTTCACTGCAAACCAAGGCTGTCGAGGTGAGCTCCTCTGGATCCCTGGAAGCGGCGGCACGTAGCCGTCGTTATCAGGCCTTTCGCGAGCTGCTGCAAGCTGATGAGCTGTTGCTAATGGCGCATCATTTGGATGACCAAATAGAGACTGTGCTGTTTCGATTGACCAGGGGTGCAGGCGCACAAGGGCTCGCTGGAATCCCAGCGCAGCGTAAGCTTGGGTGCGGACGTTTGCTGCGCCCATTGCTGCAATACGGTCGCGCCGAATTGGCTGCATACGCTGCCGCGCACCAGCTTTCCTGGCAAGATGATGAGTCCAACTCCAATGCACAACATGATCGCAACTATCTTCGGCATCAGGTTTTACCTCAAATCGAACAACGCTGGCCTGATTACCGTCAGAGTTGGCGCAAGAGTTTGGCCTTACTGTCAGAAAATGATGATCTGCAAAAGCAGTTAGGCGCCATTGACCTGCGGGACGCGACCACGGAAATGGGAGGAATCAGCTTGGCAGTGATGCAGGATCTCGGTAGCGCAAGGCAGAGAAATCTGCTGCGTTGTTGGCTACAACAACTCGGGGTCAGTGATCCAGGCTGGAATACGCTGCATCAATTTGTCAATGAGTTCATTCCAGGTGTCAGCCCTGGGTCAAAGTTTGCGCTGGATATCTGTGATGTCTACCAGCATAAAGCGCAGCTGTTTGCCGTGCGGACGCTGCCTGAATTTGGTCTGGAAGCGCAGACGCTGAGACTTGATGATGGTGCCATAGACTATAGCCTGAACGGCAACGGCAGACTTAGAATTGAAGCGAGCCAAGATGAGGGGATCTACCCATNGCCACATGCGNTGCAAGTGAAGTATCGCGAAGGTGGTGAGACGCTGAAGCTCAAAGGCCGCCCGCAAAAAAAGCTTAAACAGTTGCTGCAGGAATCAGGCATACCGCCATGGCAGCGTCAGCGCGTGCCNCTGCTTTTTGCTGACGCCGAACTGGTGTGTGTGCCGGGTGTGGGCATTGCAGAGTCTTACCTGGCTCAGCCAGGGCAGAATGGTAGGCAGGTAGTCTGGGCAGCGCCAACACAACTTCTTGCGCCAAAATCCTGAGGCGGCAAAATAGAGTGGCCGCAAAAGTCATTGAATTGCTGTTAACCTGCAATCTTCATTGAGCTTGGGCAGGCGTTCTGGTAGGCTGTAATTCCATCTGCGGGAGCCACTTTCAGCGGCTCGGATTAACAAGATGGGGTCCTCATGACGCGTTATATCTTCATCACCGGTGGTGTGGTTTCTTCACTGGGCAAAGGCATCACTTCAGCGTCTCTATCTGCGATTCTCGAAGCCCGTGGCCTAAAGGTTACGCTCCTTAAACTCGACCCNTACATTAATGTCGATCCAGGCACCATGAGCCCGTTTCAGCACGGTGAGGTGTTTGTCACCAATGATGGCGCTGAGACTGATTTGGATCTTGGGCACTATGAGCGCTTTAGTCGCGCGGTGATGTCGCAGAAAAACAATTTCACCACTGGCCGGGTCTATGAATCAGTGCTCAAGCGCGAGCGGCGCGGGGACTACCTGGGCGCTACGATTCAGGTCATCCCCCATATCACCGATGAGATCAAGCGACGAGTTGTGGAAGGNGCGGGTGACGCCGACGTGGCGCTCGTAGAAATTGGGGGTACGGTTGGGGACATTGAATCGCAGCCGTTCCTCGAGGCTGTGCGCCAGCTGCGGGTCGAACTTGGTTCCGACCGCGCGCTGTTTCTGCACCTGACCCTGGTGCCCTTCATTAGCACCGCGGGTGAGACTAAGACAAAACCGACTCAGCACTCGGTGAAAGAATTGCGCTCAATTGGTATTCAGCCTGACGTCCTGGTCTGTCGCTCAGAGCACGAAATCGATGAGTCGTCTCGTCGCAAGATTGCCTTGTTTACCAATGTTGACATACCCGCCGTAATCAGCNTGCCCGACACCGATTCGATTTATCGNATCCCCTCGATTCTGGGTNCAGCAGGNCTNGATGAAATCATCGTNAATAAANTGCATCTGGATTGCCCCAAAGCGGATTACTCGGAATGGGATCGGGTAGTGGACTCACAGCTCAANCCGGAGCGGGAAGTGAAGCTGGCGATGGTCGGTAAATACATGGAATTGCTCGATGCCTATAAATCCCTGAATGAAGCGATCATTCATGCCGGCATTCAAACCCGGACCACAGTAAATATCAGCTACATTGACTCATCCGACCTGATGGAGCAAGGCGTCGAGCTGCTGCACGACCATGACGCTATACTGATCCCGGGTGGCTTTGGCGAGCGCGGGTTCGAGGGCAAAATTAAGGCGACTAAGTTTGCGCGCGAGAACAATATTCCGTTTCTCGGTATCTGTCTCGGGTTGCAGGCGGCCGTTGTTGATTACGCAAGACATGTGGCGAATTTGAAGGATGCCAACAGCACCGAATTTGAAAAAGACTGTGAGAATCCGGTGATTGCCCTTATCAGCGAATGGACAACGGCGGCGGGTACTACCGAGGTTCGTGATGAAAATTCTGATCTGGGCGGCACTATGCGTCTCGGAGGCCAGAAATGCGTGCTTGATCCAGACTCCATCACCTTCCAGTGCTATCAGCAGAAAGAAATCATTGAGCGGCATCGACATCGCTACGAATTCAACAACGATTACCTTGATACCCTCAACGCCGCCGGCTTGAAGTTGGTGGGCAAATCCGCTGACGGNATGCTTGTAGAAGTTATCGAGATTCCTGACCACCCCTGGTTTATCGGCTGTCAATTTCACCCAGAGTTCACGTCAACGCCACGGGGGGGGCATCCGCTGTTTACCGGTTTCATTAAGGCTGCGATTGTTTGCCATGAGCAGCTTACCAATGCAACCACCGAAGCGGGTTCAGTAGATAACCTGGCTACGGCTACTGCCAACGCAGCCCGCGCTTGATTGCGATGTTGGCAACGACTAACTTCACCGCATGAGCAANAAGTCCATCTCAATTGTTGGGATCACCCTGGCTAACGATCAACCCTTCGTCCTGTTTGGCGGTTTGAACGTGCTTGAGTCTCGTGAATTGACCCTGGAGGTGGCGGGGCACTTCAAATCGGTGGCCGCGGCGCTCGATATCCCGCTNGTTTTCAAAGCCTCATTTGATAAGGCAAATCGCTCGTCTCTGGATTCATTTAGGGGGCCTGGCCCTAAGCAGGGGCTGGAGTGGCTGGCAGAGGTCAAATCGAGCCTGGCATTGCCCATCATTACCGATGTCCATGAACCGCAGCAGGCGGCGCGAGCCGCCGCTGTAGCTGACGTTATCCAGCTGCCTGCCTTTCTGTCGCGACAGACTGACCTGGTGAGCGCCATGGCGGCCACGGATGCGGCGATAAATATCAAGAAGGCCCAGTTTCTGGCGCCCGATGAAATGAGGCATATTCTGCATAAATTTGAACAAGCTGGTAATTCTCGCCTCATGCTATGCGAACGCGGCAGCAGCTTTGGCTACAACAACCTTGTGGTAGACATGCTTGGCTTGCCAATCCTCAAGCGGTTTGGTTATCCCGTACTGTTTGATGCCACCCATGCCTTGCAGCAGCCAGGGGCTCTGGGTCATGGTGCAGGGGGGCGGCGTGAGCAGGTCACAGGCCTGGCTAAAGCCGGCATGTCCCAGGGGCTTGCTGGCCTGTTTTTGGAGGCACATCCGGACCCCGATAAGGCAAGGTGTGATGGTCCTTGCGCGCTGCGTCTGGAAACGCTGGAACCCTTTCTGCGNCAGTTAAAAGCGCTGGATGAGCTGGTAAAATCCCAGCCNGCNCTGCACACCTCNTAGTAAGTTTATTNTNTAATTAGTTANATTTAGGTACTGAAATGTCNGAAATTATTNGCGTAAATGCCAGAGAGATACTGGACTCGCGCGGCAACCCAACCGTGGANGCTGATGTGATACTGGCCAGTGGNGCTGAAGGCAGTGCCTGTGCCCCNTCNGGNGCTTCGACNGGATCCCGAGANGCCCTTGAGNTGAGGGATAAAGATCCCCAGCGCTNCGGTGGTAAAGGGGTGCAACAGGCNNTCGCCAATATTAATACNACTATCCAGGCGGCGCTNAAAGGGCGCGAAGNCAGTGATCAGACNGGTCTCGATACCCATATGCTGGANTTGGANGGNACCNATAANAAGTCCAAGCTGGGGGCCAATGCCATATTGGCGGTATCACTGGCGGCGGCGAAGGCAGCTGCCANTGAGGCGGGAGTGCCACTNTATGNNNATCTGGGGNAGCTCAACGGTTCCTCCNCATTCTCATTGCCAGTACCCATGATGAATATCGTNAATGGCGGCGAACANGCTGACAATAATGTCGATATTCAGGAATTCATGATTCAACCCACCGGAGCACCCACATTCAAGGAAGCACTCCGCCATGGTGCTGAAATATTCCACGCCCTAAAGTCTGTACTTGGCAAGCAGGGCTTGAGCACTGCAGTGGGAGATGAGGGTGGCTTTGCGCCTGATCTGCCCTCCAACGCAGCTGCCCTGGACGCAATTATGCAGGCGGTCGAAATAGCAGGGTTTACTGTCGGAAAGGACATTCAGCTGGCGCTGGACTGCGCCGCATCCGAATTCTATGTAGACGGTCAGTACGTCTTGAAGGGAGAGGGCAAGCGTTATTGTTCCGAGGAGTTTGTTGATTATTTACAACAACTTGCCACGAATTACCCGATTCTTTCCATTGAGGATGGTATGGATGAGTCGGATTGGGAGGGCTGGGCTAAATTATCTGGGCGGATAGGCGATACAGTTCAGTTAGTGGGAGATGATTTGTTTGTCACCAATACCAAGATTTTGCAGCGTGGCATTGATGAAAACATCGCCAATTCGATTCTGATCAAATTCAATCAGATCGGTTCGCTGACAGAAACGCTGCAGGCCATCAATATGGCGAAAGCGGCGGGCTACACTGCGGTTATTTCCCATCGTTCGGGGGAAACTGCAGATACCACTATTGCCGACCTGGCGGTTGCCACCGGCGCAGGGCAGATCAAGACTGGATCGCTATGTCGGTCCGATCGGGTCGCCAAGTACAATCGCTTGCTTCGTATTGAAGAATTACTCGGGGCCGCCGCCGTTTACAATGGCATGGGAGAATTTGCCCGCTTTAAGGCTTAACAGATAACACGATGAAGATTTTACTGACNAGNCTCGCGATCATTNTTCTGAGCTTGCAGCTCCAGCTGTGGCTTGGTGAGGGCAGCGTGNGGTCATTGAGTCTGTTGGAATCAGAACTTGNTGACCAGCAGGCAGCCAATGCCGANCTGCAGGNCCGAAATCGGNTTCTGGAGATAGAAGTAGTCGATTTGAAGAATGGCCTNGANGCNGTAGANGAGCGCGCACGCTCGGANCTNGGGATGATAGGAGANGATGAAGTCTTCTACCTNATTATCGANTAACGNGCNTTGCCAGANCCGCAGCATTTGCGGGCNAATCATTCAAACTANAAGTTNACTCTATGTCGATTTGGGCTATTGTGCCAGCCGCTGGCGTCGGTCACCGCATGGGATCGGCTATCCCCAAACAGTATTTACCCCTGTGCGGTAAACCTGTTATCGCACACACGCTGGAGCGCATCGTGCAGATTGAAGATCTGTCTGGATTGCTTCTGGTGCTGCACCCGGATGATCAGCAATTTGCAGAATTTTTTAATGCTGAGGCGGGCGCAGTCAAGGTGCCGGAGATAGTTCGCGGCGGCGATGAACGCTGTCAATCAGTCCTGAATGCGGTGTTGTCCCTCAAGACTCGTGCCCAGCCTGACGATTGGGTGCTGGTGCATGATGCCGCGAGGCCCTGTGTTAGGGCGATAGATATTGATGCCCTGATTCAGGCTCTATGGTTTCATCCTGTCGGCGGTCTGCTCGCGAGACCGGTCTCCGATACGCTCAAACAAGTGAATAGTAACCACGAAGTGCTTACGACCGTTGATAGAAGCACGNATTGGCAGGCGCTGACGCCACAGATGTTTCGTTTCGATATCCTGATGCGCGCACTGTTAGCGGCAGTTGCGGGTGNTGATAAGATTACAGACGATGCGGCTGCGGTGGAGGCACTGGGACTAAAACCCCTCGTCGTACCAGGTAGCACAGATAATATTAANATCACCNATGAATCGGATCTCGNTCTTGCCGAGCGCATAATTGANCAGCAAGACATCCACTGCGGGAGCNAGTCCATGAACCTCGCCATGATAAGAATAGGTCACGGCTATGATGTGCATCGCTTCAGTGATGTGTTTCTCGAAGACAAACCTCTGAAACTGTGCGGCCTGGTACTCCCAGAACAGCGGAGTCTTCTGGCTCACTCCGATGGCGATGTGGTGTTACACGCAGTTTGCGATGCCGTCCTGGGTGGTATCGGTGGTGGCGACATAGGCCAGCATTTTCCGGATACAGATGCGACATTCGCCGGTGAGGGCAGTGGCAACCTGCTGCGGCAGGTTTTGGTTCTGGCAGAGCAAAAAGGGTTGAAGCCAATAAACGTCGATGTCACGGTGATTGCACAGGTGCCGAAATTGGCACCCCACAGAACGGCAATGGCTGTCAGGCTGGCTGAACTGCTAGCGCTTGCTCCCGGCAGCGTAAACATCAAGGCTACCACTACCGAAGGACTGGGCTATATTGGCAGAGAAGAGGGCATAGCCTGTCATTGCGTNATGTTGCTCGGTGCCGAGNNCTGAGTTGAGCGAGTTGGGCCAAATAAAACCTCAAGAATCGTTTCTGCAGCCCGATNCNCTGGCCTATGCCACCGGCAAGCCAGAGCTGTTGGCGCGCATTAAGCAGCATTNNAATGATTTTCGCGTCGATGAAGAACTCGGCTTTGCGCCCACNGGGGCAGGGGAGCACCTGCTGGTAAGGATTGAAAAAGCCGGTCAGTCCACCACCGAGGTTGNGCGNCAGATTTCCAGTACCCTAGGTATNAGCGATACCGATATTGGCTATTCCGGCATGAAGGATCGTCAGGCGAGAACCAGGCAGTGGTTTAGCATCCGCCTTGATCAGAAGGCTGAGGCTGAGCTGGGGCGGCTACAATCCGATCAGCTGCAAATTCTCCAACAATCGCGGAATCAGCGCAAACTTCAGATTGGCGNCCACAAAGCCAACCATTTTCAATTAGTTCTGCGCGAAGTGATGGGCGTGAATGCGACCGGAGCAGAATCTTCAGCAACTAACGCTGAGGCGACTCTTGATCGAAANCTACAGACTCTGGCGCAGCAGGGTGTGCCTAACTACTATGGCAGCCAGCGTTTCGGTCGCGANCTCAGTAACCTGCATCAGGTTCGGGAGTTGTTGCGCGCTGACGCAGATCAGGCTTTTGNGACTCGCAACAGATATCGTCACAAGCGCAAGCGCTCCATGCTCTACTCGGCGGCTCGTGCCTACCTGTTCAANCANTTGCTGTCGGCCCGAATCACCCGNGGTAACTGGGCCAGCTACATAGACGGAGATGTGCTCAACCTGAACCACACCAAACGCTGTTTCCTGGTGGAGCCCGGTGCCTGGGGGGCAGAGCTGCAGCAGCGCCTGGATGAGTTGGATATTCATATCACTGGAATGCTGCCCGGGCGCATCGATAGCAAAGACAGGTATGTAACTCACGGCCAANCTGCCGATATTGAAAANGNAGTGTGTGAAGAATTTGCAGAGCTGGTATCAGGGCTTGAGCAGCAGGGTCTCATGTCGGCACGCCGCCCATGCCGGTTTCAGGTTCAGCAATTGCAGTGGCAGTGGCTGGATTCTNCAACCGTAAGCTTGGCGTTTACCCTCCCTGTGGGGGCCTATGCCACCAGTCTGCTGAGAGAGGTCTGCCAGCTGCGTGAAAACNAGCACAGTCATTAACCTGGAAAACCCTGGAAGGCGAGCATTGAACGGGAAACACAACCTCAGCGGTATCGGCATGACTTCCCAGCGGACGCGGGAGCGCCTCTTGGGCCGATTGATGGATCAGGGAATCCAAAGCATGGAAGTGCTTGATATCATGCGCTCAACCCCCAGGCATATTTTTTTGGATGAGGCCCTGTCGCACCGTGCTTACGAGGATGTGGCCCTGCCGATAGGGCACAATCAAACGATTTCACAGCCGTATGTAGTGGCAAAAATGACCGAGGCAATCGTGAGATCTGGTCCCTTGGGCAGGGTGCTTGAAATTGGAACCGGCTGCGGTTACCAGACGGCTGTGATTGCGCAGCTCGCCAAGAAGGTTTTCACCGTGGAGCGGATTAAGCCGCTGCTGGATCGCGCCAAGAGGAACCTCAAGCTGCTGGGCTTGCGCAATATTGAATTCAAACATGATGATGGCAGCCTGGGATGGACCGAACGTGGGCCTTTCGATGCCATCATTACTACCGCCGCGCCGCGTCAGATTCCCGGTGAATTGCTGGAGCAATTGGCTGATGGTGGGCGCCTCATTATCCCGGTGGGCGGTGATGAGCACCAGGAGCTGCAGCTGGTGCGAAGGGTTGGGTCAGAGTATGAAGAGCATATTCTGGACCAGGTACGGTTCGTGCCCTTGCTGATTGGACAAGTTCAGGGGTAGCTGTAAGTGTCTTTGCAATAGTTCTCGAGTCTCCTTCTGCTGAGTAATTTAATGGTTTCCCAAACCAAGCCTACTGACCTATCTACCTGGCGCGGCAAAGCAGCGCTATACAGCAAAGGCATTGCCATGGGTCTTGGAGACTCAGTGCCCGGTATCTCCGGCGGCACCATCGCCGTNATTAGCAATATTTATGATGAATTGGTGTTCAGTGTCCGGTCTTTCGACGCCAGACTGCTGCTATTGATCTCGCAGGGGAGGCTGGTGGCTGGTTGGAAACACATAAACGGCAATTTTTTGTTGTTGCTTGCGCTGGGCATTCTTACCGGTCTGCTGGTTTCTGCCAATACCGTGTTATATCTCCTGGAGAACCAGTTTGAAGCCCTGATGGCCTTTTTCTTTGGCCTGGTGTTGGCTTCGGTCGCTATATTGGCGCGCGAAACTCACTTACTGCGTTTCTACAACGGTGCAGCACTGCTTTTGGGAGTTGGGACCACCTTGGTGGTTGCGCAACTCGACCCAGTGTTGGGTGTGGAGCTAAGCTACGGCTACCTGTTTCTCTGTGGCTTGATCGCGATCAGTGCAATGATCTTACCGGGTCTATCTGGCGCCTTCATTTTGATTTTACTGGGTGCCTACGAAGCCATGCTGACTGCGCTTACCCAGTTCCAATGGCTAACGATCGTTGTTTTCATGGCCGGCTGTGGTATCGGCATCATCGCCTTTTCGAGACTGTTGGCAAACTTGCTGCTGCGCTTTAGGGACATCTGCTATGGTTATATCTGCGGCATGTTATTGGGTTCGCTCATGGTCCTTTGGCCCTGGAAGCAGGCGGTGAGCTTTTATGAATACAGCGATGGCCNGCAGCACGCATTACAATCTGTGAACGTTTGGCCGCTANACTACACAGAGCTAACCGGTCAGAGCCCCCAGTTATTTTGGGTCGCGCTCTGCTTTTTGTTGGGCGGCATAGCAGTATTGCTGCTGCGCTGGCTGTTCTCTNCGCGCCATTGACAGGACATANNATGCACGCGAATTCGCAANTCAGTGCCCGATTTCCCCCAAGGGGGCGGACACGCAATCATTGCCTGCTGGCGCTGGTGGGCATGGTTGCGGTGGCCTGTGGCTCCCACCAAGCGCCAGTTAGCGAGCAGGGGCGGCGATTGGAACGATCGGCTCCCATTGTCCTCAGCAGCACTGGCGGATCAGACAGTAGCCGCGTACAGAATTCGCAACCTGATCAGGTGCTNTCAATTGAATCGCGCCCACAAATCGTCTCAAGCCGCAGTGCANCNGTGTCGACAGCGACGAGAGCCGCCCCGCAACAAACCCAGTCTCTGGTGCGGCGTCCAGTGGGCTCTGCTTCCAGCCTGGTGACTTCTGTCGCACGGTCCTCGACCGCTTCGGCAGCAAGCCAGATGAGCAGCGCAGTGACCGCTCCCCTGGCCCATGTGGTAACGGCAGGGGATACTTTGTTTTCAATTGCGTTTCAATATGACCTGGATTTTCGCACGCTGGCCGCAGCCAACGGCTTGACGCCACCGTTCACGATTTTCGTTGGCCAGGAGTTGGAGTTGGGTGCTTCGCTCGCTGAAACGGCAATTGATGCTGTGGGTAACGGCACCCGCTCAGGTATTCGCTCACAGGCGGGAAGCAGCGAGTCTGGTTCAGTCAACAGTCAACCTATACCTGCACTTGCGCTCACCGAACCCGACTGGACCTGGCCCCATAGCGGTCGCGTTTTGAGTTCGTTCCAGTCGGATACAACCAAGGGTATTGATATAGCGGGTAATGTGGGTGACCCGGTACTTGCAGCGGCGGCAGGAGATGTTGTGTATTCCGGTCGTGGCGTGCAAGGCACTGGCAACCTGATCATCATCAGGCATTCCGACCAATTTTTGAGTGCGTACGCCCATAACAGCGCTATGNTGGTACCTGANGGCATGCATGTGTTTGCCGGTGAGAAAATTGCTGAGGTAGGGGTTAATCCTGCCGGCTCGGCAATGCTGCATTTTGAGATTCGACAAGGAGGTGAGCCCATCGATCCGACTCTGTTCCTTCCCGTTCGGTAGNGCNTGCTTGGACATGCNGTGGGCATGCTGGACGGTGTCGGCTNTGAGATTGGCCTGACTCGAGAGCGAGTTCGCCAAATTCAGTTTGAACGGTTGGCCCGCCTGCGCGAAATTATCTAAAGCCAGAGTTTAAGCGCTGTGAATGTTCTGAGTTAAGTGGATAACTGCTGGCTGCTTGTCAGCCATCTACGCATTGGAGAGCTTCTCAAAGCTGAAGCCTGATATGAAAAGGGCCAGTGTGTTTACCACACTAGCCCTTTTCATATAACTTAAACAGCGACTCTTTTGGGTTCAGGTACAATCTGGATGTGTTGATTACAGGCCGGCTAAGGATGGGCCGACGTGTCGGGACTCACGTTCCAAGCCTAATGTTCCAGGAACTGCAGTTTGTTGGGTTTGTCCGTCCAATGCTCCGCGTCGGGGAGTGGGTCTTTTTTCTCCGTGAGGTTAGGCCAGTTCTCGGCGAGGTCCGCGTTCAACTGCAAAAATTCCTGCTGATCCTCAGGCAGTTCGTCTTCCGCGTAAATAGCGTCTACCGGGCACTCTGGCTCACACAGCGCACAGTCGATGCATTCATCCGGGTGTATGACGAGGAAGTTTGGGCCTTCATAGAAACAATCTACCGGGCATACCTCAACGCAATCCGTGTGCTTGCAACGAATACAGTTATCTCCAACTACAAAAGTCATGTCTCAATCTACCCCTGGTTTGGCGGTGTTTAATACAGGTGTTTCCTAATCTGCGCGCAATTCTACCAGTTTTTAATACAGTTTTCTCAAGGCTCAATTTTCTTCTTGAGCTCATATAGGATGGCTAGTGCCTCCCTGGCACTGACCTCATCCGGATTGAGTTTTTCCAGATATTCCAGCGCTGGATGGGACGACGGGCCGAATAGCTCAGCCTGAAATGGGTCATTAATCTGAGCTGCTCCGTCGGGGCTTGCTGGTTTGGCGCTGGCGGATTCTGTTGNGGTGACGTTTACCGCCCCTTGCTCCAGTTCAGTCAACTTACCGCGGGCAGAATCGATGACGCTGGCTGGAATACCCGCTAGTTGGGCCACCTGCAGGCCGTAACTTTGATTGGCCGGTCCGGTTTTTACTCTGTGCAGAAACAAGATGCCACTATTGTGTTCAGCTGCATCCAGGTGGACATTGGTAATATTGTCATAGGTTTCTGGCAGCGCAGTGAGCTCAAAATAATGGGTCGCGAACAAGGTAAAAGCCTGCAGCTGCTCGGCAATATAAACAGCCGCTGACCAGGCCAGCGAAAGGCCATCAAAAGTGCTGGTGCCGCGGCCTATTTCGTCCATCAGCACAAGGCTGTCGGCGCTGGCGTTGTGCAGGATATTGGCAGTCTCCATCATTTCCACCATGAACGTGGAGCGGCCACCGGCGAGATCATCGGAAGAGCCGATGCGTGTGAAGATTCTGTCTATGGGGCCGATGGTGGCGGCGGAGGCAGGTACGCAGCTGCCGCACAGAGCCAGCAGTACTATCAATGCGGTTTGCCGCATATAGGTAGACTTGCCCCCCATGTTGGGGCCGGTGATGATCAGGATCTTCTGCTTTGCGTCCAACTCGGTGTCATTGGCAATAAAGGTTTCTTCAGACACAACCTCTACCACCGGATGACGTCCTTGGGTGATGGCAATGCCGCGGCTGTCAACGAGGGTAGGGCGGCAGTAATTTAAGGTGGTGGCGCGATCGGCAAAGCTTTGCAAAACATCCAGACTGGCTATGGCTTCGGCACTGGCTAACAGGGCATTCAATGCTAGAGCGAGGATTTCCAGCAATTCATCATAAAGTGCTTTCTCCCGGGCCAGCGCCTTGCTGTTAGCGCTCAGCACTTTGTCCTCGAATTCCTTGAGTTCCGGCGTGATGAAGCGCTCCGCGTTTTTAAGGGTTTGTCGCCGCACATACTCAGCCGGGAATTCAGCGCGGGCCTGCCCCTTACTCACTTGAATATAGTAGCCATGCACCCTGTTGTATCCGACCTTGAGGGTGCTGACGCCGGTGCGCTCTCGCTCGCGCAGTTCAAGATCCACCAGGAACTGACCCGCATTACTGCTGAGATCCCTGAGTTCATCCAGTTCCGCATCGAAGCCTTTCGCGATCACGCCACCTTCCCGAATAACGACCGGCGGGTTTTCCTCCAGCGCACGCTGAAGCAAGCCATGTTGGTCGGGAAATTCTGCGATCTGCTCCGCCAACGCATGTAATTCGGGGCAGGCCACTGCTGCTATTTGGGACTGCAGCGCAGGCAGCATGGCGAGACTGTCGCGCAACCTGGCCAGATCTCGAGGGCGTGCGGTGCGCAGGCCCAGGCGCGCGAGAATACGTTCAATGTCGCCTATACCCTGCAGCGTTTCCGCGCAGGTCTCGAAGCGATAGTCAGACTGCAGGGCGGCAACCATGTTCTGGCGCTTGTTTAATTGCGCGTGGTTGCGCAGGGGTCGGTTCAACCAGCGGCTCAGGAGGCGACTGCCCATTGCTGTGGCACAGCTATCCAGGGTTGCCAGCAGGGTATTGCTACGACCACCGCTCAGGTTGTTGTCAATCTCCAGATTGCGGCGGCTGGCAGCATCGAGGATGACGCAGTCACTCTGCTGCTCGACCTGAATTCCCTGGATGTGGGGAAGGTCGGAGCGCTGCGTCTCTTTGGCGTATTGAATAAGGCAGCCGGCAGCCTGCAGGGCAAGGTGAAGTTCGGCGCAGTTAAAGGGAGTCAGATCCTTGGTTTTGAAGTGTGCGACCAGCAGGCGCTCGGCGTTTTCCTGTTCAAACTCCCAGACCGGACGCTTGCGCAGGGCGGGATGTTTGATGATCTGGGCCGCTACTGCAGCGCCATCGGGTAAGAGTATCTCGGCAGGCTTGATACGCTCGATTTCTGAGAGCAGGGCATTGCTGCCGCTGACTTCTGTCAGCACAAAGCGGCCGCTACTCAAGTTGGTATAGGCGATGCCGTACTGCCCCTCCAGTGCGTCCAGACTTGCTGCGCTGATGGCCATCAAGCAATTGTCTTTATGCTCATCAAGCAGTGCTTCGTCACTGATGGTGCCGGGCGTAATGATGCGCACGACTTCGCGCGCCACCGGCCCTTTACTAGTCGCTGGATCACCCACTTGCTCACAGATTGCTGCCGAGACGCCCGCATCTACCAGCTTCATCAGATACCGGTCTGCGGCATGAAATGGGATGCCGCACATGGGAATGGGAGAGCCGGCAGACTTGCCGCGGGCAGTCAGAGTGATATCGAGAATGTCGGCGGCTGTTTTGGCATCATCGTAAAACAGTTCATAGAAATCGCCCATGCGGTAAAACAGCAGCTCATTAGGATGCTGTGCCTTGATGCCAAGATACTGCTGCATCATGGGGGTATGTTGGGATGACTCTGTCAAGGCTTGCTTCAGGATTTAAACGTATGTTGATGTGAGTTGCCGAATCATTGAGAGCTGACATTCTACACAGGTAGAGCCCGATTGATGAGCGGCTGTTTTTAATTTTCATCGTTCAGGTAACCGGATACCATTAGCCGATGAGTGACCTGCGAAATGAGCGAATTGATGAACTGGTTCAGCGTCTGGCTGATCAACTCTTAACCAATCACATAATGCTTGCCACGGCCGAGTCCTGTACCGGTGGCGGCATTGCCCAGGCGCTGACAGCGCTCGCCGGAAGCTCGCGCTGGTTCAACAGTGGCTTCGTCACTTATTCCAATGCCGCCAAGCAAAAGATGCTCGGTGTCCCTTCAGATTTGTTCGCACCCGGCGCGCCTGGTGCTGTCAGTGAAGAAACAGTTCGCGCAATGACAGCTGGTGCNATNACCAATAGCGCGGCCGAGATNGCAGTTGCCGTGAGCGGAGTTGCCGGTCCTGATGGTGGNAGNGAAGAGAAGCCNGTGGGAACGGTCTGGATTGCCTGGCAGCTCAGGGAGCAGNGCCGCGCCCGGCGCTTTCATTTTCCGGGAGATCGCGAAGCCGTGCGAACAGCCACGGTGGAGGCCNGCTTATCNGGGCTGTTGGANTTGCTCGAAANNAGCGGCTAAAGGATTNNCACTTTTTGCCAATATACTGGTTGTATATACAGTAANAAACTGATNTAATTNANACTGNNTNTATATACAGTGTTACACAATTTNACAGATCATGANGGNTNGCANTGTAGGNCTTGAGNAGCTGGNATTACCCANNAAGNTCGCCAGCTACAGCTGGCAAGAATTAGCAAGGCCGCGGCGAAAACNGGCAAAAANTTAGCAGGTAGTTGGGGACAGACTACCATTTGGAGCTCGGGCAACNGNGCAGATACAAAGCTTCGCTGGCTGACTGAATTCAGGGCATTCTANGATCAAAGCTGNANCAGNGCTAGATCGACCNNGAACTTAGTCAANNCAGGCCTCGAAGTTGNGGACAACTGGATTACTCACGGAACCAGGCATCAGTTGTAAGTTAAATACAAGGAAACAACTATGATTGAAGATCACGGCAACAAAGAAAAAGCACTTACCGCTGCGCTCGCGCAAATCGAAAGGCAATTCGGCAAGGGTTCCATGATGCGACTCGGCGATACCGAGCGCGAAGCAATTCCGGCGATATCAACCGGTTCCCTCGGGCTGGATATCGCCCTCGGCATAGGCGGCTTGCCAAGGGGCCGTATCGTCGAAATTTATGGTCCTGAGTCATCCGGTAAAACCACGCTGACCCTTCAGGTCATCGCGGAAGCACAGAAGGCCGGTGGCACCTGTGCCTTTATCGATGCTGAGCACGCGCTGGATCCAATTTATGCCGGTAACCTGGGCGTCGATGTTGATGGTCTGCTGGTCAGCCAACCGGATACCGGTGAGCAGGCCTTGGAAATTTGTGACATGGTAGTACGTTCCGGTGCTGTTGATGTGGTGGTGGTTGACTCCGTTGCGGCCCTGACACCTAAGGCGGAAATCGAAGGCGACATGGGTGACAGCCATATGGGACTGCAAGCAAGATTGATGTCCCAGGCCCTGCGTAAGATGACAGCGAACATCAAGAACTCCAATACCCTGGTGATTTTCATCAACCAGATTCGCATGAAGATTGGTGTGATGTTCGGATCACCAGAAACCACTACCGGCGGCAACGCGCTGAAATTCTATTCCTCAGTCCGTCTCGATATCCGACGTATAGGGTCAATCAAGGAAGGGGATGAGGTCGTGGGTAACGAGACCCGGGTTAAGGTCGTAAAGAATAAAGTGGCACCTCCGTTTCGGCAGACTGAATTCCAGATTATGTATGGGAAGGGTATTCACCATTTGGGAGAGGTTATTGATCTCGGTGTTAAACTTAACCTGATCGACAAGTCAGGTGCCTGGTATGCCTACAAGGGTGAAAAAATCGGTCAAGGCAAAAAGAACGTTGCTGGTTATCTGGAGGAGAACCCGGAAATCGCAGTTGAGATCGAAACCGCTATTCGCGCAGACTTGCTGGAAGACGATGCTAATGCCGAGGCTGAAGCGATTGAAGCCAGTGAGGACGTGGTTGTCCTGGCAGACGCGAAGAACAAGTCAGCCTCCTGATTTATGTTTGGATCTTGAATGACTCTGCCGCCGAATAGCGCCGGATAATAGTTAAATCGTTACTATTCAGCGACAGATTTTGAAGGGATTTTCAGGAATTAGAGAAAAGTTTGAGATCAGATTTGTGTCAGCTGAAATTCAAACCTGTTGATCTAGATTGAACAAGACTGATCAAGAACGGTCAGCACGAATTAAGAGGAGACAAGCTGGTACGCTAGTAACTAGAGAGTTAAAGACCCAGATAGTTAATAGCCAAATAAATAGCCAGAACAAATTAAAGTAAGCATTAATTGCTTCCATTGATCGATCGCATTAGCTGATTACGTTGGAAGATAAAAAGACCATGAGGATAAAAAAGATATAGAAATTAAAAAAAACAAAAAAAGTAAAGAAGATCACGCTAGCAATGATGTCNCCGTTCTCCGNCGGGCTGCCATAAATTTCTTGGCCCGCCGGGAACACTCCTTTTTTGAGTTGCAGCGTAAGCTGTCAGATAAATTTCCTGAANTTGATACCTCGGACCTGCTCGAGTTACTCGATACGTTACGCGCCGAGGGGCTGCAATCTGATGAGCGCTTTATCGAAGCCTTTGTGAGATACCGAAGCATCCGCGGCTTTGCATTCCATCACATTTTGAGAGATTTGGAGTCTCGACGAGTTTCCTCCAATCTCATTGGTCAATACCTATTTGAGGACGATGAATGCTGGGAGTTGATGGCCGTCAATTTGTTGGAAAGAAAGCTAGGGGAAAACCAACATATTGAATTTGCCTCCAAACAGCACCAAAAATTGCTACGTCTGCTCGAATCTCGCGGATTTCCGCACCAAGTTAGCCGTAAGGCGGTAGAAAAATTTTTTTAACGCCACCCGCGGAACTTTTATACTCAAATCCGACCACGCTAGCATTAAGATATTGGAGCTGATTTGAGGAGTTTTGTACTGCAGCTGTGCTTGATCGTTGCACTGGCAAGTGCGGACTTTTATTACTTCATAAATATAATTTAACCAATACATGATCGTCAAAAATTACACGGAACAATTATGCAGTTAATCAAATCCTTCCGCGGGCTGCGCCCGACTCGCGAGCTCGCTGAAAAGGTAGCATCCCACCCCTACGATGTATTAAATCGTGATGAAGCATTTGCGCTTGCGAAAGACAATCCACACAGTTTTCTGCATATCAACAAGCCTGAAGTCGACATTGATCCTACGGTAAGCGTGCATGACGCCAGCGTTTATGCCAAGGGTCGAGAAAACCTGGATCGATTCATTGCTGAGGGAACGCTGTGCAGGGATGAGCAGGACACGCTATATGTGTATCGGCAAGTCATGGGTGAGCATACTCAGACCGGCCTGGTGGCGATCGCATCAGTAGATGCCTACGATGCTGACTTGATCAAGAAACATGAGTTCACCCGTCCTGAAAAAGAGGATGACCGGGTAACCCATATGGATGCGCTGGATGCGCAGGTTGGTCCGGTTTTTGTCACTTACGCAGCGAAGGCCAAAGTGAACGCGTTAATAGAGAAGGTGACCCGCTCTGCGCCTGAATATAACTTTACCGCCGAAGACGGTACCCATCATACATTCTGGATGATTGCCGACAAGGCTTTGGCCGAGGATCTGGAAGCGGCGATCAATGGGCTAGATTGTATCTATGTTGCCGATGGCCATCACCGCTCAGCGGCTGCTTCCCGTGTGCGAGCTCTGCGCAAGGAGAGAAACCCGGATCATAAGGGCGACGAATCCCATAATTATTTTCTGGCGGTATTGTTCCCCCACGACCAAATGCAAATCCTGGACTACAACCGCATCATCAAAGATCTGAATGATCAGTCCAGTGCAGAGTTTCTTNGCGCGCTGTCAGAGAAATTTGAAGTAGAGACAGTGAGTGATGCAGCCACCGCGAAACCGACTGGCGCGCAGCAATTTGGGCTCTACCTGGACAAGCAATGGTACCGACTGCATCTCAATAAAGCNGCNGCGGCTGCAATAGATGCTGCCGACCCGGTTAACTCGCTGGATGTCAGCATCATGCAAAACACCATACTCGGACCACTGCTGGACATTCAGGATCAGCGGACAGATAAGCGAGTAGATTTTGTGGGAGGAATTCGGGGGCTGGTTGAGCTGGAAAAAAGAGTTGGTTCCGGTGACTGGCAGGCAGCGATAGCGCTCTATCCAACTTCCATTGAAAGCCTCATGGCCATTGCGGACGCCGGTGANGTGATGCCGCCGAAATCAACCTGGTTTGAGCCCAAGTTGAAGAGTGGTCTGGTTGTTCACGTGCTGGATTGAAACTGCAANATGGCCATTGCNGATGCCGATGAGNTGAAGCCGCCAAAATCAACCTGGTTTGAACCCAAGNTGAAAANTANTCTGGTTGTTCACGTTTTGGATTGAAGTTACGGCTTGCGCTAGCCTTGAATTATGCTCAGCTGNGGTGGGGGTTCATCTTTNGGCCTAGNTCANAGTCGNNATGATGTTCCGGTTTTGGGTCAGCATTGACACAGAGGAGNANGAGGGGGCCGACGGNGCGAGCTGGAGTCGTGAACTGACGTTGCTAGCTCACTCAAAGCATTTAAAGGTAGCGATTAAAAGCCGCGATCAAAAATTGTCATCAAAGGTCGCAGGCCAGCCAAGATCAATGCTTGATCTTGCCTTCACAGAGGCACGGAGCTGTATCAACGGATGATGCTGCATGCTGATACTCGCCGCCCAACACAGTGTCCTGAACCGCGTGCGCATCCACATATAGCTCATCAGTGACTCTTTCAGGCTCGATTTCGTGTCGTTCAAGGTGGAAGCAGTATAACTTTGCTAATTAGACCTACCCGCCTGCATTTGGTTGACGGCCTCAGTTGTGAATACTGAAACCATTTGTGTCTCCAGTGGCAGGCCGGTGGTCGGTTCGTTGTCTGACCCGAGAAATACTGGGCGTAGTAAAAAAGCGCTAGCTCCTTCCTGGAGCCTGCGCCCAGTCATCGATCCTCAAGGTCTGACTGGCCATCCCACACTTCAGGATTGCAGTCGGGCGAGCCAGCAGGGTAGTACTTAAGCGGCGTTGCGATCATCCTTGTTGAGGCCGATCAGCTTGCTATTGCCGTTCCCGATGGGAATCTGCTTCGGCTTCATCGCCTCCGGAATCTCCCGCACCAGGTCTACATGCAGCAGGCCGTTTTCCACACGAGCGCCAAGTACCTCAATATGATCCGCTAACTGGAAGCGGCGCTCGAAGTTGCGGGCGGCAATACCGTGGTGGAGATAGTTGTGCTGGACATTATCGTCACTGTGTCGGCCCTTCATCGTCAGGGTGCCTTTCTCAGTCTGCAGGTCCAGCTCTTCGATGGTGAAGCCGGCTACAGCCATGGTAATTCGGTATTTGTCCTGCTCTAACAACTCAATGTTGTAAGGTGGATAGGTCTGGGTGTTGTTATCGCTGCGATTCACTGCATCGAGCAGGGAAGAGAGATGGTCGAAGCCCACGGTGGAGCGGTAAAGGGGTGCAAAATCTAGCTTTCTCATAACATATCCTAATGGTTAGGCCTTTAATTTGATGGCCGGTAAAGCAATATGAAGGTGTCCACCAGCTTGGTCGGACGGCTTGAACGACCTCAATTGAGCATCGTCCGCAGACTCTGTTGTGGGGTTAGCCGGATAGATTTCAATAGTGCTGCTGACGATTTCTGCCGGCGAGGCGAGTATTGAGGTGANTATTGACGCAAATTCCAGGATGCCGCAGAGACTTCAGTTACGGTTGAAATTTGCTGAGCAGGCGCATTCTGAAGGCGTTCTATTCTCACCAAGAAAGCCGTGGGATANTCTGTGATGTTGTTCCCAGCCATGCTCAAAGTTAATTCTAGGTNCCTGAAAGAAATTCTATANCGGTATCAATGANCTAAATTAGAANAAAGATCTAGCANNTTAAGTANTAATATAAATTTTCTGCAGGGGGTTTTGCGAACNCTTCNGCCTGGAGAANTATTCTTCATAAAGCCGCTAGGTTATTGATGTANATNGGTGAATTTATGTGGCTTTTGGCTGATNCCAAATCCAGAGAGCATCAATCAGAATTTCCGATGCTTCAACCTCATGACGGCCGACTTTCGTTTGAGTTGAGTCGGCACCGGGCGGCTGCGCTTTAAGCGCTGCTACCCGCCGCCAAATCACAGGGCTAGATTGCCAGCATACTCATGAACTCATGCACTGGCGTTTGTTCAAGGCGGGCTTGATCTTTGCACAGGTCATATATCTCCTCGCAGCGCTTGGCAGGGAAGCGAGTGGCAAGGTTGGCCTGGAATTTCTTTTCCAGGAGAGGAATGCCCTCTTCGCGGCGCCGTCTGTGGCCAACAGGGTAGTGGATCTCAACGGCCTCGGTCGCAGTCCCATCCTTGAAAAACACCTGCAGACAGTTGGCGATAGAGCGCTTGTCTGCTTCCAGGTACTCCGCAGAATATTGAGTGTTTTCACTTACTACCATCTTTTCTCGCAACTCATCGATAATGGGGTTGGCATGGTGGAAACTGTCTTCATAGTTCTCAGCGATGAGGTTACCGAAGGACAAGGGTACCGCGGTCATATACTGCAGGCAATGATCGCGATCGGCTGGGTTGTTGAGGGGACCGACCTTGCTGATGATGCGTATGGCGGATTCGTGGGTGTGAATGACAATCTTCTCAATCTCGTCCAAGCGGTCTTTGACTTCCGGGTGCAGTCGTACCGCAGCCTCGGCTGCAGTCTGGGAATGGAATTCAGCTGGAAAGGAGATCTTGAAAAGAATGTTCTCCATAACGTAACTGCCATAACTCATTGGAAATGAGAAGGAGCTCCCTTTGAAAGAGACGTCGTAGAAGCCCCAGGTTGGTGCCGTCAATACGCTCGGATAACCCATTTCACCGCGCAGGGTGAGGTCAGCCAGCCGCACAGCGCGGGAAGTGGCATCACCTGCGGCCCAGGACTTGCGGGGCCCGGCATTGGGTGCATGGCGATAGGTGCGCAGACTGGAACCATCCAGCCAGGCCTGGGAGAGGGCGTCGATAACCTGCTCTTTGCTGCCCCCCAGCATCCGCGTTGCAACTGCAGTAGATGCAACTCGCACCAACAGGACATGACAGAGACCAACCCGATTGAAGCTGTTCTCTAGAGCAAAAACTCCTTGTATTTCATGGGCTTTGATCATCGCAGTGAGAACATCTCTCATAGTCAAGGGCGCTTTGCCCTCGGCAACCTGCTGCTGCGACAAATAGTCTGCTACGGCCAGGATAGCGCCGAGGTTATCAGAGGGGTGGCCCCATTCCGCCGCCAGCCAGGTGTCGTTGTAATCCAGCCAGCGAATAATGCAGCCAATATCCCAGGCCGCTTTAACCGGATCCATCCGAAACTGCGTGCCCGGCACCCGCGCGCCATTTGGCACCACAGTGCCTTCTGCCAGAGGCCCAAGCAGCTTGGTGCACTCAGGGAAGCGCAGTGCCAGGAACCCACAGCCCAGCGTATCCATCAAACAATTGCGGGCCGTGTCGTAAGCCTCGCCGGACTCAATCTCAAAATCACAGACATAATCCGCAATATCCACCAACACCTGATCCGGCGCTGGCCGCTCATTTAAATCAACATTAGAAATCATAAAAACCCATGAAAAACAGTTAAATAAAAATCATACTTAAACTAGTATGCAGTCTTGAAAAGCATCTCTGCCAAGCCCTGCAAAGGCAGACTCCTTTACCTGGAGATATCACAATAGCCAGCAAAGCTGCCCATTTAGGCCAAGCTACCGATCCTCAATATCGACCCAATCAGAAGTCTCAGGCCCCGTATAATCAGCACTAGGCCGAATAATCCGGTTATTAGCCCGCTGCTCCTTCACATGCGCCGCCCAGCCCGTAAGCCGTGACATCACGAATATCGGGGTAAACAGCTTGGTCGGGATCCCCATAAAGTGATAAGCCGAGGCATGAAAGAAGTCCGCATTGCAGAACAGCTTCTTCTCCCGCCACATAATCTCTTCACAGCGNACTGAAACCGGGTACAGCACCGAGTCGCCGACATGATCCGCCAGTTTCTCTGCCCATTGTTTGATGATCACGTTGCGGGGATCAGATTCCCGGTAGATCGCGTGGCCGAAGCCCATGATCTTTTCTCTCCGCTCCAGCATTCCCATCAGCGCCTGTTCGGCATCGTCAGCAGACGACCAGTGCTGAATCATGTCCATGGCCGCCTCGTTGGCGCCGCCATGGAGAGGGCCTCTGAGGCTGCCNATGGCGCCGGTGATGCAACTGTGCATATCGGACAGGGTGGAAGCGCATACCCTGGCGGTGAATGTAGAGGCATTGAACTCATGCTCAGCGTAAAGGATCAGGGAGATATTCATCACCTGGCTAAAGAGCTTGGAAGGCGTTTCCCCGCTCAGCATATGTAGGAAATGCGCGCCGATGGAATCATCATCCAGCTCCGTGTTTATGCGCTTTCCTTCGTTTGAATAAACGTACCAGTAACATATGATTGAAGGCAAGATTGCCAGTAGTCTGTCAATTACATCATCTTGCTGGCTGAAGTCGGTCTCCGTCTCCAGGTTACCCAGCATTGAGCAGCCTGTGCGCATGACATCCATCGGGTGGGCACTGGCCGGGATGCGTTCCAGCACATCTTTCAGTTCCTGAGGCAGGTCCCGCAAGCCTNTGATTTTGCTGACATAGGAATCCAGCTCAGCTTGATTTGGCAATTGTCCACGTAACAGTAAGTGGGCGACTTCCTCGAAACTGGCTTTCTCGGCCAGCACACTTATGTCGTAACCTCTATAGGTGAGGCCAGTACCGGTCTTGCCGACTGTACACAGCGCGGTTTCACCCGCAACCTGACCCCGGAGGCCGGCGCCTCCCAGTTTTTTATCTACCATGAATCTCTCCGATTCCTNCAACTACTAATTAACTTAAGTTAATTGGTATAAAATATTGAAAATAAAGAACTAATCTTCGAATAATTTGTCCAGTTTTTGCTCATAACTGTGGTATCCTAGCACCTCATAGAGCTGATCTCTGGTCTGCATTTTTGGCACCACCGCAGTCTGGTCGCCATTGATTGCAATGGTCTCATAGACTTCAAGCGCTGCTTTGCTCATGGCCCGGAAAGCGCTAAGCGGGTAAAGGACCATGGCAACGCCGGCCTCACCTATTTCCTGGCAGTTAAATAGCGGTGTCTTGCCGAATTCAGTGATATTGGCCAGGATCGGGACATCCACAGCGCCAGCAAACTCCTTATATTGCGCCAGATCTAGTATCGCCTCCGGGAAGATAGCGTCGGCTCCGGCTTCCACACAGGCTACCGCCCGGGCAATCGCCGCTTCCATGCCCTCGACCGCGATGGCATCAGTCCTGGCCATGATGATGAAATCATCATCCCGCTTGGCATCGGCCGCTGCTTTGATGCGGTCAGACATCTCTGATTCAGGGACAATGGCCTTGTTGGGACGATGACCGCAGCGCTTTTGAGCTACTTGGTCTTCGATATGTACGGCAGCGGCACCAGCCTTTTCCATGGCTTGAATAGTGCGCGCAATATTGAAAGCGCCACCCCAGCCGGTGTCGATATCTACCAGCAGAGGGAGGTTGCTGGCGTTAGTGATTCGCTCAACATCGGCGATCACGTCGTTGAGGCTGGTGATCCCCAGATCCGGCAGCCCGAAGGAGGCATTGGCGACGCCGCCACCGGAGAGATAGATCGCTTTGTGGCCAACGTCTTCCGCCAGCATGGCGCAGTAGGCATTGATAGTTCCGACGATCTGCAGGGGGTGGTTCTCGTTAAGCGCGTCTCGAAAGCGTTTTCCGGCGCTAGTGGTAGTCATAGTTAATCACCTGAGCTTAGTTCTTCATCTATCTGATTTAATGCATTAATAAAAGTATTTTTCGCGCTCGCTATGTGGCGGCGCATAAGGATATCAGCGAGTTCCGCGTCGCCATGTTCAATGGCATCTACGATATGATGATGCTCCTTGAAGGCTTGCTCCGGGCGCGACGGCTGGCTGCTGGTCTTTACCCGGCAAAGCCGGAGCAGGTGGTAGAGTTCGCCGCACAGAAGATCGAAGAGTCTCTGATTGCGAGACAGGCTGACGATTTGGTAGTGGAAGTCCAGGTCACCGGCTTTCTGGTAGTAGAGGCGTCCATCCTCTGACTGAATCTGGGCCTCGTGGGCGGCAAGCAAGTCACGCAGCTTAAGGCAGTCCTCGCTGCTGGCTTTCCTGGCAGCCAGTCGACATGCCAAGCCCTCCAAAGATTCTCTAATTTCATAAATTTCAAAGGCTTGAGACTTTTTTAAAGAAATAACTTTCGCCCCAGCGTTAGGCTTTATCTCGACTAACTTGGCACCTTCTAGCCGGCGAATAGCTTCCCTTAAGGGGCCGCGACTGATGCCGTATTGTGCTGCGAGCTGAGGTTCGTTGATTTTGGAGCCAGGCTCGAAGTCCCCGCGCACGATGGCGTCACGCATCTGGCTGAAGACGTCATCAGCCAAGGTCTGGGCTTTGACCCCGGCCGCGTTGCTTTTAGCAGATCTGTCGACAATTTCTGACATGAGGCGCAAATACTAGCAAAAATACGCTTATTTACAATGAGATTGTCGACAAAATCTAACTGTCACCTCGATGCCTAATTCGACTTCTCTGTTCTGCAGTTCAGACTNNATAGTAGAAAGCAGTTGATCTGACGCGCCCACTGGGACCGTGGACTTGGTGTCCACGAGCTATTCTCCATCCATTAATTTGCCGATATTCGTGTCCACTTCGAGAGCATGGCTCAGATCTGCAGAACCATTNTCATCTGAGGATGTGCTAATCGCGATGAAGAGCAGATCAGTTTTANAGATAGTTGTAGCCAGACCCGCAGTNAACTGAAGTTTGCAGGCTGCGACATTGTTTGTGACTAATTCTTCAAGCGCCCGCTCGTATATTGGAATTTCGCCATTTTGCAGCCCCTCAACTTTAGCGAGATCAACAACCATGCGCATCACTTGGTGGCCTAATTCTGCTAGGCAGACGCCCGTAAACAGGCCTGCATAACCAGTGCCAAAATAGAAATTTTCATAAAATTTGCTTAATCCCTATAACTTAGATGGTTGTGTTACCGCTGGTACAAGCTCTAGCTCGTTATGTTAATTCCTTAGCAAGAAAGAATTGTTATAGTGCCGGAGACGTTAGGGAAACGAATCTGAAATCGCCGTGCAACACTTGAACATGTTAGTGAAGTGATGCTGGCGATCCGCAACGAATTAGTGAGACGTTGCTTCAGCTTCGCGCAAGTAAAGAAGGTTATAGCTAGATGAAGCTAAGGTCACCGGCATTGTTTAGCAGAAGGTTTAGCGCACATCAGGCTGCCGAAAAAATTTTAAGTGGCTCAAAAACTGGCGCACAAGGAACAGAATGATCTATGATTTTTTATTTCTGAAGCTTTGCGGGACCTTCAGCTTATGGCGCTAGATAGATTCCAAGATTTCCTAAGTGCGCTGGTTGCAAAACAGCGAGCACTATTTGTCGGAAGCGAGCAAGAGTCAATTGTCGACCTGCTCACCAAGCTCATGGGTACAAGTGGTGAGGTTTCAGGCATTGTCACTGCGCGGCAAGCTCTGGATCACTATGTTGGGCTATCTGAAGATCAAAAGCTGGCTTTTTTTCAGAATCTGGAGTCAAGCTTTAATGCTGATGAAACTCTGGTGAATCTCGCGTATCAGGCCTACGCCAAAAATCCCTGTAGCCAAACCCTCAACAAGCTCTCACTGACGACTGAGCCGCGGCGCCTGGAGCTCTTGCGGCGTTTGAATCAGACGCCCGGGGCAACACACGAACTGGTGTCCATGCGCACAGATTTGCTGAAATTTTTAAAGCAGCAACCAGAATTGAAAACTGTCGATGACGATTTCGTGCGGATGTTTACTTCCTGGTTTGGGCGCGGTTTTCTTCAGCTTGAGACGATCAATTGGTCTACATCAGCAGCCATTCTGGAAAGAATTATTCGTTACGAGGCGGTGCATGAAATTCGGGATTGGGATGATCTTCGCAGCCGTATTGATCCGCTTAATCGTCGTTGCTTTGCCTATTTCCATCCAGCGCTGGTTGATGAGCCGCTTATCTTTGTAGAGGTCGCGCTATTGAATGAGCTTCCTGGCGCCATTGCGCCAATTCTTGAGAGTGGCGGGGGAGAAGTAGGGCGTAGTTCTGATTTTAATACGGCGGTGTTCTATAGCATTAGTAACTGCCAGCCGGGCTTGAGGAATATTTCATTTGGTAATTTTCTCATCAAGCAGGTTGTGCAAGAGCTGCAAAGTGAATTTCCGTCCATCAAGACCTTTGTCACCTTGTCCCCTGTGCCCGGGTTTTCGCATTGGCTCTTGAATAAGAGTGCCGTAGCTGATGATGGTGACAGATCCCAGCTTTCTGAACTCAAAGCAGAAGCTCAGGCTTTGAGCCAGAATCAGACTGCGGAAAGTATCACTGAAAACGCCGATCTACTGCGTAAAGCAGTGTTTAATTACCTGGTGCAGGCGAAGAAGGGCAAGTTCCCTCTCGATCCGGTGGCCCGCTTCCACCTCGGCAATGGGGCATCTTTGCATCAGATCCATCCGCGGGCGGACTGTAGCGATAAGGGAATGCAACAATCCCTCAGTGCTATGGTCAACTACCTTTACGATCTCCGAAGCATCGAGTCTAATCACGAGAGCTATGCTTCTGAAGGAATTGTTCATTTCAATGATAAGTTAAAGTCGCTCCTTACCAAATCCTGATTCCCTGATTCTTCGAAACTTTATTTGAGATAAGTCAGTCCGTGGTTGTGCATAATTTATGTCCGAGTATAGATAAATTCACTATCGACTATAGAGCAAAAGCATAAGAGCAACACCGGAATTCTATGCTTTTGCCGGCTCCACGTTAGTAGCTAAAGGCACGGCGAGCCAGCTTCTGAATGAGAGCAAAGCAGTGCTTGCACAGCAGGCCGCGACTCGGCATTGAGGGCCGCGAGGTCAAGTTTCTGCCTTGGCACTGCAGCGGCTAGACCAGCAGCGCGGCGGGGCATTTGCGGCGCTGAGACGACTCATAGATGAGAATCGAACGGAGCGGGCAGCGGAAGACGCAATCCGCGAAACCCAGGACAGCGCCAACCGATTCATGATGGCAATTGCAGGTGATTTGCCCGGATTCGAAGAGGCGGTGCGTGCGCTCTATGCGCGGGACGNGGCTAAATTCAGGGAGGAGACCCAGCGCTGGCCTACAGATNTCNGCANANGCACGAGTGGCNANNCAGAGGCGGCGTTTAGCTGAATCCTGATTAACACTTCTTNCTGTTAACGNCACTTTCATTTTGTCGCGGAANGTGGCGCTAATGGCGCGTCANGTCTAATAAATTCGATTCGNTTTCACGGATTCTCGCCGGGTCTTGANCGCAAGGCGCNTAGCCTNTANATCANCATGTTTGTTGATCGAGNAATACGCATTACGCTGCTTGCGGCGCACGCTTTTGCCTTCCTGCCAATTTGCTACCCAGGTGTGATCCTTTTCNGAGTAGCTNGCACCGATTTCACCCGAAGAATTAAGCGGTGAAATCTTGCGTGGACTGAACTTGACATAGGGCCAGTCNTCCCCNGAAGATTTTACGGCCCTGCTCATCTNGTTTCTTNCTGNCGNCATATTTCCTGAATGGAAAAAACNCCTGAAAGTTCTTGCCGTCGTGACGAATCCTCACCCAGACACAATTTGTGCCCCGTGACTCGAGAATGCCGATGTGGTGTAACGCACTGAGTTTTTCGCTGCTCCCTCTCTCAAGTCTCTATCTCTCTAGGCTGACCATCACACTCGTATGGCGTTTTTCGCTGCGGTCTTAAATTAACGCCAACGTGATTCAATTGCAGGCTAACTCTGTAACCTCCTCCTAGCGAAATTAATCCACGCTGTGATTATTACTAAAAAGTGCATTTTCTGTGGGGTTGTTGCACTGGAACAAAGAATACGTCCATTAGCTGAATCTTTCTTCGTGGAAATGCGGAGGAAGAGGCGGGTGAGAAACGCGAAGAGAACGATTTGGTGAAACCTGACGGCAGTTCATCCTAAGCGTGTTAGCAATTGCCTTAGTTCGGGTATGGTTTCAGGAACGGGTACAGGGGGTGGATAGGAGTAGGAGCATATGCAGTCGCTCACGCTCAGGCGTGGGCCGCCATATGCTGAATGACGCCGGGTTTGCGGCTCTCGACTTTTGAGATGGTGTACTCATAGTCTTCAGCGCTCGGATCGATGTCTGCTGCCTCTTTGATTGCGGCGTCCAAATCAGCCCGCGCAGCCTGTTCGGTTAGGTAGGGGCCGGAGATCTTGACTCGCAGACTTGGCTCGTTGGGAGCTGTTGCTACTATATAAAAGTTCTTTGCATTCACTGCTGGTAACTCTCGATCCACCAGGCTGTCTGTTATGCTTGAAAGCTCTTCTGGTGTCAGAAACGCCCTGTGGCGCTATCTCTAGGGCTTTATCGGCCGCGTATAAAAAACCAAGAGCCGGGTTAACACAAGTTTCTCTGGCTCACCTGTTCGCCTAGTCCTTATTCCTAATGCAAGGAGCTAAAGGCTTTCGAATTCTGAATTAGCGATCGCAAATCATGGATATTCCAATGCTGCCAAGTTTAATGGCTGCTGCGCACCGGCAATGCATGCCTGGTTACACATGACTCTCAAAACTTTATTAAACACGGGCTTTGAAGAAGCATTGTAGACAGTTTACGGTTGGTCCGGTTCTCTGGGATCACTATCCTTGCAAGAACAAATAAAGTGTCCAAAGCGGAACCAGGGTCAGAAATCAGCCAAGGCTAGTGAATAGGCTAGATGCTTCTCAGCTTGCGATGGGAAGTGGTTACTTCAGTGGCGCCACAGTCGGAACAAACCCGGTCTGAGCTAGTCAACCCGCGCATCACTTCGAATTGTCGTTTAAATTTACATGGGAAATAACTATAAATTAGCTACATATCTTATTAATATATATGTATTTATTACAATTAAATTTGCAGGCATCTATGCGCTTTATGATTGCTAAGAGCAGTAGAGTGCCCTATTCGTTGTCAGATCCCAGCCCATTTGCACCGTACCAGGATGCTCTTGCCCGGTGGGCATGATCCAGTTGCTCAAGCAGGTCAGATTGATTGCCGAGTAGAACAGGGTTTTCATCAAAACGGCGGGATACAAGCCCGGCTTTCGCTTGATCGATCGGAGCAATGTGTTGATTGCCGGGGAGTTGCCGGGATTCAAATATCTGTGAGTCCAGGTACAGGTGGCCTCAGAATTAGAAGCCGGATTCCAGGTCCAGAAGCTTGCCAGCAAGGCGTTCAGAATCTACTGCATATTCACCCGCCATGATGCGGCTATGGAGCTCGACCACACGAGCTGTGTCGACTTCGGGCAACAGCTCGATGCGCTGCTCGAGAGCATCCATGTTGACGGACTGGTTGTTGAGGGCCTTTATATCGACAGCCTTGTCATTGAGGCTATCATCAACATTACTGCGATCGCTCCGAAACGAGGTGACAACGCCCGCAGAAGAATTGCGATGTTCAGATGGGGAGTGCGCTGAATTCGGTCCGATCTTGGTCACTGTTCTAATGCTTCCCTGTTATATATTGCTGGCTTTTCTTCCTTGTCGACACTGTTTAAAGCGTCGCCGCTTGCGCCTTTTAAATCTGGGCTAATGGCCAGACAGGGGAGTTTACGTGGCTTGGATATCCCCTTTACATGGCCCTGCTTGCCTTTGCTCGGCTTTTCTTGTTCTTACTTGATCTTTCTTGAGTTATTTTGACTTTGCCTGACCATGGCAAATTTTGCCCAGCAGTTTAAAAACCGATTTTGGGTGTGCGGAATAATGCACAATCGTCGCCGCCTAGACTATAACGACTGGTGCAAAAATATCTTTAAGTTCGTTTAGTTTTGATGAGAGCGGCGTTCAACTGCTTCGGCTTATACAGAAAAAATGGTTTCTATCCTTCCATAACACACTGTTATAGCTCAATTATATTCTCTTCGCGCAGCAACAATCGTTGCTTGAACTACCAGTTCAGAACTGGTATGACGCACTTCAATGATTATTCCTAACTCACTTTCTGCAAGCGCTACGACCAGTGTCGTAGCTGCAGCGCATCAGTCTGGGCAATGCGCTGCACGCGGTCGCGGCGCACAATAACTTAGGGTAGCTGCACTATGTCTTAATGCAGCGGGCGATCTGCGGTTAGCGAATACTTCAGATCATTACCGAGCAATTCTGAGGGGGCAATCAGTAGCGGGTGTCCCTGGTTAGTGATCTCTGCTTACACCAANAGCAGGTGTTCTCCATCTAATTTTGCGCCCCAGGNTAAATTGCTGGCTGCAACAAGCACTGACTGGAAGATTTTTAGACCGGCGCCAGCGNCTTATGGCCAAAGCGCAGCGGCTTGGCANCTCAGCTTTACCTGCACTNTCCCTTGATTGGATTGGCTGCCTTTGAGTGGCAGAATCAGATTACTGTGATCGTGCCGACAGGCGTAGTCGTGGATCTCTATTCGTCACATCAATAGGC
>NYWC01000007.1 GCA_002684935.1 Gammaproteobacteria bacterium
AGCGAGTGCGTTGGATTGTAACAGCCAGTCTAATCGAAACTGCCCAGACGTTCGCCAGTGTTGCAGCCAGGATTGAACCCGAATGGATTGAGGAAATGGCGCTACACCTAGTCAAACGAGAGTGCTTTGAGCCGCACTGGAGCAAGAAGCATCAACAGATCATGGCTTATGAGAAAGTCGCATTGCTGGGGTTGACGGTCATTGAGAAGCGACCTGTGGCTTTTAAGAACTATGACCCATTAATGGCCAGAGAGCTGTTTATCAAAGAGGCGTTGGTCAACGACGAACTGCAATTGCAATCAANCTTTTTGAGTCGTAACCGAGAANTNCTNGCCGAACTCACAAAACAAGAAGAGAAGCTGCGTCGCCCCGATTTNCTGGTAAGCGAGCGTGATATAGCGAGATTCTACGAACAAAGCCTGCCTGCAACAGTGGCTTCTACAGCAGATTTAAGGTCCTGGTTAAAGCATGCAACGCCTGCAGACTTAAGCAGTCTGGAAATGACCGAGCAGAAGCTGTTTGATGAAAAAATTGCTCATCACGGCGAGATAAACTATCCAGATGCGGCTGCAATCAAGCATAACCAGCTAGAGATTGACTATAAGTTTGATCCGGGTGACAGCCGNGATGGGGCAACGATCGACGTACCGCTATTAATCCTCCCGCAGCTGCGACAGGCTGACATCGATTGGGCTGTGCCGGGTATCTTGCGCGACAAGTGTATTGCCTTGGTTAAGTCCTTACCGAAAGCCTGGCGAAAGCAGTTGATACCGGTGAGTGGTTTTGTGGATGAAGTGCTTCCGCTTATGTCNGCGAACGATGGGGAGCTGCTTGATGCACTCTGCGACCAAATNAAGATATTGAAAAACACTGCCATCGAACGAGATGAGTTTAAAGAAGAAAACCTGCCGCCGCATCTACGGGTGAAAATTCGAGTGGTAGACGATAAGGGCGGAGAGCTGGCTTTTGGTGAGCGATTGNCTGATCTCCAGCAGCAACTCGGCGTGGCTAATCAGGACTCGCTTNNCGAAGCGGGTNGCNNTGGNTTCAACCATGCTATTGAGCGGGAGCAATTGCGGGACTGGGATTTTGATGTGCTCCCCGATTCTCTCCAAATCGGAGATGAGCTGGTGCTTATTCGCTTTCCTGCGCTCGTGGACAATAGCTCAAGTGTGGCCATTAAACTGTTTGCAGACCCGGATCGCGCGTTGATTGAGCATCAAAACGGCCTTATTCGATTGTATATGTTGCGGACGCCGCAACAGAAAAAAATCATCAAGAAACAATTTGATGAATTCCAGAGAAAGCACGTGTTGAAATATGCACCGGGTATGCAGGGTCTGGTGGACGATGCGGTAATGGCTTGTTATGCGGGGGCTTTTTCAGTTCGAAATATCCCAGTTAGAGACCGCGAAGCCTTTGTCAAGCAATATGATGAAGGGCGCGTCCAACTCGCTGATCACGCCAACCGTCTGCAGAAGTTGCTACAAAACATCCTGAATATTCGGCTAAAAGTGGTAAACCAACTCAACGCCTTGCCAGATGAGGGTCTGGGC
This sequence comes from Gammaproteobacteria bacterium, assembly GCA_002684935.1. Lineage (GTDB taxonomy): Bacteria > Pseudomonadota > Gammaproteobacteria > Pseudomonadales > Pseudohongiellaceae > UBA9145. The sequence continues at coordinate 1,557 of NYWC01000007.1, forward strand.
TACGCCAAGGCCGATGTCAGAGAGCAAATCGAATATTTGCTGGCGCCTGGGTTTCTTCGCAATACTTCTTGGGAATGGCTGCAACAGTACCCGCGTTATTTCGAGGGGATTATGAAGCGGCTAGAGAAAGCCCCGCATCTGGGACCTAAAGATGAGGAGGCCGTTAAAGAATTACAGCTCTATTGGCGCCGCTACCAAGAAAAAAGTGATCTGGGACACACCAAACTTGCTTCTGAAATTGACTCGCTACGTTGGATGATTGAAGAATATAGGGTATCGCTTTTCGCGCAATCACTAGGAACCAAAATTCCCGTTTCCGCCAAGCGTCTGGACAAACGTTTCCAACTTCTCAGTAAATAGAATGCTTGTGATAGTAAAAAGCAGATGCCTTTAAATATTAGATGCCACGAAAGGCATTCTCTCAGTTAGCACATGGATTAAACCTGTGATTTATCGCATATATGACAGGCTGGTCATAAGGGGCCGAAGCACTTCCAAGCTACGAGCATATAGATTCAGATTAGTCTTCATGCTTTTGGTTCTGCTTGGTAGTGCAAGTGCTTCGGCGCAAGCTTACGATCCCTGGATTGACGCAAATCAGGATATCTATGCCTTCAATGATTATTTCGACCGACTGCTTGTACGCCCCATCGCCGCAACCTATACAACCTTTTCGCCGCGTTTCGCGCAGCAGGGTATTGGTAACTTCTTCAGCAATATTGATGATATCAATGTGTTTGTGAATGATTTGCTGCAACTAAAAATGGATGATGCCCTAAGCGACTCCTGTCGATTTTTAGTCAATACTACGATTGGGGTTGGAGGCTTTCTGGATGTCGCCAGTGATCTGGGGTTTACGAAGAATGAGGAAGACTTTGGCCAGACCCTTGGTGCCTGGGGTATCGGAACAGGACCCTATGTGATGCTGCCGGTGTTTGGTGCGAGTAATGTGAGAGACTTTTTCGGGCTGNTGCTTGATACATTATTTAATCCTATNCAATATTATTATGAGTCGGCCGTTCGTTACCCATTGTTGTTTCTGGAAGAGCTAGANCAGCGTGCGTCTTATTTGGCTCTNGATGATCTGGTGAGTGGCGANCCGTATCTGTTTATTCGCGAGGCTTATGTCCAACGCAGGAATTACCTGGTNCATGACGGACAACTCGAAGATGAATTTGGCGATTTTTAAAGAGAACTGGCAGCGAGAATTGCTAAGGTAATCTTTTATGAGCTGATTAAATACAGTTACGTAGTACTCCGCCAGGTGATTCACTGTAACTCCATGACAACAAGCAGCAGCAATCTATATTATATTGCTGCCCCAAAATTACTGATCATTGGTGACAAAGAGTGGTGCGCAGAAATATGGCCGAATTTCTAACTAATTGCCGTTTCTCGGTTACCGAGGAAGCCAGCGGCGAGGTTGGGATCAATGAGCGCAGGCTTCAACATTTTGTTTTTTAATGGCGCGCTGCTGCACAGTTAGAAGGGTCAGGAGTCACGCGCTGCTAGTTTAGTTTTGATGAAATCCTGGTGTGAAACGTATAACAAGTCAGCAACTTTACGAATCAAGGCCTCTTCATATTTATCCAGTTGTTGATCTGAGAATGCTACCCGCCACATATTTTCGACTAGCTTGACCTTTTCGGCATATTCATACTCATCGTTGATCAAGCGGGTGAACTCATACAGTGAAGTGGCTTGGCGCGCTTCTCTCTCTGCCAGGCGCATTATGTCGTTCAAGTCTTCTTCTGGGATTTGCAGGCTGCTCTGGAGAAGTACCAGGAATTCTTCCGTCTCTCGCTCATCTAATTCGTTATCAGAGTTGATCACCTCTATTAACAGGGCCGCACAAGCCAAATCAGCCCTGGAAACGAGCTGATTCTCAGGCTCTGACTCATTCGCCAGTTTTTCTTCAAAAAAAGCTTTTATTGAATTGAACATGAGTATTTCTCTGTAATCATTTCCTCTGGTATCGCGACCGGTTNGCCAGATCAGCTAACAAAGCTTAGTGCCTCCATTATGACATNTAATCCAGCGTTTGNCTTATGGCCATTCTCACTCAGGTGNCGNCGNAATTGTTTGCCTCCCGGCTGGCCTTTAAATAGGCCTAGNAAGTGCNTGCTCATGTGTTTGAGCGGAGTGCCTTTTGCTAGCTGGGCTTCAATATAGGGAACATAGTCCAGCAGATATTCTTGTCTNCTCTTGGTTNCGCTTGCTTCGCCATATAGCAGAGAGTCTACNTGGTGCAGTAAATAAGGGTTTTGGTAAGCCTCGCGTCCNAGCATAACGCCATCGATTTGCTGCAATAACTCCTGCGCTTGCCTGAGGCTAACAATCCCGCCGTTGATGATAATTTCCAACTCAGGGTATGATTCTTTAACCGCAAATACCCGGTCGTAGTGCAGCGGGGGAATTTCTCGGTTCTCCTTGGGGCTTAGCCCCTGCAGGATGGCTTTGCGGGCATGAATAATAAACATTTCGCAGCCGACATTGGCAATGGTTTCAACGAATCGTAAAAGCTCATCCCGTGAGTCCCTCTCATCAATTCCTATGCGGGATTTAACCGTAACAGGACAGTCTACAACGCGCATCATGCTGGCGATACATTTCGCGACTAAATCTGGCTCTGCCATCAGGCAGGCCCCGAAAGCGCCAGATTGCACACGATCGCTGGGGCAGCCTACATTCAGATTGATCTCATCGAACCCGGCCTCGCGGCCTAACTGTGCTGCTTCCGCCAGCTCGGCAGGATCGCTGCCGCCCAGTTGCAGNGCCACCGGATGCTCTGCTGGATCATNCTGCAGCAGATATTGCGCATCGCCATACTTNAGGGCGGCGCTNGTTACCATTTCCGTATACAGGAATGCNCTGCGNCTGAATTGCCGNAGGAATACNCGATCGTGACGATCGGTCCAATCCATCATCGGGGCTACGCAAAAAATGTGGTCTGACATGGTCGTGTTTAGTATGGCGCCATGGGTGAATAGGAGTTCCTTCAATTGCTGCAGGGTTCTATCGAATGCANTGCCCGNAGTCAAGAATTCTCTGAGAGTCATAGGTTTTAGCCGGCAATAACGTATAATCGCGCANCATCAACTACATAGCTGTAACTGAANTNAAAATCACATGTCTGACGTCAAGACTCGAATTGCTCCTTCACCCACCGGTGATCCCCATGTGGGAACGGCCTACATCGCGCTATTCAATCGCTGTTTTGCNCATCAGCATGGCGGNAATTTCCTGCTGCGCATCGAAGATACTGATCAACAACGCAGCACCGCGAAGTCTGAGCAGGATATTCTCAACGCGCTGAGTTGGCTTGGTCTGAGTTGGGATGAGGGGCCTGATGTGGGAGGAGACNGCGGCCCCTATCGTCAAAGCCAGCGCTCGGCAATCTATCGAGAACATATTCAATATTTGCTGGACAAGGAGCTGGCGTTCCCATGCTTTTGCAGTTCAGAGCGGCTGACAGAATTGAGACAGGAACAAATGGCCGCAAAACAGACTCCGGGTTACGACGGCCATTGTCTTCAGCTTGATCCTAGCGATAGAAAACGGCGCATGGATAGCGGCGAAGCCCATGTCATTCGCATGGTAGTGCCCCGTGAAGGCGATTGTCGTTTTGATGACATGTTGCGGGGTGAGGTGAGTATAAATTGGGCACAGATTGATATGCAGGTATTGATCAAATCCGATGGCTTGCCTACCTATCATTTCGCCAACGTAGTGGATGATCATCTGATGGGGGTCACCCATGTCATTCGCGGAGAGGAATGGATTAACTCGGTGCCCAAGCATGCGTTGCTATACGAATACTTCGANTGGGAGTCACCCACATTCTGTCATATGCCGCTTCTGCGCAATCCCGACANGAGCAAGCTCAGCAAGCGCAAAAATCCCACCAGCATTAATTACTACCAGGATATGGGCTATTTGCCAGAGGCGCTGGTTAATTATCTCGGGATGATGGGATGGTCCATGCCGGGCGGTGAAGAAAAATTCTCTTTAGCGGAAATGGAAGCGGCATTTGATATCAGTCGGGTCTCTTTGGGTGGCCCAATTTTCGATATCGAGAAGTTGGACTGGTTAAACGGACGCTACTTGAGAGAAGACCTCAATGATGCTGATTTTGCATCGCGTTTCGTTGACTGGGCTAGTAAGGACGATCGGCTACAAAAAATTATTCCGCTGATTAAACCCAGGGTTGAGCGGTTTTCAGATGTGGTTGGTCTGGCCAGTCAGTTCATCGATGGTGTAGTGCCGCTTACTCAGGCTCAATTCGAGCACAAGGCGCTAAGCCAGGATCAGTGTCTCCGAATCCTTCAATTCAGCCTGTGGCGGCTGGAATCCCTATCGGAATGGAATCGGGATGCCATCGAAACGGCAATGCAAACCCTCGCAGCGCAGCTAGACTTAAAGATTCGGGACTTCTTGTTNCCGCTGTTCGTGGCAATCAGCGGCAAGGCGGTTTCTACTTCAGTCATGGATTCCTTGGCCATACTCGGGCTCGACTTGGCGCGGGCCAGACTGCGAAATGCTCTGAGCGTATTGGGAGGCGTCTCCAAGAAGCTGGCGAAAACACTGGACAAGGAATACCGGGTTCTGGGTCAAGCTGAATAGCCCGATTGACAGCCCCTGAGGGGGTGCTTAGAATGCGCCTTCCTTGCTACTCGGCAATTGTGGGGCCTTAGCTCAGCTGGGAGAGCGCAACACTGGCAGTGTTGAGGTCACCGGTTCGATCCCGGTAGGCTCCACCATCTCAATCAACTAACGTGTACATTCTTTGCTCGCTGAACGTACCCAAGCTTTCGAGGGTATCTGTTGCTTGACCTTCTCCAGGGGTTTTGCTCCGGTTGGCTGACCGTAAGCTGAATCACAAAAGCATCTGTTGCCAGAGCCTGTCGTAGGGTGACTCCTATTAGGCGCTTTATCCCCACTCCAAACAAAAAAGCCCGGCAAACTCCTCCGCCAGGCCTTTCTGCTAACAGGGTTTCTAGCTATTACCCTGGATAATCCCGCTTCGTATATCCCTTGTACAGCTGGCGCGGACGACCGATGCGGTAGGAGTCGCTGAGCATTTCGTGCCAATGTGCAATCCACCCCGGCGTTCGACCGGTAGCAAATATCACAGTAAACATGCTAGTCGGAATGCCAACCGCTTTAAGAATAATCCCAGAGTAGAAATCCACATTAGGAAACAGCTTGCGCTCGATGAAATATTCATCCTCCAGCGCGATTTTCTCAAGCTTCTTGGCAATACGCAGAAGCGGGTCATTCTCGGCGCCCAACTCTTCAAGCACTTCATCGCAAATGCCGCGGATAACAGTGGCTCTTGGGTCATAGTTTTTATAGACACGGTGACCGAATCCCATGAGGCGAAAAGGATCATCCTTGTCCTTGGCGCGCTTGATGAATTCTTCTATTCGTGACTCATCACCAATCTCGTGCAGCATCTCCAGCACAGCCTCATTGGCGCCGCCGTGAGCGGGGCCCCAGAGTGCAGCAATGCCTGAGGCAATGCACGCATAGGGATTGGCGCCTGTGGAGCCGGCCAGGCGCACGGTGGAGGTTGAGGCGTTCTGTTCATGGTCTGCGTGCAGCAGGAATAAGGTATCCATGGCCTTGGCCAGCACCGGGCTCACTTTCGGAGGCTCGCATGGGGTGCCGAACATCATGTGCAGGAAATTTTCGGCCAGCCCCATTTCATTCTGTGGATACATGAAGGGCTGTCCTACACCATGCTTATAGCACATTGCAGCTAGCGTGGGCATTTTTGCAATGACCCGGTACGATGCTCTCAAGCGATGGTCGGGGTTTTCGATATCCAGATCATCGTGGTAAAAGGCTGATAGAGCACCAACCACGCCGCACAGCATGGCCATGGGGTGTGCTGTGCGGGGNAAACCCCGGAAAAACTGATGAATCGCTTCGTCTACCATGGTGTGATAGCGGATGGTATTGACGAATTCATCGTTNACTTCAGGAGAGGGCAGTTCGCCGTTTAGCAGGAGATAGCAAGTCTCAAGGAAGTNCGACTTTTCTGCGAGTTGTTCGATCGGATAGCCGCGATGCAGTAATACCCCAGCGNCNCCATCAATGTAGGTGATTTCAGAGTNACAGGATGCCGTGGAAACAAAACCCGGGTCATAGGTGAAGACACCTTGGCTGACCAGGCTCCTGACATCGATGACGTCGGGTCCAGTGCTACCGGAGTAGACGGGTAAATCTATGGGATCTGCTTTCCCGTCAATAGTTAACTGGGCCTTCTTGTCGCTCATGCTTAACTCCTGTGCAACGTTAAATTTCTTGGAGGACGGAGGAAGCACTTGTAATTTCAGACTTTTAAAGACCCTACTTAATCTAGAATTTAGCGCTACTGCCCGTCCAAATTGGGCAGAGAGAATAGGGAGGAAGCGCGGGTCTTGTCAAATGTTTGTCCCGCCATCTGTTCCTGGATCTCGAAAAATTCGATATCACCAGTCCTGTGGTCTGCATACTGCTTGAAACTCATCTATTTCAACTCAAATCCTGTCAATTTGTGTTCTTGCATGTATTGGCAGGTTTTGGTTGTCTCTATGCTAAACTAAAGATGACAAGCCCTTGTCAAAATTGATGTCACGGCACCTAGATTTATTGTATTGAAGGAGTAGAAAGCATATACTTNGANGCCGTTGTATTTCCCCAATTTGTGTAATTATTTCAACTAGTTCGTGAACTCTTAAGAGTTTTCAAANGTANCATAANTGCGTCTCNAAACGACGCCGGATAAGTTCACTGTGAAAGATACGCGNCCTGTTAATCTCGATATAACCACATTCAAATTTCCGCTGCCGGCGATTACCTCGATTCTGCACCGGATCTCTGGCGTTGCNCTGTTCATCGCNACCGCCATACTTCTGTACNTGNTGCAGCTATCACTGTCTTCTGAGCAAGGCTTCAGNGAAGCAGTAGCCATCATNGACGGGGGGNTCATGAAGATTGTGCTNTGGGCCATCACCACGGGNTTGTTTTATCACCTGATCGCCGGCGTTAAACATCTTCTGATGGACCTCGGTTGGGGTGAAACCAAGCAGGGTGNGCAGTTGGGTGCCCAGATAACGCTGGGGCTTGCGGTGCTCTCAGCAGCACTCGCGGGGGCATGGATATGGTAACNAGTGCAACCAGCCTTAGCCGGTCGGGCCTCTCAGACTGGATTATTCAACGCTTCAGCGCGCTCATCCTCGCNGCATACAGCCTCTGCATCCTGGCGAGCTTTTTGATGACGCCGGAAATGGGCTACGCAGAGTGGCGTGCGCTCTTCGATTCCAATCTCATGCGGATATTCAGCATCATCACTCTGTTTGCCCTCTGCGGCCATGCCTGGGTAGGCATGTGGACAGTCGGCACAGACTATCTCACCGAACGTCAACTTGGCAGTGGCGCTACCGCGATCAGGCTGGTCTATCAGGCGATCTGTGTTTTGCTCATAGCAGTATATCTGCTGTGGGGTATTTCAATTTTTTGGGGTAGTTAGATGGCGGGTTATCGAAGTATTTCTTTTGACGCAATAATCGTTGGCGGCGGTGGAGCCGGCATGCGCGCAGCCTTGCAGTTGGCGCAGTCCGGGCATAAGACTGCGGTCATATCGAAAGTGTTTCCTACTCGCTCACACACGGTTTCAGCCCAGGGTGGCATCACCTGTGCGATCGCAAGCGCTGACCCCGATGACGATTGGCGCTGGCACATGTATGACACCGTTAAAGGGTCAGACTATATCGGTGACCAGGACGCTATTGAATATATGTGTAGCGAGGGGCCGCAAGCGGTTTTCGAACTGGACCACATGGGCCTGCCTTTTTCGCGCACAGAAAATGGCCGTATCTACCAGCGTCCATTCGGCGGCCAATCTAAGGATTTCGGTAAGGGTGGGCAAGCAGCCCGAACCTGCGCCGCGGCTGACCGTACTGGTCACGCATTACTGCATGCGCTGTATCAGGGTAATTTGAAAAACAACGCGGTATTCCTTAACGAATGGTATGCGGTCGATCTGGTGAAGAACCAGGACGGCGCAGTGGTTGGCGTCATCGCAATCTGCATCGAAGATGGCGAAACCGTTTTCATCCAAGCCAAAGCCACAGTGTTCGCGACTGGTGGTGCTGGTCGGATTTACGCGTCGACCACAAATGCACTTATCAATACCGGTGATGGAATCGGCATGGCGATGCGTGCGGGTTATCCCATGCAGGATATGGAAATGTGGCAGTTTCATCCCACCGGCATCTACGGTGCCGGCACCTTGGTTACCGAAGGCTGTCGCGGTGAAGGTGGTTATCTGATCAACAAGGATGGCGAGCGCTTCATGGAGCGATATGCCCCCAATGCGAAGGATCTAGCGGGTCGAGATGTGGTGGCGCGCTCCATGGTGTTGGAAATTCTTGAGGGGCGTGGCTGTGGTGAAAACGGTGACCATGTCAAACTGAAGCTTGATCATCTTGGCGAAGAGGTACTGAATGCCAAGCTGCCAGGAATTCTGGAGCTTTCAAGAACCTTCGCTCACGTCGATCCGGTTAAAGAACCGATTCCTGTCGTACCAACCTGCCATTACATGATGGGTGGAATTCCGACCAACGTCCATGGACAGGCCTTGACACAAAACAGTGCAGGAGAAGACGAAATCATTCCCGGCTTGTTCGCGGTGGGCGAAGTCGCCTGTGTATCCGTCCATGGGGCCAACCGACTTGGTGGCAACAGTCTGCTTGATCTAGTGGTTTTTGGCCGCGCAGCGGGCAAACACATCGAAGAAATGCTGTCCCAGGGCATTGAGCAGCGCCAAGTGTCACAATCAGATGTGGAGGCAGCCTCCGAGCGCTTGGAGAAGTTGAACGAATCTACCTCGGGTGAGAGCGTTCCGGCTCTGCGGGCGGAATTACAGCAGGTCATGCAGAATCACTTTGGCGTGTTTCGCAAAGGCGATTTCATGCAGGAGGGGGTCAAGAAGCTCGAATCGATTCGCGAGCGGCTGGGCAACCTTTACCTGGAAGATAAGAGCGCAACATTCAACACGGCTCGTATAGAAGCATTAGAGCTGCAAAACCTGTTTGAAGTAGCTGAAGCGACAGCCATAGCTGCGGAAGGCCGAACCGAGAGCAGAGGAGCGCATGCGCGAGACGATTACCGTGAGCGTGATGATGAAAACTGGTTATGCCATTCCCTGTATTTTCCAATTGAGAAAAAGCTTGGCAGACGTGAGGTGAACTTTTCACCGAAGACTGTCGATACATTCGAACCTATGGTTCGTACTTATTAATTTTAGAATTGGCTACAGAATTAGCATTTTCCTGATTGAGAAACTGATAGAAGGTTATAGATAACGTGTTAGTTAGCATCTACCGATACAACCCGGAAACAGATAGCAAGCCAAGCATGCAGGAATTCGAAGTAGCTTTGCCCGAGGGCAAAGACCTTATGGTGCTGGATGTACTGGCCTTAGTGAAAGAACAGGATTCATCGGTTGCCTACCGACGTTCCTGTCGAGAAGGTGTGTGCGGATCCGATGGCATGAACATCAACGGCACTAATGGCCTGGCATGCATTACACCGCTCTCTGAAGTTGGCGGGTCCGCTAATAAATTGGTATTACGACCGCTCCCTGGGTTGCCTGTTATCCGCGATCTGGTGGTCGACATGTCGATTTTCTACCAGCAGTTTGAAAAGGTTAAGCCTTATCTGATTAACAATACGCCGGCACCGGCGATTGAGCGACTGCAGTCTCCTGAAGATCGCGCCAAGCTCGATGGTCTATATGAATGTATTTTATGCGCCTGCTGCAGCACTAATTGCCCTTCGTTCTGGTGGAATCCAGATAAATTTATCGGCCCGGCAGGATTGATGCAGGCTTATCGGTTTCTGGCAGATAGCAGAGATACAGCCACCACGGACCGGTTGGCAGATCTTGATGATCCATTCAGCGTTTTCAGATGTCGAGGAATTATGAACTGTGTTGCGGTTTGTCCCAAAGGGCTTAATCCTACGCGGGCGATTGGGCATATCAGGAGTATGCTTATTACGCAGGGAACCTAAAGCGGNCACCAAGCCGTGAAGATGACTTTAGCCCATTTTCTATGAGTAGGGTTTCGAATAGTCAAAGGACAGGAAATGCAAGAAAACGAAATGGAATTAATGTGGAGCACCGGACACCTTTCTGGCTCCAGCGCTGAATATGTGGAGGAACTCTACGAAAGCTTTCTTTCTGATCCTGATTCTGTGCCTGAACAATGGAGGTCTTTCTTCGAATCCTTGGCTTCACCGGACGGCAGGGGTCCTTCCCAAGATGTCTCACACGCGGACATAAAGCGCGACTTTAAGACCCTTAGTAGGGTCAGCCGCTACGCACCCGTTCTTAGCAATGAGGCGGTAATTAATTCAGAACACGAGAGCAAACAAGTTCATGTACTNCAGTTAATCAGCTCATANCGGGTGCGAGGTCACCAAAGGGCGANTCTTGATCCGCTCGGCATCATGCATCGCGAGCGTGTGCCCGACCTAGAGCTTGAGTTTCATGACCTTTCCCAAATCGACTCCTCCACTGTATTTCAGACCGGATCACTGTTTATCAGTAAAGAAACGGCNCCACTTCGGGACATCGTAGAAACGCTCGAGCATATCTACTGCAGCTCCGTTGGCTATGAATATATGCATATCGTCAATCTTGAAGAGAAGCAGTGGATTCAGCAGCGTATTGAGGGCAACGATGGCTACCCGACTTTTGAAAACGAAGTTAAGCGCCACCTCTTGGAAAGACTGACTGCGGCTGAGGGCCTGGAAAAGCACCTCGATTCCAAATATCCCGGCACCAAGCGTTTTGGGCTTGAGGGTGGTGAGAGTCTGATTCCGTCCCTAGATGAGTTGGTGCAGCGAGCGGGTAAATATGGCGCCAAGGAAATCGTACTAGGCATGGCTCACCGTGGGCGTCTCAATGTCTTGGTTAATATTTTAGGAAAAAATCCTGCTGACCTGTTCGATGAATTTGAGGGTAAAGCCGTTTATGAAAGTTCTGGAGACGTAAAATATCACCAGGGCTTCTCTTCCAACATCATGACTGCTGGTGGCGAGTTACATATGGCGATGGCGTTTAATCCATCCCATCTGGAAATCGTCGCACCNGTCGTTGAAGGATCTGTTCGCGCAAGGCAGGCACGTCGAGATGACGCTAACGGAAGCCTGGTGCTGCCTATTATTTGTCACGGCGACGCCGCCTTCGCTGGACAGGGTGTGGTAATGGAGACATTTCAGATGTCCAACACCCGCGCCTACTCCACTGGTGGGACCGTGCATATCATTATTAACAATCAGGTAGGTTTCACCACGCATCGCCAGGATGATGCAAGATCNACCGAATATTGTACNGATGTAGCAAAAATGGTGCAGGCGCCTATTTTTCACGTCAACGCGGATGATCCCGAGGCCGTATTGTTCGTGACCCAATTGGCTCTGGATTTCAGATATGAGTTCAAAAAAGATGTTGTGATTGACNTGGTTTGTTACCGCCGCCGCGGCCATAACGAAACCGATGANCCCTCNGCTACTCAGCCGCTNATGTATTCTGCGATCAAGCAACATAAATCAACGCGAGCCTTATATGCCGCAGAGTTNGTTTCCCAAGGTGTAGTGTCTGACGAAGAAGTCAGTAACATGAATAGCAATTTCAGGCAGGAATTAGATACNGGACAACATGTNGTCAAGAGTCTGGTNAAGGATCCATCCATCGAGCTATTCGTGGATTGGAGTCCCTATCTTGGTCATGACTGGAGCCCGCATTTTAATACCTCAATGCCGGTTGCAAACTTGCAGGCGCTTGCCAAGAAGCTGGTAGATATTCCCAATAGCGTCGCTTTGCAGCGNCAGGTTAANAAAGTCTACACCGAACGAGCAGCAATGGCTTCCGGTGAGANGCCAGTNGATTGGGGTATGGCCGAAACACTTGCCTACGCGAGTATACTGACCAGCGGCAACAAGGTGAGAATTACCGGTCAGGATGTTGGACGCGGCACGTTTTCACACAGGCATGCAGTGATCCATGATCAGAAATCNGGTCAGGACTACATACCACTGCAGGAAGTGGCAAAGGACCAGAGCGATTTCACGATTTACGATTCGCTGCTGTCCGAGGAAGCAGTGCTGGCATTTGAATATGGTTTTTCTACGACCACGCCAAATGCGCTGGTGATCTGGGAAGCCCAGTTTGGTGACTTTGCTAACTCAGCCCAGGTTGTGATTGACCAATTCATAACCAGCGGCGAACACAAATGGCAGAGGCTCTGTGGCTTAACGCTATTACTTCCCCATGGCTACGAGGGGCAGGGGCCTGAACATAGCTCTGCTCGCCTTGAGCGCTTTCTACAACTCTCCGCTGAGCACAACATTCAGGTGTGTTTGCCGACAACGGCTTCCCAGGTTTTCCACATGTTGCGAAAACAGGTACTTTGTCCGTTGCGTAAACCTCTGGTAGTGATGTCTCCCAAGAGTCTGTTGCGCCATAAAGAGACTGTTTGCTCACTGGAACAGTTAGCAGACAGTAGTTTCCAAGTCATCATTGATGAGACNGATNANATNAATAAAGAGCAGGTNCGNAAGCTCATTATTTGTAGTGGCAAGGTTTACTATGATCTGCGCGCCGAACGNCGCAAGCGTGANATCAGTNACATCGCTATTGTTAGATTGGAGCAACTTTATCCCTTCCCNCAAGAAGACTTTGANCAGTGTTTATTGCAGTACAAGAACGTAGAGTTGATCACCTGGTGTCAGGAAGAGCCCATGAATCAGGGTGCCTGGTACGCAAGTCAGCACCATATCCGGCGTGCTCTGCACGCACATTTTCCGGAAATTTGGCTTGAATANGCCGGCAGAGATGCTTCAGCCGCAGCCGCAGCCGGCTATCCGGCCTTGCATATCAGTCAACAAAAAAAGTTTATCGACGAAGCGTTGAGTTAAAAGCAGAACAAATATCAGGCATAAAGCCTAAGAGTAGGACTAGTCATGACAGTTGAAATCAAAGCGCCACAATTNCCAGAGTCAGTGCCCGATGGGACTATTGCGACTTGGTATAAGAATGTAGGTGATAGTGTCTCTCGGGATGAACCCTTGGTAGATATAGAAACAGACAAAGTTGTTATCGAAGTAGTTGCACCTGCCGACGGCATGCTCACCGAGATCCTGAAAGAGTCTGGCGAGACTATTGTCAGCAATGAAGCCATTGCGAATATAGAGGCCGGCGCGGCCGTTGCTGCAGCGCCCGCANTTGAGCCGCCGCCAGCNGAAGCAAGCNAAGCGGCGNCAGCACCAGNTGNAAGTGAAGNAGAAGGGNACTCCCTCTTGAGTCCAGCCGCCCGCAAAATNGCGNAAGAAAACAATCTGGATNTCACCANCATCAAGGGCACAGGTAAAGANGGTCGCGTGACCAAGGAAGACGTGGTTCACCACCTTTCTGGACAATCTGCCGCGGCAGTGNCTANTGCGNCGCCAGCTNNAGCNACNGGCGATTTGTCAGCGAACAACGCTGGTCGCATCGAAGAGCGTGTGCCCATGAGCAGATTACGGGCAAAGGTTGCTGAGCGCCTCCTCACTGCCACGCAGACAACTGCGATGCTGACCACATTTAACGAAGTCAACATGCAGCCGGTGATGNATATACGTAACCGNTATAAAGAAGANTTTGAGCGGACCCACGATGGAGTCAGANTAGGTTTCATGTCATTTTTCGTAAGGGCATNTATCGAAGCCTTGAAGCGCTATCCNGCNGTTAATGCGTCCATCGACGGTAACGATATTGTTTACCATGGCTATCAGGANATCGGTGTTGCNGTCTCCTCNCCGCGTGGTCTGGTCGTGCCAGTGCTGCGAAATGCCGACAACATGGGACTGGCCCAAATTGAAAAAGACATTCGAAGCTTCGGCGAGAAAGCGCGCGATGGCAAACTTGCCATCGAAGACATGACAGGCGGCACTTTTACTATTTCAAATGGCGGCGTATTCGGTTCACTTTTATCCACACCGATTCTCAACCCACCACAAACAGCAATTTTGGGTATGCATAAAATCCAGGATCGTCCAATGGCAGTAAAAGGCGAAGTGAAAGTATTGCCNATGATGTACCTGGCGCTCTCATACGACCACCGCATGATTGATGGCAAAGAAGCGGTTCAATTCCTGGTTACNATCANGGAGCTACTNGAAGANCCAACAAGATTGATTCTGGAAATCTAATCCCCCAANTTGGTTAAGACACTATGAGTAAAGAATACGACGTTGTTGTAGTTGGTTCCGGACCCGCGGGTTATCACGCGGCAATTCGCTGTGGCCAATTGGGTTTCAAAACTGCCTGCATCGAGAGATGGCTTAACAAGGAAGATAAAACTGTNTACGGCGGAACCTGCCTAAATGTGGGCTGTATTCCTTCGAAAGCACTGTTAGACACNTCACATAAATATGCTGAAGCACACCATGACTTCGAGACCCATGGCATTAAGGTGTCTAAAGTAGGTATCGATGTGCCGGCCATGATTGGCCGTAAAGACCAGGTCGTTAAGCAGCTAACCCAAGGTGTAACGGGCTTGTTTGCCGCCAACAAGGTCGATGGGATTAGTGGCACAGGTAAGGTAACNGGTGCGAATACAGTCGTCGTCACGAGTCATGACGGCAAGCAGGANGAAATTTCAGCAAAACACATCATCATTGCAGCCGGTTCAGTGCCGATAGATATCCCTCCAACGCCCGTCGATCAGGANACAATCGTCGATAGCACCGGGGCGCTCGANTTTCAGGAAGTTCCNAAGCGCCTTGGCGTGATTGGGGCAGGCGTNATCGGGCTCGAACTTGGCAGTGTCTGGGCGCGTCTGGGTGCTGAAGTCGTGGTATTGGAAGCCATGGATGATTTTCTACCTGCTGTGGATCGTCAAATCGCAAAGGAAGCAGTGAAGATTTTTACCAAGCAGGGTCTCGATATCAAGCTGGGCGCTCGGGTTACTGGCAGCAAGCTTGGCGGTAAAGGGGCCAAGAAAAATGTGGTTGTTGAATACACGGATTCAAATGGTGACCAGAAAGCGACNTTTGACAAGTTGATTGTCGCNGTGGGACGNAAGCCTTACACCGTGGATTTGCTAGACCCCTCGGTGGGCATCGAATTGGATGAACGTGGATTCATCAAGGTAAACGATCAATGCGCCACCAGTGTGTCCTCTATCTATGCCTGTGGTGACGTTGTGCGAGGCCCGATGCTTGCCCATAAAGGCATGGAGGAGGGCGTCATGGTCGCTGAACGATTAGCCGATAAGAAGACGCAGGTGAATTATGATCTNGTGCCTTCGGTAATNTATACACATCCGGAGGTTGCCTGGGTAGGAAAGAATGAGGAAGAGCTCAAATCAGAGGGCATAGNGTACAACGTGGGAGTATTTCCGTTTGTAGCCAATGGCCGAGCTCTTGCTGCCAATGATTCTGATGGCATGGTCAAGCTCATCGCTGACGCGACTACCGACCGTATCCTCGGGTGTCACGTAATTGGCGCNAGCGCCGCTGACTTAATGCAGCAGGTGGTTATTGCCATGGAATTCAGCGCCAGCGCCGAAGATCTGGGCCTCACCATGTTCTCGCATCCCACTCTATCTGAAGCGNTNCATGAGGCTGCCCTGGCGGCAAATGGGCATGCGATTCATATNGGTAATCGCCGNCGCCGTAANTAAACGCTTACGAAATAAATATAAAAAACATTAGCCTGGAGTCTTAATGAATCTACACGAATATCAAGCCAAACAGCTGTTTGCTGAGTATGGGTTGCCCGTTTCCAGTGGTAAAGCTGTTGATACACCTGAGCAGGCCGCTGCAGCGACTGCTGAAATCGGAGGTGACAAGTGGGTAGTCAAAGCCCAGGTTCATGCTGGGGGTCGNGGCAAGGCCGGCGGCGTCAAGTTGGTGGATTCCGCTGAAGAAGCCAGCGCNTTCGCTGAGCAATGGCTTGGCAAGAATCTGGTCACCTATCAGACTGACGCCAACGGCCAACCAGTGAGTAAGATCCTGGTAGAAACCTGCACCGACATCGACCAGGAACTCTATCTGGGTGCCGTGGTTGACCGATCGACTCGACGAGTCGTCTTCATGGCATCTGTTGAAGGCGGTGTAGAAATTGAAAAGGTCGCTGACGAAACGCCGGAAAAGATTCTTAAGGCGACTATTGATCCCTTAACTGGTGCGCAGCCTTACCAGGGCAGGGATCTGGCGTTCAGGCTGGGTCTTGAGGGCGCGCAGATTAAACAGTTTACCCAACTTTTTCTCGGNCTGGCCAAGCTGTTTAAAGAGTTAGACCTGGCGCTATTNGAAATCAATCCGCTGGTCATCACTACTGAGGGNAANCTCCANTGCCTGGATGGCAAAATCAATGTCGATGGCAATGCAATGTATNGACAGNCCAANCTNCAGGCGATGCATGATCCCTCTCAAGAAGATGAGCGTGAGGCNCAGGCNGCAGAATGGGAGCTNAACTATGTTGCCCTCGANGGCAATATCGGTTGCATGGTGAATGGTGCAGGCCTGGCCATGGGAACTATGGATATCGTTCAGTTGCATGGTGGAAGCCCGGCAAATTTCCTGGATGTGGGAGGCGGAGCGACAAAAGAGCGTGTCACTGAGGCCTTCAAGATCATACTCTCAGACGAAAATGTCACGTCAGTGCTGGTCAATATATTCGGCGGCATTGTTCGATGCGACCTGATTGCGGAAGGTGTGATTGGAGCCGTCGAGGAGGTAGGTGTCGAAGTCCCTGTGGTTGTGCGTCTGGAGGGTAATAACGCTGAACTGGGGCGTGAAGTCCTCGAGAAAAGTGGGCTAAATATTGTTGCCGCCAATTCTCTGTCTGATGCCGCTGAGAAGGTCGTTGGTGCCGCAGGAGGTGCATCATGAGTATTCTTATTAATGAAAACACGAAGGTGATTTGTCAGGGCTTCACCGGTTCACAGGGAACATTTCACTCTGAGCAGGCCATCGAATATGGCACGNAAATGGTCGGTGGTGTAACCCCAGGTAAAGGGGGNCAGGTACACCTTANNCTGCCAGTCTTTAATACAGTACAGGAGGCCTATGAGGCGACCGNAGCCGATGCCTCTGTAATCTACGTGCCAGCTCCATTTTGCAAAGACTCGATTCTCGAAGCGGCCGAAGCGGGCATTAANCTCATTGTNTGTATCACTGAGGGGATTCCAACCCTCGATATGTTGGTGGCTAAAGAAAAGTGCGACCAACTTGGAGTGCGTTTGATCGGGCCAAACTGCCCAGGCGTCATCACTCCCGGCGAATGTAAGATTGGTATCATGCCTGGGCATATTCACCTGCCGGGCAAGGTCGGAATTGTTTCACGTTCAGGCACGCTGACCTACGAAGCCGTCAAGCAGACCACAGACCATGGTTTTGGTCAGTCTTCCTGCNTNGGAATNGGCGGTGATCCTATTCCCGGCTCCAANTTTATCGANATCCTTGCCATGTTCGAAGCNGACCCNGNCACCNAGGCTATNGTAATGATTGGTGAAATCGGAGGCACCGCTGANGAAGAGGCGGCTGCATTCATCAANGCNAATGTCAGTAAGCCGGTNGTNGCCTACATNGCNGGGGTGACTGCGCCTCCGGGTAAGCGTATGGGGCATGCCGGCGCCATAATTTCCGGCGGCAAAGGNACGGCAGACGAAAAATTCGCCGCTCTNCAGGACGCTGGTGTGAAGACCGTGCGCAGCCTCGCTGATATCGGCGCAGGGCTGTCAGAAGTAACCGGCTGGTAACAGCCGCACCCTCCCCAAACTCTACCTCCAACTGACCTTGCGTGCCCGATAATTTTTATCGGGCAAAAGGTTCTAAACACTCCAGCGGATATGGTAGTCTTGATCTCGAGTTCAGCTTAATACGCTGAATTTCAGGGAAATTTTTGCATCGTTGTGGGCAATGAATGGATCACACTTTGTCACGCGGACTTTGGGTTACTTAGCTTCTCAAATCTGAAAAGTTTGGGTAGATTGGTAACCCTTTTCCGGTTTGTTTTCAGGGAAAAGCTGTCACAACCGAGTGAGCTGAAACTCAAGGACTACTCAGGCAGTTTCTAGTTAGGAAGGAAGGACTAAAAAATAATAGTTTTCCGTGTCTAAGATGATACGGGTTCAATAATAAAAACCCGTGTCGCCATTAGATTCGCATTCAACTTATTAATATTAGGATGGCACATGAAAAACCGTCGCATTAACCGATTGAGTATGTCTGCTCTAGTAGTACTCATGTCGAGCCTCTTCGGAGTTGCGCAAGCGCAGGACATTCTGGTCGACAGCAGTATTCTCGATCAGGCCATGGATGTTCTGGGTGAAAAATACTCCGATTCTGCCGAAGTGCAGGTTGAAATAACCCGTCTTGCTAATGAAGCAAGCTCAACATTCGAAGAATTCAAGCGCGCAAACGATAACCTGGAGTCACTTTTGGTTTTGAATGCTGGATATCGTCGCCAGATTGCAGCCCAGGAAGAGCAGATCGCTACGCTGGACGAGTCAATCGCCAGTGTGGAAGAGGTGACTCGAGAAATTCCACTTTTGATGGAGAAGATGCTTGCTGCGTTGGAGCAGTTTATCTCCCTGGATTATCCATTCCGAATGGGCGAGCGTATGGCTCGTTTGCAATTCGCCAGGGATGCCATCGACAACCCGGATGTATCCATCGCCGAGAAGTTCCGTCAGGTGCTGGTGATGTATCAAACCGAAGCCGCTTTCGGTCGGACTAATGAAACCTATCCGGATACTATTGAGATTGGCGGCACAGAGCGTGATGTGAATGTTGTTCGCGTCGGTCGTGTATCATTGATGTATCAGACCACTGACCGCCTTGTTACCGGTGCNTGGGATAACAGTGCCCGCCAGTGGGTGGAGTTACCCGCCAGTGAGTACCGCCAGGAAGCTCAACAAGCTAACCGCGTGGTCTCAAACCTGGATGCACCCAGCATTCTCTTCTTACCTGTTATGGCTCCGGAGGCACAGTAATGAAAGCTCTAAATAAAATTACCAGCCTGTCCGCAGCAGCACTAGCG
Organism: Gammaproteobacteria bacterium; assembly: GCA_002684935.1. Lineage (GTDB taxonomy): Bacteria > Pseudomonadota > Gammaproteobacteria > Pseudomonadales > Pseudohongiellaceae > UBA9145. Next base: position 20,641 of record NYWC01000007.1, read on the forward strand.
ATGTTGTTGACATCCGCACAGGGCTCCGCACAGAGTTCTCTGTCCGATCTTCTTAATGCGGTTGAAAACGACCGTGTTGCGGAATCAGAGGAATACCAACAGCGCCTGCAGGAGTTTGAACAGAATGCAGCGCGTCAACANCAAATTCTTGATACTACAGAAGGCCGCATAGTNGAGCAGGAAGGNNTTCAGGTTCAGCTGAGTGACCAGTTCGAGGCGAACGAAGTGATCATCGCCGACAAGCGCGAGGTTCTNCGAAATCGTCGCGGTGACCTCAACGAATTNTTTGGCACCCTGCAGGGCGTTGCTGGTGACTTTCTGAGTAACTTCCAGGACTCTCTGATCAGTGCCCAATACCCGGGTCGAACAGACGAGCTGGAAGTGATTATCGAACGCGCAGGTAGCTCAATCGAGCAGCTCAACATTTCTGAAATGGAGCGCTTCTGGTACTTCATGCACCAGGAAGTGACCGAATCAGGCCGCGTTGTTACCTATAATGGTGANGTAGCGCTTCCCAGTGGTGAGACGGCGAACCGTTCTATTACCCGTATCGGTACATTTAACGCGATTTCCGACGGTGAATACCTCAGCTACCAGGGCGAAGTTGGCCATCTGCAAGTTCTGCCTCGGCAGCCAGCGGCAGACGTGTTGTCAGCAGCCAACGCACTGACTTCATCAAGCTCTGGCTTTACCCGGACGGGCATTGACCCCACGGGCGGTGTTGGCGGACAGGTAATGGCTAATCTGGTGAACTTTCCNAGTGCCCAAGAACAGGTTGAAGCAAACGCAGGTGTAATTGGCTTTATTATTATCGGCGTCGGCGTTGTGGGTATTATCCTCGGCTTCTTCCGTCTGCTGATGCTGACGCTGGTGTCAGTCAAGGTTCGTTCCCAGCTGAAGAGCGACAAGGCTTCCAAGAACAATCCTTTGGGTCGAGTTCTTTTAGTTGCAGAGTCTAATCCGAATGCTGATACCGAAACTCTGGAATTAAAGCTGGGTGAAGCGATTCTCAAAGAAACGCCTTCACTGGAAAGCTTGCTGACTCTGATCAAGATGATCGCGACCATTGCGCCGCTGGGCGGCTTGCTTGGTACGGTGACTGGTATGATTCAGGTGTTCCAACAGATCACGGTTTATGGTGCAGGTGACCCGACTATTATGGCGGGCGGTATCTCTCAGGCCTTGATGACTACCGTACTTGGTATTGTAGTTGCGATTCCTACTATCTTCATGCACACCGTGGTTAAAAGCCGCAGTGATAACATCATTCATATCTTGGAAGAGCAGGCTACTGGCATGATTGCTCAGAAGGCGGAACGTTCCGCAAGCACTCAGGCTTAAGTCAGGAGATAGCTAAATGCCTCTGTTTCTTTTAGATATTCTTGATGCTATTGAGGCCTTCATGAATCGAGGTGGACCCGTGCTGACAATCATCATGGGNCTGCTCTTGGTTAAGTGGTCGCTCGTGTTTGAGCGCATCTGGTATATCAATACTACCCATAAAAAGAATGTAAAGAGCACACTGGCCGAGTGGAACGCACGCTCAGACAAATCTTCATGGAGCGCACACCAGATTCGCACCATGTTGATTTCAAAGATCTCACTGGACGTACGTAACACACTGCCCATCATCGAAGTGCTNGTCACGATATGTCCATTATTGGGCTTGATCGGGACGGTAACCGGAATGATCGAGGTTTTCTTTGTGATGTCGTTTAGCGGCGGCGGAGACGCCAAGTCTATGGCTGGTGGCGTTTCCAAAGCCACAATCCCGACCATGGCGGGAATGGTAGGCGCGATCTCTGGCATCTTTGCATTCAACTATTTGAAATCCACAATCGACCGGGACCTAGAATTTCTGGAAGACCACCTTCCAATTAATCAGTAGTCCTGCGATAGGTATAGGTTTTAAAAAATGAAATCAGGTTTAATGAAGAAAAAGGACCAGGAAGAGGCCGGTGAAATTGACCTGACACCGATGCTCGATGTGGTCTTCATTCTTCTGATTTTCTTTATCGTAACTTCAGTATTCGTAACAGAAGCTGGTATTGAAGTCAGCAGGCCGGAAGCGTCAACAGCAGAAGACACTTCCGGNGATATGATTCTGATTGCGGTCGGTCCGAATGGCGACATTTGGATCGACGGTGATCAAATCGATCCCCGATTTATTCGCTCTCGCTTTGAATTACGNTTGGCTGANGCCCCAAATTCATCAGTCATTATTCAGGCAGATCAGAGCGCGAATAACGAGCAGGTGATGTTGATCCTGCAAGCGGCTAGAGAAGCCAACATTGACGACGTCAGTTTATCCGCGGAGGCATAGAATATGATCTTTGTAAGATGGATAGTTTCCATGGCAATGGCTACCGGCATCACGTTGGGGCTTTTTTATTTCATGCAAGCATTGATTGCAACAGGTGAACGATTTGACCAAAGAGTAAACGTGGTGAAGATTGTTGATGCCACCATGCCTGATATCGAGCTCGAGGTAATCGAAGAAATCGATAAGCCAGAGTTGATCGAAGAAGTTGTGCAGGAGACTCCGGATACACCAGAGAAACAAATTAGCCTGGATTCTGGCCCCTCTCTTAATATTGAGCGCGCCTCCGTGGAGATNGACACAGGACTTTCATTGGATAACGCATCAATATCAGCAACTGATGGAGATTATTTGCCGTTAGTTGCTATCGCACCACAGTATCCGACGCGTGCTGCCCAACGGGGTATCCAAGGTTGGTGCTTGGTGTCATTTACCGTGGATGGTATGGGTAACGTTATCGAAGACACTATTACTGTAGTAGACGCAGAACCAGCGAGTATTTTTGATCGCTCATCTATTCGTGCCGCTACAAGATTCAAGTTTCAACCGCGCGTTGAAGATGGGCAGGGCGTAGCCGTACCTGGTGTGCAATACCTGTTTAGATATCAGCTAGAGGAATAACTTTGACCATGAAAAAGGTTAATAAACTAACTATTACGTTTATTGCGGCTCTNTTGGCAGCACCGTTGTTCCCTGGCCAGTTAGTGATTGCTGGTGAGGATGAGCAAAGGGCGCCGCCTGAAGCGCGCACCTCNGGAACNCTGAGTCAGCAAGTGATGCGGGCTATCACGGAGATTCAGGAGCTTATGTCNCCAGAGGANCCAGANGAAGAGCCTAACTTTGCCGAAGCGAAGGTTGCATTNGATGATCTGCGGGAACGACGTTTCGACCGCATGAACGACTTCGAAAAGTCGACGCTACTGAGCTTCTATACCAACTACTATCTCGGCATTGAAGATTATGTCGGCGCAATTGGTATCTTCGAAGAGACTCTGACGATAGAGGAACTGCGCTCCGATGTTCGTTTGCGCACACTGCGTTCATTAGGTCAGCTTTATGCCGCAGAAGAAAATTGGCCGAATTCTATTAGAAACTATCAGGCCTGGCGTGAGCTGTCTGAAGTTGAAGATACAATAGTTTACAAGGGCCTATCCTACGCCTACTACCAGCAGGAACTGTACGCCGAAGCATTACCTTTCTGGCTGGATTACATGAGTCTGTCGATGGTTGAAGGCGAAGAGTTAGGCCGCGATGATTANGCCTATCTCAATGGTATCTACTTTGTGCTNGAAGACTTCGAGAGTGCNCTTGATCTGACCAAGACTATGATCGTCAANTTTAATGATTCCACAGATTGGCTTAACTTGAACGCAGTCTACGCCAGCCTCGATATGGAAGAGCGCAGGGTACAGGCTTTGAATCTTGCCTATATCAACGGCTATGTTGACGATGAGGCGCGTTACTTGAATCTGGGCCAGTCACTTGCTGGAATGGATATTCCCCTTACAGGGTCCAAGATCATCGAGGAAGGCCTGGAACAGGACATCATCGAATCCAATGAGGATAACCTGAAAATCGCTAGTCAGATGCACCTGATTGCCAGTACCTATGCCCGGGCACTACCTACTGCGCTACAGGTAGCAGAAATGTCCGATAGCGGTGATGCCTGGGATAATGTCGGCTACATCCATTACGTCATGACCAATTATCAAGACGCTATTGAGGCCTTTCAGTCGGCTATTGATAAGGGCAACCTTAGTAATTCTTCTGATACGCTGCTATTTCTAGCCCGCGCCCTTATGGAGATCGATGAATTTGACGCTGCACGCTCAGCCGCACGCCAGGCTGCTGACGCTGCTGATGAGGACGATCGTAATTCTGCCAATCAGTATCTGACCTTTATCGACAGTAGCGAGCAGCGCTACAACATCATTGCCCAGCGCAAAGAAGAAGCGATCGACTTTTACGAGTCATATCCTTCACTGCTTGACTAGTTTCAAGTACTTGAAATAGCGGGGACCTATCCCCATTAAATAACCCGATCACTACATAGTGATCGGGTTTTTTAATGGCAAATAATTACTGACGCTAAAAACGGAATAACACGAGACAAAATATGAGCACAGACACCCAGGCTGAAACTCTAGGCTTTCAAACTGAAGCGAAACAGCTTTTGCATTTGATGATTCATTCTCTTTACTCCAACAAAGAGATTTTTCTGCGTGAACTGATATCCAATGCCTCTGATGCAGCTGACAAACTGCGGTTTGAAGCACTCTCCAATGCAGAGCTCATGGAACAGGACTCAGATCTGAAAGTTCAGATCGATTTTGATAGCGAAAATAAGACAATTACTATCTCTGACAACGGCATCGGCATGACNAGGGATGAGGTAATCACGAATCTGGGGACNATCGCCAAGTCCGGTACGGCTCAATTTCTTGAATCGTTGACCGGTGATCAGCGCAAGGACTCCCAGTTGATCGGGCAGTTTGGTGTAGGCTTCTATTCGGCTTTCATCGTCGCAGACGAGGTCGAAGTNAGGACTCGTAAGGCTGGNGATNCCGCTGAAAATGGCACATTGTGGCGCTCCAAGGGCGAATCTGAGTACAGTATTGAGNTCGTCGAAAAGGCAGATCGGGGNACATCGGTTACGTTGCACCTGAAGCCAGATGAGCAAGACTTTGCTGAAAGTTTNCGACTACGGAGTATTGTGAAACGTTACGCTGATCACCTCTCGCTNCCGGTAATNATGGAGAAGCANGACCTCGNANCACCGGACGAAGGCGGAGAAGAACNAGAGAGTCAGGATGCTGNGGCAAATGCCGAGAAGGTANCAGAATATGAAGCAGTAAATGATGCCAAGGCACTNTGGACTCGCCCACGTTCAGAAGTTGATGAGGACGAATACAAAGAATTNTACAAACACGTNANTCACGATTTCGAGGATCCGCTCGAATGGAGNCATAACAGAGTAGAAGGCAAGCTGGAATATACCAGCTTGCTTTATATTCCAGGGCGCGCACCGTTCGACCTTTGGAATCGCGATGCTGCACGGGGTCTCAAGCTTTACGTGCAACGCGTTTTTATCATGGATGACGCTGAGCAATTTCTGCCGCTGTATCTGCGCTTCATGAAGGGNGTGGTAGACTCTAACGATATCTCNCTGAATGTCTCGAGAGAGATTCTGCAGAAGGATCCAGCTGTGGATTCGATGCGCAGCGCCCTGAGCAAGCGCGTGCTNGATATGCTGGAGAAGCTCCGCAAAAAGGATCAGGAAAAGTATCAGATATTCTGGGAACAGTTTGGTCAGGTTCTTAAAGAAGGGCCAGCGGAAGATTTCGCTAATCGAGAAAAAATAGCAAAACTNTTGCATTTTACAACTACACGCAGCGAAAGTGAGCAGCAGGATCAGGGGCTCGAAGATTATGTTTCCCGTATGAATGCAGAACAGGACAAGATCTACTATCTCGTATCCGATTCACTTATCGCAGCCAAGAATAGCCCACACTTGGAAATCTTTAAAAAGAAAGGTATTGAGGTCATTCTTATGCATGACCGTATCGATGAGTGGTTAATGGGACACCTAACTGAGTTTGACGGCAAACAGCTGCAGGATATCTCCCGTGGCGAATTAGACCTTGGCAAACTCGAAGACAGCGAAGACAAGAAGCAGCAGGAAGAATCGGAAAAAGCGCTGGAAGGTCTAGTGGAGCGAATGAAAACTGTACTGGAGGCACGTGTCAATGAAGTCAGAATCAGCCACCGACTCACTGACTCTGCGGCTTGTCTTGCCATTGATGAAGATGCAATGGGCGCTCAGATGCGCAAAATCATGGAGGCATCAGGCCAGCCGGTGCCGGAATCTAAGCCTAATTTTGAGATTAATCCGGGGCACCCTCTAATCGAGCGAATAGATCGTGAGCAAGATGAAGAACGATTTGGCGACCTGGTAGAAATCCTCTTTGGACAGGCCAGCCTGGCAGAGGGTGGGCAGTTACAGGATCCCGGGGGTTTTTCAGCCCGGCTAAATAAGGTGCTGCTGCAATTAGGCTAGTGCGGTATAGGTGGTTTTAGCGACCGAGAAGCGTTGGATAGCGACTAGCCGCGGCAGAAAAGCTAATAACGATCGGGGAAGGGACTGAGAATTCAGTCCCTTCATTTTGCCAAATCTACATTTGCTCCAGCGTTTCTATACCTAACAGGTCTAAACCCTGATGCAGGGTATTCGCTGTTATGGCACAGATAGCGAGACGAGTTTCCTTCACTGCGGATTCAGCTTTTAGAATAGGGCAGTTTTCATAAAAACGCATAAACAGCCCTGATAGCTCAAACAAATAGTTGCAGAGCTGATTTGGATAACAGTCTTTTGCTACTGCCTCTACAACTTCTGCGAGCTGCAAAATCTTTATAACCAAGTCTCGCTCCTCCACATGATTGAGATCCCCCATTCCAGAAGAAGTGGTATTTGGTTCTTTGCGCAGTATGCTTTTAATACGGGCGTAAGCATAAAGTAGGTATGGAGCTGTATTGCCTTCAAATGACAGCATTGTGCTCCAGTCAAAAATATAATCGCTGGTTCGGTTCTTCGAAAGGTCTGCATACTTGACAGCCCCTATGCCTACTCGTTGCGCAATGGCTTGCTTCTGCGCTTCATCGAGGTCTGGGTTCTTCTCGGATACTAACTGATAGGCTCGGCTCACTGCTTCTTCTAAAAGCTCCGCAAGCTTAACAATGTCTCCGGATCGAGTTTTGAATGGGCGACCATCTTTGCCCATCATGGTGCCATATGACACATGTTCTAGAGANANCTCNTCCCCGGCAAANCCGGCNGCCTTNGCCACAGCNAATACTTGCTGGAAATGCAATGATTGNCGAGCATCGACCACATAGAGAGATCGTTGTACATCCCAGCTTCGGCGCAGACGAACGGCGGCTAGGTCTGTCGTGGNGTAGAGGTACCCCCCGNCNGTCTTTTGAATGATGAGAGGGAGAGGCTNGCCGTCTTTNCCCTNAAANTCAGGTAAAAAGACACACATGGCGCCATTAGAGTCAGTAAGCAAATCGGCTGCTTTAAGATCCTCAACGATGACTTTCAAATCATCGTTATAGNGGCTCTCNGCATCAAGGTCCTCNCGGNTGAGAGTNACATTGAGCAGATCGTATACTGCTTCGCAATGCTTGANTGANTCATCGATGAANTGTTNCCAGACCTTCAGATACTCGGGNTCGCCACTTTGTAAGCGCACCACGTTGTGTCGTGATTGCTTTGCAAATTCAGGGTCGCTGTCGAAACGGTCTTTCGCATTTCTATAGAATGTCTCAAGATCCGATAGAGCACTAGGCAGTTCTTCGATGTCGCCTACCACTTCCTGCATATAGGTGATGAGCATGCCAAACTGCGTGCCCCAGTCTCCCACATGATTTTGCCGAATCACGGTGTGTCCAAGGCGCTCTAATGCTCTTACGATAGCATCACCGATAATAGTTCCTCGCAGATGTCCNACGTGCATTTCTTTGGCAAGNTTGGGAGAGGAATANTCTACNGCGACCCTNTGNGGGNNGGCGGTTAAAGNAATNAGTTGCTGGGGTTCANTCAATGCCAGGTTTGCGCGTTCTATCAGCGCAGTGTCGGACAGGAATATATTGATGAAACCCGGGCCGGCGACTTCCAATTTTTCGATGAGGGGAGAGTCTGCTGAATTAAGGGCCGCGACTACTTGGTTGGCCAATTCGCGGGGATTGGTTTTACCGCGTTTAGCCTGAGCCATTACGCCATTGGCCTGATAGTCGCCGAATTCTGGCTTGGATGAAGTTATAACATTGGCATTGCAGGCGTCAGATTGGGTTACCTCAGCCATGGCGCGGCTGATTAGATCGTTGAGATAACTTTTTAGGGACTGCATGCCTTGTCCTTCCTTGGCTTGTTAAAAAAGGGAGGATTGTACACCATCTCGCAAGAGAGGGATTGATGTAAAATACCTACCCTATCCAGCTATCAGCAGGGCGGAAAATCTTGGAAACGACGAGTCAAGTTCAGTTTATCCAGATCACTGAGAAATACAGTGGTCAAAGGCTGGATAATTTTCTCATCCGCGAATTGAAGGGGGTGCCTCGCGCCCGAATCTACCGCCTGGTTCGCCGTGGCGAGGTGCGAATCAACAAGAAGCGGGCAAAACCAGAAAGCCGTCTAGCCGTTGGAGATAAAGTCAGAATTCCTCCCCTGGTGATGGAGCAGCCGGGAACTCTACCAAAGCCATCGCCCGGATTGATTACCGCGCTGCAAGAGGCGGTGTTGTTTGAAGACGCTGATTTACTGGTATTGAACAAACCAGCGGGTTTGGCCGTCCACCTTGGCTCCGGGATCCGGTTGGGGCTAATTGAGGCGGTGCGCCAGATACAGCCGGAGTGGGGTGAGGCAGAGCTCGCCCATCGCCTCGACCGTGACACTTCTGGTGCACTGGTGTTATGTAAAAATATGAATGCTTTAAGAGAGTTACAAGCTCAATTTAAAGCCAAAACTGTTAACAAGCGCTACCATGCCCTCGTGCAGGGGAGTTGGCCAGCAGAGTTACTTGAAATCGATGCCCCATTACAGAGAGTGCTCGGCGGCTCTCGCGAGCGCTTTGTTCGCGTCAGCAAGGAGGGCAAACTTTCCAAAACATCGTTCGCTGTGCTGGAGAGATTTTCTGTCGTAACCTTGTTGGAGGCGCGCCCGCAAACCGGNAGAACCCACCAGATTCGTGTGCATTGCCAGTATGCCGGGCATCCGATTCTGGGAGATGAGAAATACGCACAGAATTCTGGCAAGGTACCCAAGAACCCTCAGGCTGAGGCGAAATATCTCTGTTTGCATGCGGCAGAGATCACCTTTAAGCGGCCAGGCTCGGAGGACACCCTTGACNGTGCAGGCACCCTGGGATAAGACCTTTGCAGCCCAGGTCGCCATAATGAAAAAAAAGCTATTTAATTCAGACTGATAGGCTATTTTTAGAGTTAGAAATAACTGCATTTACACTTTGACACGCAGGGTGTCTGGCCCTATTATTGCGCGCCTATGACAGAAGCCCAGATTCCAGCTTATGTGGATGTCCGCAAGGTATTCGATCAGGAAGCTGAATTCTCTGGGCCNGTGGGTCTTGAGCGATTACCCAGATTCTCCGATTGCCTNGCAAGCACAAAGTGTCAGGTGTGGGCAAACCTGCGTTTTTGCACCGATACGGGCCGCCGCGTGATATTGGGTAATATTTCTACGAATGCAGAGGTTAGCTGTCAACGTTGTCTGGAGCCCGTGTCGATTGAGTTGGCAGATGAGATCAAACTCGCGGTGCTCGATAGTGAAGAGCAGCTTGAGACCCTTGAAGAGCGCTGGGAACCCTGGATCATAGAAGATCCTAAGATACAGTTGGCAAGCCTGGTGGAAGAGCAATTAATGTTGTGTCTGCCACTGGTGAGNTATCACCCTTATCCCAACTGCGTTGAGGCACTTGNCTACCAGCAGCCCGAGTCTGCTGTCGACACTGGAGATCAGGAAGCGGGTGCTGAAAACCCGTTTGCAATGCTTAAAGCACTAAAGAAAAACGACGAAATAGTTTGATATTTATTGGATTTAAACGCTTAAGAATTTTGGAGAATTAACATGGCTGTACAGAAGAGTAAGGTAACCCGTTCGAGGCGTGACAAGCGTCGCACGCATGACGCGTTAACTGGGCCTACGATTTCTACAGACCCCACGACAGGCGAGCGTCATCGCCGTCACCACATCACGGCAGACGGGTTCTACAAGGGCAAAAAAGTCCTGGATCGCGGCGACGACTAGTCTTGGGTGATACCAAACGCATAGCGATAGATGCTATGGGTGGTGAGGGCGGTGTCGATGTTACCGTCCCGGCTTCTCTGCAGGCTTTGCAGGAGAATCCAGATTTAGAGCTGGTGCTAGTAGGGGATGAGCAACGCATGTCACCTCTTCTGCATGACGTCGATCAAGAAGCGCTGTCCCGACTCCGGGTGATTCACAGCGACCAAGCCATAACCGATGCCGATAAGCCCAGAAACGTTTTGCGTTCCGGGCGGCGCTCCTCAATGTTCCTTGCCACAGAGTTGGTGAAACAAGGGGAGGTGGGTGCGATGGTGAGTGCCGGTAATACTGGCGCACTGCTGATGGTTGGTCGTCATCTGTTAAAGACGCTAGATGGCATTCAAAAGCCTGCCATTGTTGCGACTATTCCCGGTGCAATGAATCAGAGTTACCTGCTGGATGTGGGTGCCAATCCTGAATGTGATCGGCAGCAGTTGTTCGAATTTGCCGTCATGGGCTCTGCATTGGCTGAGTCGCTTAATGGTGAGTCCGTTAGTGTAGGTCTGCTAAATATTGGTGCAGAGGAATATAAGGGGACCAACGAGGTGCAACAAGCCGGCAAGATGCTTGAGGATTGCGACGCCGTCAATTACATCGGTTTCGTTGAAGCCAATGACCTGTTTGATGGTGCAGCTGATGTTGTGGTCTGTGACGGTTTTGTGGGTAATGTGACCATCAAGTCTAGCGCCGGAGTTGCCAATGTCATTAATAAGCTGCTGGAAGCGCAGATAAGAGAGAGCATGCTAACCCGTCTGTCGGGATATGCCCCCAATTCGATACTGAATCGCTTATCGAGCCAAATTAACCCACAGCGCTTTAACGGCGCCAGCTTGTTGGGCTTGCAGGGCAGTATTGTCAAAAGCCACGGAAATGCAACCATTGAAGGTTTTTTCTATGCGATTCAACAGGCCATACGCGAGGTTGAAAATAAGGTGCCTCAATTGATTGCCAACCGTGTAGCTGCCATCATGTCGCAATAAGATTCGCGGATTGCTCGATAATACATCGCTGCAATTGCAATTATAAAACCAGATATCAGAACAGCAACAAACAGTCTACATGCAGAAATTTGGATTCGTTTTCCCTGGTCAGGGCTCACAGAAACTGGGCATGCTTGCCGATCTCGCCAGTAATAACACATCAATCAGTGGGACCTTTGATGAAGCTTCCGCAGCTATTGGTCTCGATCTCTGGGAGACCTGTCAGGACGACCCTGACAATATTCTGGATCAAACCCATATTACCCAACCGGTTTTGCTCACGGCCTCGGTGGCAATANCAAGATTGTGGAGAGANCAGGGNGGTTCTGCGCCCGCNATCCTGGCAGGTCACAGTCTTGGTGAGTACTCNGCGCTGGTATGCGCTGGGGTGCTTAGCCTTGAAGATGGAGTGCGGGTTGTGCATCAGCGCGGCAAGTCCATGCNNGCNGCAGTTGCTGAGGGAACCGGCAAAATGGCAGCGATAGTGGGTCTTGAGAACTACCAAATCAACGAAATTTGTGATGTAGCAGAGGCTGTCGGTGCGGTGTCGGCGGCTAATTTTAATTCGCCCGGACAGACCGTGATCGCGGGAGAGACCGCAGCCGTGGACCGCGCGATTACGCTCTGCAAAGAAGCTGGTGCCAAGCGCGCTTTGCCTCTAAACGTCAGTGTGCCGTCCCATTGTGCCCTAATGAGTCCTGCAGCCAAAGAATTGGAAACTGTATTTGAGGGCATAGAATTTAATAGCCCTCACACGCCGGTGGTACAAAATGTGAGCGCTAGCATTTATGCGGACCCGGAACAAATTAAGAAGAACCTGATCAGGCAACTCTATGAGCCCGTGCTCTGGGTGGATTGCGTGCGGGTCATGCACAAGGCGGGAGTTAGCAAACTGATTGAATGCGGTCCTGGCAAGGTACTCTGCGGCCTGATCAAACGCATAGAATCAGACATCGCATGTTTCGGCAGCGAAGACGAAGCCAGTCTTAATAGCGCAATCGCTGAAGTGTCTGCCTGAAAACAATAATTTCGAAATAANNCCAAGCATAGGGTTCTTCTCAGGAGTATTTCATGAATGATGACGCTGGAGTTGCATTAGTGACAGGCGCGAGTAGAGGAATAGGCCGCGCAATCGCACTGGAACTGGGTAAGCAGGCCATGACAGTAATTGGCACCGCCACCAGTGACGCTGGGGCCGATGCGATTTCCGCCTATCTTCAGGAAGCAGGTATTTCAGGAACTGGCATGCGTGCTGATGTGGGCAACGATGAGTCGGTGACTGTGCTGGTGAGTGAAATTGCCGAACAATTCGCTATGCCGACAGTGCTGATTAATAATGCGGGTGTCACCCGAGATAACCTGCTTATGCGAATGAAGGCAGAAGAGTGGGATACGGTCATTAACACCAACCTGAGCTCAATGTACCGATTGTGTAAGGCCTGCGTGAAGGGTATGACCAAAGCCCGCACTGGGCGCATTGTAAATATTTCGTCAGTGGTTGGGTCNAGCGGCAATGCNGGCCAGAGTAACTATGCTGCTTCGAAAGCCGGCATAGATGGATTTACCCGCTCACTGGCAAAGGAAATTGGNTCGCGCGGCATAACCGTTAACGCCGTTGCGCCAGGATTTATCGATACGGATATGACCCGGGATCTGCCTGGGCAGCAAACCGAAGCGCTGTTGGCACAGATTCCCCTTGGCAGGCTGGGGCAGCCTGAGGAAATCGCAGCTGTTGTTGGTTTTCTAGCCTCNTCTGAGGGCGGCTACATCACTGGCGAAACCCTGCATGTGAATGGNGGAATGTACATGGGATGAGNAAAATCGCGCACTAGGTATAGCGACGTNTTTAAAGGCGNCCGAAAGNTGGTCAATNTTTAACCAATNAGGATATTTCAAATTAGACATTACATTGCCAACAAATAGAGGTAAAATTGCGCCCTTGATTTGGGCGGCTGCACGGAAGCAAGGCAGTTGCCACAGGGGGGCTGCATAAAAAAAGTCCTTAGAAACAAAGAGTTAGGAGCTAAAAAAGATATGAGCAGCATCGAAGAGCGCGTTAAAAAAATTGTCTGCGAACAGCTTGGCGTTAAGGAAGACGAGGTCAAGCCTTCTGCTTCATTTGTAGAAGATTTGGGCGCTGATTCACTAGATACCGTCGAACTGGTAATGGCACTCGAGGAGGAATTCGAAACTGAGATTCCTGACGAAGAAGCCGAAAAAATTACCACCGTACAGCTTGCAATCGATTACATTAACCAAAACCTGTAATCTTTAACCCGATTAATTGACACGAAGCTACTCTGGAACCTTCTGGAGTAGCTTTTGTTTATTGGGCGTTTGTGAAATGACCATGGAGCCATCAACGTGAATGGTAGAAGAATTGCTGTCACTGGTCTNGGTCTGCTGACACCAGTCGGTACTGATGTGGCTAGTGCCTGGGATGCCATTTGCAATGGCAAAAGTGGTATTACCCCCATCACTGCTTTTGACGTTAGTGAGTTTTCCACTCGATTCGGTGGTTCGCTTCAGGACTTCGATCGAGAGAAGTATATTGCCCCCAAAGAGGCNCGCCGCATGGATGAATTCATGCACTATGGCATCGCTGCAGGTGTGCAGGCACTGGAAGATTCCGGTCTGGAAGAGAGTGGGTTTGAATCTGAAAGATTCGGCGTGGCCGTCGGATCTGGCATCGGCGGAATTACGACCATCGAAGAGACCGCGCTGCAGGTTCACGATTCCGGCCCGCGAAAAGTCACACCTTTCTTCGTCCCTGGTTCAATCATCAATATGATATCCGGCAATCTGTCGATTCGTTTCAATCTAAAAGGGCCGAATATTTCAGTTGTGACTGCCTGCACCACGGGCACCCACAATATCGGGCTAGCCGCAAACATGATTAGTAACAGCCAGGCTGACATTATGCTGGTAGGGGGTGCGGAAATGGCAACATCGCGGGTTGGTCTCGGCGGTTTTTGTGCCGCTAGGGCGTTATCAACCCGAAATGATGATCCGGAACGCGCAAGTCGGCCCTGGGATAAGGATAGAGATGGCTTTGTACTCAGTGATGGCGCTGGCGTTATGGTGCTGGAGGAGATGGAGCACGCACGGAAGCGGGACGCTACTATCTACGCCGAGCTGGTTGGGTTTGGCATGAGTGGCGATGCCTATCACATGACCGCGCCGTCTGAAGGAGGGGAAGGTGCTGCTCGCTGTATGCGAAATGCACTACAAAGCGCCCAGCTTGATCCCAGCGAAATAAACTACATTAATGCCCATGGCACTTCGACGCTAGCTGGCGACGTGGCTGANAGNCAGGCTGTCAAAACCGTGTTCGGGGACCANGCNCATAAACTGTGTGTTAGCTCGACCAAATCTATGATCGGACATNTATTGGGAGCTTCNGGAGCNGCTGAGGCGATCGTCTCGGTGTTAACNCTGCGNGANCAGATTGTGTCCCCGACGATCAATCTCGACAATGTCGAAGAAGGTTGCGATCTGGATTATGTCCCACACACGGCCAGAGAACAGCGAGTGNNTACGGTATTATCAAACTCGTTCGGTTTCGGCGGTACTAACGGCAGCCTGATCTTCAAGCGGGTCTGATTCTTCTCCCGATTTAATCTTATGCACTGCAATACGGCGAAGGGGTTCTGTCAGGGCGTCGCAGGATGTCTGGCACTCTTCGCATAGTTACTTCCATGCTAAACTTTTGTATTTCCTGTAGCCTAGATGGCAATACGCAGCCGATAGCATAGCAATGGATCAAGCCCTTAATGCCCAGCCTCAATAGAAAGGTAATCCTGAGTTTTGGATTTAGCCTGATGCTATTGGTGGCACTGTTCGCNTCAATCTCTATGCATCGCTTTCAGCAGCCGCTTGATTCAGTTACCGAGGCACGCCTATTCGAGGTCTCGCCCGGAAGTTCACTCACTCGAATAGCCAATGATCTCACCGCGCAAGGGGTATTAGCTTCACCGTTTTTTTTTCGGGTAGCTGCACGCTGGCAGGGTGTGGAGGCGGATCTACAAACCGGAGAGTATCGTCTTGAGCCAGGGATAAGCGCCGCTGACCTGCTAGCCAAAATGGTCGCCGGTGATGTAATCCAATATCGAGTCACCTTACTTGANGGCTGGACTATTACTGAGGTTATGGCTGCGCTAGCCGGACAACCTGGACTACAACAGACTCTTGGCGAGGCATCAGTCACCGAGCTCGCGGAGGCGCTAGAGCTAGAATCAGCTAATCCAGAGGGCATGCTCCACCCAGAGACTTATTTCTATACAAAAGGGACTACCGACCTCGAGCTGTTGCGCCGGGCGCGAATACGTCAGGAAACTATCCTCCAGAAACATTGGCAGAATCGTCTGGGGGCGCTGCCGTTCATGTCTCCCTATGAGGCGCTGATCCTGGCTTCCATTATAGAAAAGGAATCAGCAGCTACCAGCGAGCGCGGTCATATTGCTGGTGTGTTCGTGCGGCGCCTTGAGCAAGGTATGCGACTGCAGTCTGACCCCACTGTGATATATGGTATCGGGNAAGACTTTGATGGAAATCTCACGCGCGAGCACCTAAGNAAGACAACGGCATACAACACTTATCGTATCTCGGGGTTACCCCCGAGCCCAATTGCATTGCCTAGTGAGACATCAATTGTGGCCAGTCTCAACCCCTTACCTGGCGATAGCCTTTATTTCGTAGCACAAGGCGATGGAACCCATTACTTTTCTGCATCGCTTGAAGAGCATAACGCCGCCGTGAATCGATTTCAGCGGCAGGCTAATATGGAGCAGGGCGGCAATGATTAGGCCTGGAAAATTCATCACCCTTGAAGGCGGGGAGGGAGTTGGAAAGAGCACAAACCTTGCTGTCGTAGAGTCATTCCTTTCTGAAAATAATGTTGAATACATTGTAACTAGAGAGCCAGGTGGCACACATCTGACTGAAAAAATTCGCGATTTGATTCTGGATAACCATGATGAGCCCATGGATGCGGCGACTGAGCTGCTGCTGGTTTTTGCAGCTCGGGCCCAGCACCTGAATACCAAAATAAGACCCGCCATCGCCACTGGGAAATGGGTTCTATGTGATCGCTTCACAGATGCCACCTACGCCTATCAAGGCGCAGGGCGTGAATTAGGAGAGAGGTTCATAAGTGCCCTGGAGGATCTGGTGCAGGGGGAGTTGCGACCAGATTTGACTCTAATTCTTGATCTTGAGCCTGCAACCGGCCTGAATCGTGCAAGACAGCGTGGCGCATTAGACAGGATAGAACAGGAGCAAATCGATTTTTTTCATCGTGTCAGAAGTTGNTATCTTGAAATCGCAGCAGCGAATCCGNAACGATGTGCACTTATAAATGCATCAAAGCCCTTACNNGCAGTCAGGGNTCAGCTGNTGGAAACCCTTGAACAACGCTTGAGAGTCTTTCTCGATGAGCGATAGTCGACAGCTCTTANCGGAGATTCCTNTGCCNTGGCAACATNGTCANTGGCAGAGCCTNGCTANCCAAATGCAGAANCAACAGCTTGCACATGCCTANTTAATAGCTGGTGCAGGTGGTCTTGGCAAAAAGCTATTCNCGGAAAGATTTTCCCAATTGCTNCTTTGNAATNCGCCACAGGGTGGAATGCCCTGCGAAGAATGCAAAAATTGCNTGCTCGGCAGCACGATGCAACACCCTGATTTGTTGCGCGTATCGCCNGAAGACAATGCANGGGATATTAAAGTTGACCAGATCAGGGAAGTGGCTCAATTTCTATCCAGAACAAGCCANGCTGGCGGNGCTAAAGTAGTAATCGTAGATCGTGCGCACCAGATGAATGTGAGCGCAGCAAATGCCCTGNTAAAGACTCTGGAAGAGCCTCATCCCAATAATTATCTGTTCCTNNCAACAGATTCACCTGGCGCTTTAATGGCAACTGTGCGCTCCCGTTGTCAGCGTCTNCAGTTCCATACACCTGGTTTTGAAGAATCACTTGATTGGCTGCGCGNCAACNTTGTGGGCGAAGAAGATGAGGTTAAGTTACTGGTCGCTGCCAACAATCATCCGGTTCGCGCGATTGAGTTAGCTCAGAGCGGCGCCTATGAGGCGCAGCAGGCCTTCATTACCACCCTTTGTGAACTGTTAATTGGAAACCAGTCAGTAAGCCAGGGTGTAAATCAGGCTGGAAAACTAGGTGAAGATTCAGCGGTTGGGTATTTGCTCAATACTTCGACTATATTGATTAAGAATCTGTTGGGTGAATCACAGCAGCAGGGTGGAGATTATGTTTCGCTCTTGGGGATTTCGGAGCTGTTGAGAGAATCTGATCAGGATAAAAAGTATCAAATCGCTTGCTTGTTGGCCTTCTATGAATCCGCGCTGGTCTGCAGGCAGCGGTTGCAGAGCTCTACCAATCCCAATCCCCAGCTCATTATGGAATCGTTACTCTGGCGTTGGCACCAGCTGCCTTTGGGCATCCGAGCCTGATAGCCAGAAGATGCTTCGTCGCGTCAGGAAGGCGCACAATGGCTAGAGTTTATGGCTGGACACGGCGCTCTCTCACTTACCATTAAAGATGAAACGGTCCTGTATGCGGCATATATGCCCTACATACTGTACGGAGCCCTATTTGTGTGAACAACCCGCAGTTTCGAACTGGGCAAGGAGGTGTTTGTGTTGCTCAAGCTATTGGACGAGCCTGAGAAGATACCAATAGCAGGCAGAGTCGTGTGGATCTCGCCAGCCAGAACCTGGGGAACGCGGGTCAGGGGCGTTGGCATACAGTTCATTGAACCGGAGGGTACACTCAGGGCCAAAAGCGAAAACATCTTAGCCGGACAGCTAGAATCAAGCAAAGCCACGCATGCACTGTGACTTATGCGCTTCACCCTTCTGTTTGGTAAAAAACCTAAAGTCTGAGCAGATTTCAGGCTCGTACCATTAAGAGTAACACATTGAGGAATACACGAAGCTCGGAGGTTTCTATGAAGCATCTGCTCAGATGGGTGTAGAAATAACTTCAGTATTCTAAGTAAAGAACATTTTGGGGAATTTGCCAGTATTCCGCTAAAGTATTTCAATCTCAACTTATGAACATATTAATTTATCTATATGTTTCATACCGCTACTTCCCTTACTAAATCTGTCACATAATCTCCTATGGCAAGGCTAGCTGTGAGCCCAGGAGACTCGATGCCGAATAGCTGCAGCAAGCCAGGTAAGCCGCTGCTTCCCGGTCTATGGATGCAGAAATCAGCTGGAGGTTCGCCAGGGCCTGATAGCTTGGGCCGAATACCCGCGTAGGCAGGGGACAATCTGGTAGAATCCAGGGATGGAAAATAACGCTTTATAGCCTCTGCAAAGCCTGCTTGTTTGGCAGGATTAATCCTGTAATCAATCTCGCCGACATACTCGGTATCGGGGCCGAATCTGAGTTGCCCTGCCAAATCTTGGGTGCTGTGAATACCAAGCCCGGCAAGCCCCGGTTCTGGCAGGGGATATATCA
>NYWC01000060.1 GCA_002684935.1 Gammaproteobacteria bacterium
GGTCAAAGTTAAGCCAAAGTAACAAACTGGCGAAATGCCAGTCTTTTACCTAGACTGATTTTCGTCCCTCTACGGACCTATTTTTATATTGCTGCCATGTTAAGGATAACGCTCAGCGATGATAGCTCTGCACCACTCAAGGATGCGTGTGGGTGCGCCTGTGATTTTCCAGCGCGGCTCCACCCAGACTCAATCGACTCATACTGAACGTGCCGGGCGTGAGCGTGCCTTTGCGCTCTTGCTTGCTACCCTATCGCAGCGTCTGCACGAGCCTCAAAGTCGTTGCCTGAAAATTCTTAAGGCGAATGCAGCCTACTTGTCCAGAGTTGAGCGATATCGAAATCAGCCGCAAGGCAGGGCGCAGTTACAAAAGCATGTTGCGCGCTTCAAATTTGCCCAGCAAGCAGAACTGTCTCGGTTAGATGCCGAGGGCCAGCGGCCGCGGCTGGCGGCCAGTATTCACGCCGGTGCTTTTATCTATGGCACAAATGTTTTTGCAAACTATGAGTCGCCAGACACGAAGCAATATGCGCTGCTGCAAAAAGCGCCCGGTGAGATATTCCAGAGGAATCTCTCGCAGGCCTTCGGCGAGAAGCGTTATAGCAGTCGAACCCAACTGCTGCTTGAACCATTCGAACTTGCCCAGTTTTCTTCGTCGCCTAAATAGCAGCAAATTGTCTTTGCTCACATTCACTGGCTTGCCGCCAGGTTTTGGGCGACGTGTGCAGAGTAGTCTCATAGGCAGGGACGCATGGTTTCCAGTTGGCCCTGCTCTGATGGCGATTTCCAACAGAACGCCCAACCTGCCGTTGCTTAACTTTAGTGTGGGCGACGCCAATCGGATTCAGCTGTGGCCCCTTATTGAGCCGAACAGGCAAGCTGGTCAAAGCGTTGAAGAGGCCGCCAGAGAGGTGACGCAGCAACTGAGCTCCCCACTGCAATGGCTAATGCAACGCTGAAACGGGAAATCAACGAGCGGCTGGAAAATATTCAGACTCAAATGGACAGGTTGCGCAAGATGCGCAACTCGCACATGGACAGTAAGAGCTAAGCTTCTTCGTAGCTTTCTAATGCCGGGCAGGCGCAGAAAAGATTCCTGTCACCATAGACGTTATCGATTCGGTTGACGCTTGGCCAATACTTCGAGTCAACGCTCCCACCCATCGGATAAGCACCTTGAGCCTTGGTGTAAGGCCGCTCCCAAATATCATCCAATAGATCCTCGATAGTATGGGGAGCATGTTTCAGCGGATTGTTCTCTGCATCCAGCTGACCCGACTCCACCTGGGCAATTTCTTCGCGAATCTTGATCATCGCCGCGATGAACTTATCCAGCTCTTCTTTAGACTCACTTTCCGTCGGCTCGATCATCAAGGTCCCAGCAACTGGGAATGACATGGTTGGTGCATGGAAACCATAGTCCATGAGGCGCTTCGCGATATCCTCTTCGGTGATGCCAGAGGCCTGTTTCAGTGGACGCATATCAATAATACATTCATGGGCAACCATGCCGCCGCGACCGGTATAGAGCACGGGATAATGAGGGGCCAGCTTGGCCGCAATATAGTTCGCGTTAAGAATTGCGACTTGCGTAGCTTCCAGCAAACCTTCGGCACCCATCATGGTTATGTACATCCATGAAATAGGCAGGATGCCGCTGCTACCCCAGGGCGCAGCCGACACAGCGCTGTTACCTGTATTAGGTCCTTCCAATTCAATCAAGGCATGATTCGCCAGGTAGGGCGCGAGGTGGGCTTTTACACCGATGGGGCCCATACCTGGACCACCGCCCCCATGCGGAATACAGAAAGTCTTGTGCAGGTTGACGTGAGAGACGTCGGCACCAATNTCTGCTGGTTTGGCCACGCCCACCTGTGCATTNAAATTGGCGCCATCCATGTAAACCTGGCCACCGTGATCATGAATCACCTGACAGATGTCTTTCACCGATTCTTCATAGACGCCGTGGGTGGAGGGGTAAGTGATCATCAGCGCCGCCAGCNCTTCACTGTGCTCTTCGGCCTTGGACCTGAGGTCTGCAATATCGATGTTGCCGTCGTNGTCGCAGGCAACCAGCACNACTTTCATGCCAATCATCTGGGCACTTGCNGGGTTNGTTCCGTGCGCCGAAGTGGGAATCAGGCAAATATTGCGCTGCGTTTCGCCGCTACCGTCGAGGTATTTTTGAATCGCCAGCAGGCCAGCGTATTCACCCTGGGCGCCGGAGTTGGGCTGCATACTGACGGCATCAAAACCGGTAATCTCTTCCAGCATATGCTCCAGCTCCTGGATCATTTTCTGGTAGCCCTGCATTTGGTCAACTGGCGTAAAGGGATGCGGTTTGGAAAACTCTGGCCACGTCACTGGAATCATTTCGGCAGCTGCATTCAGTTTCATGGTGCATGAACCCAGCGCAATCATGGAATGGGTAAGNGAAATATCCTTATTTTCNAGCCGCTTGAGGTAACGCATCATGTCNGTTTCGCTATGAAANCGATTGAAGACAGGGTGGGTNANATAGNCAGTTTTGCGCTCAAGCGTAGTTGGGACAACTGGCCCCACTGCGCCGCTTTCTATCTGTTTGTCGATGTCGGCTACCGAAAGTGAGGCACTTTCTTTGCCGATAATAACCTGCCACAGCGCTGCGATTTCTGCTTCGCTTGTGCATTCGTCCAGGCTGACACCTATGGTCTGATGACTGGCGATTCGATCCAGCCGCANATTGATANTGGCTTCACTTGCGCGCTCTACAATTTGCATGGCTTCATCTTCAGAAACTGCAAGCGTCAGCGTGTCGAAATAGGTTTCGTTATCAAGCTTGATGCCCTTACTCTGCAGGCCAATAGCAAGAATTTGAGTAAGTCGGTGAATGCGGCTGGNGATACGGCGCAATCCAGTCGGGCCATGGTACATGGCGTAAAATGCAGCAATNTTGGCAAGTAGCACCTGAGCGGTACAGATATTGCTGTTAGCCTTCTCGCGCCGGATATGTTGTTCACGGGTCTGCAGTGCCATGCGGTAGGCTTGCTTATCGCGGGCGTCTTTTGAAACGCCAATGATGCGACCAGGAACTGCACGTTTGTAATCATCACGGGTTGCGAAATAGGCCGCGTGCGGCCCACCATAACCCATGGGTACGCCGAACCGCTGCGTGCTGCCGAGCACGACGTCAGCGCCCATTTCGCCTGGCGGCTTGAGCAGGGTGAGACTCATCAAGTCAGCCGCTACGATTGCGATTGCCTTATGGCTATGCAGTTGCTCGACAGCCTCGCTGAGGTCCGAAACGTCGCCCAGCATGGAAGGGTATTGGAATATGGCGCCGAACAGTTCAGATTTGTCGACTTGATCAAAACCACCGATTACCAGTTCAAAGCCGAAGCTCTCGGCCCGAGTCTTAATCACATCGATAGTCTGTGGGAAGCAGCCGGCATCCACAAAAAACTTGTTGGCGTTTCGATTCTTGCTCACACGCTTGGCGAGCGCCATGCCTTCCGCTGCTGCGGTAGCTTCGTCAAGTAGAGAGGCGTTGGCGAGCTCCATGGCGGTAAGATCCAGCACCATCTGCTGGTAGTTCAACAGGCTCTCCAGGCGGCCCTGAGAAATCTCTGGCTGGTATGGCGTGTAGGCGGTATACCAGCCCGGGTTTTCTAGCACGTTACGAAGAATGACATTGGGGGTGTAGGTGTCGTAGTAACCAAGCCCGATAAATGAGCGTGACGACTGATTACTGCCGGCCATTGCCTTCAACTTTCCCAGCGCAGTCTCTTCATTCATCGCTGCCGGCAGATCGAGGGCCCGATTTAGCGCGATGGCAGCAGGCACAGTCTTTTCAATAAGCCGGTCCAGTGATTCCAGCCCAAGTTCACCCAGCATGCTCTGGATACCAGCTTGATCCGGGCCTACGTGGCGTTCGATAAATTCACCCCGGTGTTGCAGGGATTCGAGGCTTGGTATGGCTTTGGAATTTGATAGAAGAGAGCCTTGTTTGGTAGACATGTATTCGCTTCACTCTAGAAAAAGGTAAGGTGGATCAGACTGCGCCTGATCCACACAAAAGTTTTACATTAGGACGGTTTTGCGGCGCTTGCGCGCTATTCGTCGCCGCAATGATCCGAATAGGCTTCGGCATCCATCAGCTCATCCAGATCGGCTTCTTCGCCGATGGCGATTTTGAAGAACCAGCCGTTGTCGTAGGGGCTGGCGTTAACGGTTTCTGGCGCGTCCAGTAATGCTTCGTTGATTTCGGTTATTTCGCCTGATACTGGACTGTATACGTCCGATGCAGCCTTCACAGATTCAACGACTGATACCTCGTCTTTGGCGTTCACTGTGGTGCCGGGCTCCGGTAATTCTACAAATACGATGTCCCCGAGTGCTTCCTGGGCGTGATCGCTGATGCCGACGGTGGCAATGCCGTTGTCATCAACACTGACCCACTCATGGGATGCAGCGTACTTTAGATCATCGATGATTTTGGTCAATGGGGAGTCCTCTGAAATGGGGCGCCTGCTGTGACAGTGTGCCGGATTATTCGAATACTTTCTTGCCGAAGCGCACGAAATTGGGCTGCACGATTCTCACGGGAGTAGGCTTGCCTCGCAGCTCAACCTCGCAGGAAGTGCTATCTATCGGGATTCTAGCTAATGCGATTGAATGCTTCAATGTGGGCGAAAAGCTGCCGCTGGTGATGACGCCTTCGCCCTGGTCAGTGATCACTTTCTGGCCCGCACGCAGCACGCCACGCTCCTCCAGAACCAGACCGGTTAATGCTGGCAGCGCGCCCTGTCCCTGCTGATTTAGCTGTTCGGTAACGGCTGCTCTGCCAATGAAATCGCGGTCTTCTGGTTCCCAGGCAATGGTCTGGGCCATGTTTGACACAATTGGTGAGGTGGTTTCATCCATATCCTGGCCATAGAGATTCATGCCGGCCTCTAGCCGCAGGGTATCCCTGGCGCCGAGTCCAACTGGCTTGACGTCTACTGCCAGGAGTTGATCCCAGAGGGCAGGCGCGTCGGCAGCCGGCAAAATGAATTCCAGGCCTTTTTCGCCGGTGTAGCCGGTGCGCGCAATGAACCAGTCTCCCAGCTCCGCGCCGCGGAAATTTTTCAGCGTGCCCACGGTTTCAGCTTTGTTCGCATCCAGCAGACCAATGGCCTTTTCATGCGAGATGGGGCCATGCACGGCAAGTATCGCCAGCTCCGGCCGTTCATTCACTGTCGCCTCAAAACCCGTGGTCTGCTCCTGCATCCAGGCCAGGTCTTTATCCCGGGTCGCACAGTTCACGACTACGCGATAGCCGAAACTCGTGCGATAGACGATCAGGTCATCAATAACGCCGCCGTCAGGTTTGAGCATCGCGCTGTAGAGCGCTCGGCCCGCTTCGTCAAGCTTGGCAACATCATTGGCCAGCAAATGCCGTAAATAGTCACAGGCGTCATTACCCGCTACGTCGACCACGGTCATGTGGGAGACATCGAAGACACCGGCCGCGGTGCGGACCTGATTATGTTCTTCGATCTGAGATCCATAATTGATGGGCATATCCCAGCCCGCGAAATCGACGACTTTCGCGCCTGCGTCCAAATGTTTCTGATAGAGGGGGGTACGTTGTCCCAAAGCTGCCTACTTCTGGTCGGTCAAAAAGAACGGGCATTTTACCCGCCACTCGACGCCAATGACAGCTTTGGGCTTGACTGTTGGGCTAGTCAGAACACGAGGTCTTGCGGGACTTCCATGGCTTCACTGCGTTTCTGTCTGATTCAGGCGGTCTTCTAGGATTTCAAGCATGGCATCCTGAGCGGCAGGGAATTCTTCCAGCCGTCTCAGGGCCCGAACCACGCCGCGACGCCCCAGTTCATTGTCGTTATCGCGGTAGGCGGCATAAACCGGATCTACTGCCGTGCCCAAATTAGTGTCACCCAGCGCCCGGACGGCGCCGCATGGCAAGCTGACTCTGCTTAGTGTCTCCGTTAGACGGATTATTCAGCGATTGGATGATGGCATTTGCCTCAATGCCCGCAATAACGTCTTATTAATTTGGACGGTGGGCAGACGANANGGTTTGCACAAAGTTCAGTAAAAACTTCAAATTGCTNTCANNAAATGAGTGGACTGGCTCAGGGTTGCCAGGCGTAGCTGAACTTGGCGAAAAAGCTGCGGTTGGTCCGGTAGATTGAATCCTGGCTGTCGTCCTGAAAGCCCGCATCAGAGTAGCCCACGAAGAAGCGCGTGGCCGCATTGACCCGATAGCTGTAAAGGAGTTGGGTGGTCAGCTCTTTATTAACACTATCCACTGGGAACGTGTAGAGGTCCTGATTCCGTTCGCGGTCATCCAACTGCACGATGACGCGCAGGAAACTGCGGTTATTAAACTGATACGTCGTGCGGAAGTTGGTCAGGTTCGCCGTAAACAGGCGGCCTCCATCCACGTCAAATTTCTGGATTGTGTGCTCCAGGTCCAGCTGCAGGTGGCGCCCGAACTGATAGCGGATTTCAGGACGAAAGCGTCGGGAGTGTCCGAGCCGGGTATTGGCAAAATCAACAACGTCCTCGACCCGCATATTCATGCCTATTTGCAGNTTTGGCAGGGGCACGAAACTGAGGTTTAGATTGTTGAACTGCTCATCAAAATATTGGCCATTCCAGTAAGTCTTGCTGCCGCCAAACAAGCCAAACAGCGAGGACTGAAGCGGTCCNTTCATGTTGAGGAAAAACTCGGTTTCTTCTTCCAGCAACAAACCCGATTGATCTTCAGTGCGATCATAGTCTGCNGCGAGACGAATGCGATTGAAGAAGCTGTCGCCACCCCACCACCAGGTATGTCCGACCGTGGCAACCTGGTAGATGTANTCCACGCGATTGATAAAACCGAGGTCGGCCCTGAAGTCTTTGCCCCAGTCATAGTGACCTAAGCGCCAGTCCCAATTTCTATCGTTATGCTGGTATTCGATGACGGTGCTGGAATCGCTGAGATCTGCTGCCTGGTTGAAACGTTCCTGGATTTGCAGGGGATACTCCGATTCGGAGTGCATGGCCTGGATGTAGATCGTGTCCTGCTCAGTTGGGCGCAGGGTTGCATCAAGACTGCTTACCCGGTTGCTNTAACNATCACCTTCCCGGTTTGTTACCAGGGCGCCTAGGGTCGAATTCTGGAAAATGTCATAGCGGTAGCGCGCGATAGCCACGTCGCTCTTTTGCTCACCCAGGCTGGCAATGCGTGAGCTCAGGCTTTGCGGGATTATAAAGCTGGTAGTCTCATCATTTGCGGCCAATATGCCGAATGTGTGGGGTCCATTCTTGCCGGTAATCTTGGCGCCGTAGTCCGGGTTAGCGATATTGCGGGTGTAAACCAGATTACGGAAAGTGTCGAAGTAATCAGCACCGTCGAGAAAGAATGTGCGTCGCTCAGGGAAGAACAGGCTAAAAGTCTGGTTAATATCCAGTTGGGCAACGTCTGCTTCTACCTGGGAAAAATCTGGATTAATGGTAGCGTTGAAATATGTGTCTTGCGTAATTCCCCAGCGCACATCGAAACTGGTTTGAGGATCGACGTCTCCACCAATCCATTCTCCGTTAGCCGGGTCGCGGGTCTCGTTGGCAGCGGCGACTAGAGTGGGAATAAGAATCAGGTTCATGCTGGGTTCCAGCTCAGCAAAGCCGCTGGCTTTTGCTACCTGGCACAGGTAGCACGAGACGTTTCGATCTATCGGGATGTCTGAAAGCTGAGTCTCGCGATCGCGTGGGTAATAGCGCTGCAAGTTGATGCCCCAGGTCTGCGAGCCTTGCTGGGGCGTGAAGCGCAATTGCTTGAGTGGTATAGCCATCTCTACCGTGTACCCAAAATCGGTAATTTGGCCTGCACTATCCCANATTGCATTCCATGCTTCGTCGGAGCGCTGATTAACGTCGTCCCAAATATCATCTGCCTGNACACCAACTGGGTTGGTATAAAACTCGAAGGCTCGGCGCTCATCATTAAAGGTGTCCAGTATCACAGCAACCCAGTCATCGTCCCAGAGCAGGTCGCGGTCACGATAAAATGCGCGGATCTGGTCCGGGTCAGGGTCCTGAGCGATAAACGCCACGTATAGCGTTTCACCGTCCTCCATGACTAGCCCTTTGGTTGCCACTGGAGCGGCTGTGTTCTCACCCGGTTCAGTCTCAATATTGATCTCTATAGAAAGGGCTTGCTGCCATTCACTGCTCTGCACCTCACCATCGATAGTGGGGGCTGCCGTTATTCGAGGAATCTCAAACCGCGACTGGGCGAGAGCCGGGGTGATGAAAAGGCACCCAAATAAAACCAGAACCAGCGTACAGGCCGCAAGGCATCGATTTCGCCTGAGCGAAGTTAAAAATAATAAAGTAGGAAGCACTAGATAAAGGTACCGGGGCAGATACTAAATTTTCAAGTAGTTATTGTAGTGCTATTAGATGTCAATTTGGCAAATAGTTAAATGCAAGCAGAGCCGCTGCGCGGAAAGGAGCAGATAACGGGACATGTCGCTCTCCTGGCTTTAGCCTTATCTGTCGTCGTATGGGGAAAAAGCAGGCAGCCTTTACTACCCGCTTTTTTATCTGCCGTTTGGGGCTTTAAAGTTCTGCCGCTGCTTCCAGCACATTGGCAAAATCGGGTCGGGTTCGGTAGCCCTCCTCGGCAAATTTCGCCTGAATTGTGCCATCAGGATCAACTAGAAATATACCCGGATGCGGCACTCCATAAAATCTATGGTCAGGCTCAAAATCTATGTCATTAAGGATGCCGAGGCGATTAACGTGGGTGATATCCTCGTCGTGGAGCAGCGTAAATTCTATGCCCTGATCTTCTTCGACACTCTTCAGCATTTCAGCCGAATCGAATGTCATGGCAACCACGGAAATGCCCATAGCTTCAAACTGGTCTGCAATATCTGTCAGCTGCACGAGCTGAGCTTTACAGAATGGTCACCAGTCAAAAGAACGGCTGAGCATGAACAGCATGCCGTTCTCACCTGTTAGATCATCCAGGCTACGCAGTTCGCCATTCTGATCTTCGGCCGCTATCTCAGGCATTGCGGAGCCAACAGGAAAGTCTGGAGCCCAGACATAATCCTGTGCCAACGATACCTGAAAAACTGCCAACAGAACCAGAGCCAGCAGCGATCTGCCGGTCAGGCCC
>NYWC01000061.1 GCA_002684935.1 Gammaproteobacteria bacterium
AATCAAAGCGAGGTTTTCAAGCCCATGGAGCTGATTCCTCATACAAGTTTCAACCAAACGGTGCCAGTTCTCACCGGCAGCAACCTTAACCCGAGCACTGTCATGATCAAGTTCGACGCCAGTCATGGCCATCTGCACAACCAGACCAGGGTAATCGCGCGTAAACAGCACATTGGTCCCTTCACCTAATATGCACACGGGGATTCGCTTGGCGTCGGCAAAATCCAGGGCATCGACCAGCTCTCGCTGGGAAGTTGCTGCTGACAGATAAGCCGCATTGGCATTAATGCCAAAACTATTGTGGTGCTTCAGGCTGGCGTTCTCTTCGATGACCATGGAGATGCTGCTTAGCGCTCCCGGATATCGGCGGCGACAAAGTCCAACAAGGCACAGCAGGCATCCTCAACCAGATCCAGCACCAGCTCAAAGCCATCTTCTCCGCTCCAGTAAGGGTCCGGAACCTCATCGTAGCCTGCGTTGGAGAATTCCAACAGTAACTTGAGCTTCTGNNGGTGCTCTGCCAGACAGCCGCCACGCAGGCTAGNCAGGTTGCTGTTGTCCATGGCAAAAATATGGTCGAACGCTATGAAATCCGTTTCAGTTACTTGTCGTGCTTGCTGTCCGCTAAGATCATAGCCTCGATTTCGGGCTGCTGCTGCGGCACGGGTATCTGGAAACTCACCAATGTGGTAACTGCCAGTGCCAGCAGAATCCACCTCAATAAGCTCTTGCAAGCCTCTATCTGCGATAAGCTNGTCCATCACACCNTGTGCTGTCGGCGAGCGGCAAATATTGCCGAGACAGACCATGAGTAAGCGGACCACAGGNTGGGCTGGGGACTGATTTTGAGACTTGCTTTTNGCAGTACCNGCTGCACTCATGAATCAACGGCCAGNTGCTGGCGCACCGTTTCAAGATCTTCTACTGTATCNATTCCCGCCGGCATGGAATCAGCACTCACTGCAACATGTATCTTCACGCCCTCTGCGAGGGCTCGCAGTTGCTCAAGCCTTTCGGTTATTTCTAATGCCGCCGGAGACCAGTTGACAAAATCATTGAGAACCTGAACCCGATAGGCGTAAATCCCCACATGGCGATGATAAAGTTCGCTCGGGTGTTCATCAGCATCAGGGCTTGCGTAAGGAATTGCTGCGCGGCTGAAGTACAGGGCATAACTCTGCTTNTCAAACACCACCTTGACCGCATTGGGGTTGTTAATTTCAGATTGCTCTTTAATAGTTTCGCAAAGCGTGGCGATGCCCGCTTTGTGGTGCCGGGACAGATTTTCAGCGACCTGGTTGATGGCACGGGGCGGGATCAGCGGCTCGTCTCCCTGCACATTAACCACAATGGTGTCGGCACTCCATTGCCTGGCTGAGGCGACTTCCTGAATTCGATCAGTACCGGAGCGATGAACATCAGAGGTCATCTGCGCCGCAGCGCCGAAGTTCAACGCAGCATCCAGAATACGCGGATCATCCGTTGCAATCACGACTTCACCCGCGGCACTTTCGCAGGCGCGCTCCCAGGTGTGCTGCAACATGGGTTTGCCCTGAATATCCAACAGTGGTTTGCCGGGTAATCGCTGAGCGGCGTAGCGCGCTGGGATAACGACCTTGAAGCTCCTCAACGATACCTTTCCTCTTCATCAGGACCAATGTGGCGGGCTTCTTCTGAGAGCATGACGGGCACCGCGTCGCGCACCGGAAAGGCCAGCTTGTCTGGCAAGCAAATCAATTCCTGCTGGTCTTTTTCATACCTCAGGTCGCCTTTGCAAATGGGGCAGGCAAGAATTTCGAGAAGTTTCTTATCTAACATGGACAGTTGCTCAGTCAATCGAATGGTAGGGCGATCTCGCCAATAATGGAAATGCCGTGTCAATCACGACCAAATTCCCGCACATGGTTAGTTACTGTCTCCAGTAAATCCTCAGGGACCTTGACTGCGACGTCCAGGGTCCAAAGCCGATCATCTGCAAAAGACTCGCATTTTATCCCATCTTTTTCTGTCATGACGATGGGCTGATTGGCGTCAAAGGGAGGCGAGCTAAAATCCGCGCGCCGATATTGGTAGTGGTCGGGGAACGGGAACGCCGTGACAGCATATGGTAAGGTATCCAGCAGAGCGAAGAATCGTCCGGGGTTACCGATACCAGCAACTGCCTGGATCTTTGTCCCCATTTTGAATGGGGCCCCAGCAAACGGTTTCTTGTTACCGCTTTGCATGTGCACCAGAAATTTGGGCTGCAATGACATGATTTGAGCGCCCTCTAATTCTGCTGATGATTCAGATGGTTCGCCGTTCAACACCACTGCATCCACCTCTCGAATCCGTGAAATAGACTCTCGCAAAGGACCGGCTGGTAGACACAGGCCATTGCCAAAGAGACGTTCACCATCCAGCACACAAATCTCGAAACTGCGTGGTAAGGGATAGTGTTGCAGCCCGTCATCACTCAGCACAACATTAACCTGGGTATGCTCAATCAGGTAATTGAGGGCATTGAGGCGGTTAGGGTCTATTACCACTGGGCATTGTGTCTTCTGGGCGATCAGTCTAGGCTCGTCGCCGGCAATATTAACCGGGGTCCTTGCAGTAACCATCAATGGATAAGAACTGGATGCGCTCTTGTAGCCGCGACTAATAATACCAGGTGAGAAGCCTTGCGCCTGCAAATGGAAAGCCAATTTAATGAGCAATGGCGTCTTACCAGTGCCGCCTACGGTGATATTGCCAACCACTATGACAGGGCATACAAGATGTGCCTCCTGCCCCTTTTTTAGTGATCTCTTGCGCAAACTAGCCAAAAAGCGCACCAAAAGACTGAATGGCCATAGCAACCATAACCAGGGCGACTTTTCGTACCAGGCCTTAACAATAAAATCCATAGAACAGATCAGTTTTCGTTTTCTGAGAACTGCAGTCGCTGCAGGCGGCAGTAATGTCCGNCCAGAGTCATGAGGTCAGCATGAGTACCAGTCTCGATAAGCCTGCCCTGCTCCATCACCACGATTAGATCAGCATTTTCAATGGTTGAGAGCCGATGCGCAATGATAAAGGTTGTGCGGCCCTTAATAAGTTTCTGCAGAGCGGCTTGTATATGCTGCTCTGATTCGGAGTCCAGTGCTGAAGTAGCTTCATCGAGAATTAGAATTGGTGCGTTCTTGAGCAGCGCCCGAGCAATAGCAATACGCTGACGCTGTCCTCCGGAAAGCAGGCTGGCATCATCACCAACCTGCGTGTCGAGTCCTGCTGCCAGCTGATCGATAAACTCCATAGCATGGGCAGCCTCAGCGGCTTCCTCAATCGCCGCACGGGGAATACTGCTGTCGCCGTATGCAATATTTTCAGCCACAGTGCCGTTAAACAACACAACCTGCTGCGTCACTAGGGAGATCTGCTGACGCAGGTTGTCGAGCTTATAATTGTCCAATTCCACATCATCAAGCAGTATCTGGCCCTCGCCGTATTGATAAAAGCGAGGGATTAAATTCACTAAAGTGGATTTGCCGCTGCCTGATTTGCCCACAAAGGCGATTGTCTGCCCTGGTTTTGCAACGAGACAAACATCTTTCAAAGCCGGAGTGTCCTCCCAGTAGGAGAAACCCACATGGCGAAATTCCAACTTGCCATCTACTCGACGTTTTGCATAAGTGCCCTCGTCTGTTTCTGGTGCTTCATCTAACAGCGCGAAAATGCTGGCAGATGCCGCGATACCACGCTGGATAACTGCATTAACCTGGGTGAGTTGACGAATCGGTTTGGCTAACAGGCCCGCCGCGCTTAAAAATATGACAAATTCCCCGGGCGTTCGACCAGCGAAAAAATCTGGCGACATCGCCAACCAGACCAGGAAGGCCAGCGCCATGGCTACAATCATCTGCACTAGCGGCGTGCTGACATTCCGGGTCAACTCCATCTTCATGTTCTGGAGGCGGTTGCGCTCGCTGGCTGCAAAAAGCCTGTCATTGACATAGTCCTCGGCACTGAAAGTCCGAATCACTCGCTGCCCTTTGATAGTCTCATTAGTGATCTGGGTTACTTCTCCCATGGAATCCTGCATCTGCGAGCTATAACGGCGGAAGCGCTTTGATGCGAGTGAAACAATAGAGCCGACTACTGGCGCAATTATCAGAAAGGTCAGCGTGAGTTGCCAGTCAATCAGAAAGAGCTGGGTAAGATAGAAAACAACCGTCAGCCCCTCGCGAAAAACAACTGTAATAGCCTCACTGGCGGCACCCGCAACCTGCTGGACGTCATAGGTTACTTTTGACACAAGCCGCCCATTGGTATGTTGATCGAAGAAAGTTGCAGACAGCTTCATTAACTTAGCATTGAGCTCAAAGCGAAGCCGGTGCATGACACGCTGGGCCAGGTTGGCCATGGAGTACCCACCCATGAACGAGCCTAGTCCGCGCGTGAATGCGATAGCAATGCAGAACAGTGGGCTCAGGATACGAGCTTCTTCATAGTTCTCGGAGTTGATGGAATCCAGCGTCCAGCCCAACCATTGCGTGGCAGCGGGTCCGGATGCCGCAAAAATCACAAAGCCAATCAGGCCGACCGCCATAACCAGCTTATGCTGAATGACGTAGCTCAACAGGCGTTTATAAAGTGCCCAACCCGGGTTGGTCGACTCTGGCAAGTTTTTGGTGGCCATTAATTTACCGCAGGCGCTGCGGTGCCCTCCTCGGTGCGCTGGGTCGCGATGTTCAGGCGCGTGAAACCAGCCTGACCAATCGCATCCATTGCGGTCACTACCGACTGATGAGTCGCTTCAGCATCAGCAACCAATATGATTGGCAGACTGCGATCTCCGCCGGACTCAAGATCCAGGCCGCGCATGACAGTTTCAACGCGGCTATTAACCATTTTGTGCCCATTAATTGAATACANGCCATCTCGNGCCACGATAATCTCGATTTGCTGTGGCTTATTCTCTGNCGTTTCGGCATTGGCCTCAGGTAAATTCACCAGAAGACGGGTNTCGCGGTTAAAGGTAGTCGTCACCATGAAAAAGATAAGCAGCAAAAACACGACGTCAATCAGCGGCGTCAGGTTGATAGTTGGCTCATCCCGTCTGCTACGTTTAAATTTCATGACTGTTGGTCTGCCTTCGGCGCAAGCGCGTGAGACGATCGATTAACCCCTACTTTTTAATCTCAACACGGCGATCGCTGTGCAGCGCATCTACCAGTTTGATGGATTCCTGTTCAAGATTCAAAACCAGAGAATCCACTTTCCGCAAAAAGAAGCGGTGAAACATATAGGTAGGAATAGCGACAGTAAGCCCCGCAGCGGTAGTGATTAGGGCTTCTGATATCCCGCCAGCCAAAGCGTTGGCGTTTCCGGTACCCTGCAGCATGATCTCACTGAATACACGAATCATACCCACTACCGTACCGAGAAGGCCTAACAGCGGCGTGACCGCGGCAATGGTCCCCAGGGTATTGAGATAGCGCTCCATATCATGGATTACCTGGGAAGAAGCCTGTTCGATACTGTCTATCATGGCATGGCGGCCATATTTCGAGTTAATTAACCCGGCAGACAGAATCTGCCCGAGGGGCGAAGACAGGCGCAGCTCGCGCAGCTTTGTGGAATCAAGCTGGTTATTTTTTAACCAGGTCCATACCTGCGCCAGCACGTATTTCGGTGAAATCCGGGCCGCTCCCAGGGTCCAAAAACGTTCGATAATAATCGCGATTGCAACAATTGAGCACAATATGATCGGCATCATCAGCCAACCACCAGCTTGTACAATTTCTACCACGCCAGATCTCCCTGCAACAGGCGAAAAGTTTACAACAGGGTTCCTAGCTGCAGTTTTCGGACCCAATCTTAAGGGGTATCGGCACAGCTCGCGATTGCCTGACCAGGACCAGTAATGACGACTGCTACAGCGATAGGCTTCAGGGGGCTGACTATATTGGAATCTGTCAGCTCAAAGGGAACCATACCGGCCCCAAATCTGGCCAGTGTGGAGATGTCCAGGCTGATGAATCGCTTCAGAGCGCGCTGATCTGGATGGCCAAAACCATTGCAATATCTTGCACTGAATATGCCATATTGCGGCGACGTGGTTTTTAACAGCGAATAACCCGAAGAAGTATCACTGCGCTAGTGGTCGACGATAAGCACAGCTGTAGGGGCGAGCTGACGATTTGACGAATATTCGGCCGATTTACTCAGAGGGGCGGCATGATCTGCCCAATGCTGATTATCAATCGTTGCGAAGGGCTGCTGCCGGCTGCACGGCCGCTGCGCGGCTAGCAGGATAGATGGTGGCAGCAAAGACTAGAGTAAATACACCGGCTACCACTCCGAGTATATCTGTAGCGCTGATCTGGGAAGGCAGAAAATCAATAGGGTAGACATCGGCATTGAGCAACTGCAAGTCAAACTGTATTTCAATCCAGCGGGCAAAGTCAGTTATATTGAGGGCACCNACNATTCCTAATGCGACTCCCAGCGCTATGCCCATGAAGCCAATAANACTACCTTGCCACATGAAAATTCTGGTGACCGTACCGGGACTGGCCCCCAGGGTCCGCAGTATGGCGATGTCTGCACGTTTGTCACGGACAATCATGACCAGACTCACGACCAGATTGAAGGCCGCTACTGCGACCAGTAACCAAAGCATGAAGCTGATTATATTTCGGGAAAATCTAATGTTGTCGTAAATTGCGCCGAGTTGGCGGGTCCAGCTTTGTATGGTGACAGAGCGCGGTAAGCTGCGGTCNAGATCCATTGCAATTGAATCTGCCGCCAGTACATTCTCAATCCGNAGCCGCAAAGCNTTGTGGGGAGTACGCAGGCGGAATAGTGCTCGCGCAGCGGATTGGTTGATCATGGCAAAAGAGGAATCCAGATCTTGGGTGCCCACTCTAAAAATACCGACGACATCGAAACCGCGAAAAATTGCCAGCGGTGTCAGGGGATTAATAGCGATGGAGGAGGAATACAGCGTGACCCGCTCNCCCACTCCCACTTCNAGCTGCTGNGCAAGCGCTTGACCAATGACAANTCCCCATNGCGTATTATCAAGTGACGCAAGATNGCCCTTGATGAAAAAATTGGCTATTTCAGAGCTTTCCGCCTCNGTTGCTGCATCAATACCGTTAATAAGGATGCCTCGATTACCAGAATCCGTTGCCGCTATCCCGGCAACCTGTATAGCTGGAGNAATCGAAGAAACTTCCGCATTACTGGTAATCAAAGCGGCAATTTCCGCCCAGTTCTCAGTGCCCAGATTTTCTTCCGAAGATATAGTGAGGTGTGGCACGATCCCGAGTATGGTATCGCGCATTTCACGATCGAATCCNTTCATTACCGAAAGAACGGTAATCANAATTGCCACACCGAGTGCGAGCCCCAGAACTGCAATAGAAGACATAAAGGAAACCAGCTGGCTGCGCTTGCCAACGCTTACATAGCGAAGTGCAATAAAACGGGAAAGCGGAGCACCTGNNCTACCCATGCAGGACTCCGCCCCTGAGTTCCAGCTTGCGACCAAGTGTTCCAGCGAATGCTTCCTCATGNGTCACGATAACGAAACTGATACTNAGCTTCTCATTCAAATCGGCCATCAGTGCCTGAATTTCCAGAGCNGTGCCNCGGTCGAGGTTGCCGGTGGGTTCATCCAGTAAGACACAGGCCGGCTCAGTTACCAGGGCGCGCGCAATCGCAACCCGCTGGCGCTCACCGCCGGATAGCTCCGCTGGCTTATGGCTAGCTCTTTCTGCCAGACCCACTCTCGCCAACATACTCTGGCTGCGTTCCTCAACTTCCGCAGTGGCCAAACCCGCAATCAATAACGGCATAGCTACATTTTCGGCAGCCGTGAACTCATTGAGCAAATGGTGGAANTGGTAAACGAATCCAAGAAATTTGTTGCGNAGCTGACCGCGCACAGTTTCGTTCACGGTTGCCAGGTCTTTGCCCGCCACCAGCACTTGACCACTGCTGGGCAGGTCCAAGCCACCCAGCATATTTAGCAAGGTGGTTTTGCCGGAACCAGAACTGCCGACAATTGCCACTTGTTCCCCTGCTTTGATCTGCAGGGAAACACCTTTTAGCACTTCTACGTTCTGCGGACCTTCATTATAAATCTTGTGTATATTTTTACATTCGATGACTATGGTCATAGGCGCTATCCAGTTTCCCCTATTCGTATCGCAGTACTTCTGCTGGTTGGACACAGCTGGCTCGATAAGCCGGATAGAGCGTTGCAAGAAAGCACACCAGCAGCGCCAGTACGCATACTACAGAAACTTCCATAAAATTGACTTCAGTCTCTAGGTGAGAGAGCAAGTAGATATTTGCTCCTTCGAATGTTGAATTAATAAAGCGCTCCAGACCCAGACTGATGTTCGTAATATTATTCGCGAGCCCTATCCCAAGCACGGCACCAATTCCGGTGCCAACCGCCCCTGCCACCAGGCCCTGTAGAATGAAGATTTTCATTATGGTCTTGCGGCTCGCGCCCATAGTCCTAAGAATAGCGATGTCGGCACTCTTGTCGGAAACCACCATGACCAGAGTGGAGATAATATTCACTGCACCAATGACCACTATCATCAGCAGCATAAATGTGGTTAGGAACTTTTCCATATTGAGTGCGTTAAATAAACTGGCCTGCACTACATTCCAGGGAGCGATTTCAAGTTGCGGGGCACCTGCCAGTGCCAGGCTAGCTATTTGCCCAGCATTGTCGACATCATTGACCCGCAAGCGAAGCTGTAAGCTGACCCCAGGATCGTTTTCGAAAAGCTTTTGGGCTGTTTCCAGCTTAACCAAGGCAATGTTGTTATTTCCATAGAGCCCGAAATCGGCAAAACCCAACACGTCAAAGCCCAGGCTATCGTCCAGATGCCTGTCCAGGAGACTGCGGAGACCAAGTATGCTGACATCTGTATTGCTGTATACGCTCAGCTGACCGCCTAACTGGGCACCCAAAATTATTCCGTTCTCGGTTTCTCTCAGCTGGGTGATAAGTTCCTGAAATACACTGCGGGCAGAATCATTTACCGAGAGCTCAAGCTTAGGGTCAATTCCCCTTACCCGGATAAACGCAGTCTCGCCCTGATGAGTAATCGTTGCCTCTCCTTCAATAAAAGGGGCTGCCGCCAGCACGGACTCTGAATTGAGGGCCAGGTGCCTGACATCTGTCCAGTTCTGCTTAAGGGTGCTGCCCGATACCGTTACATGGGGAACGGACTTCAATGCTTCGTCCCTCAGCTTGGTGATTGAACCATTGATGACCGCCATGGCGACGATGAGTATNAGCACACCGAGACTCACCCCAAGCATCGAGATAAGCGAAACGAAAGAGAGNAGCAGATTATGNTTGCGCGCCAGCGAGTAGCGTAGCCCAACAAACAGTGAAAAAGGTTTAAGCATGCTGCGAGTGCTCGTTAGCCCGGATCGGACCCAGACCGAGCCCTGAAGTTTAAGCCTGCACCTGGTCTGAGTGTCGTTGCAGCAGGCGCTGCACAGTTTTGAAACTGATCGGAATCACTGGAGTGGATACTTCACTCGAAATCGCGCGTAGTGATTTGCCTTGCCTCTTGAGTTCCATGATCTTCTTGAGCACACGCTGCTCCATGGGGTTTTCNATCAGTCGTCCATTTTCATGAATCATGTAACCAAACGGGCGGCTGCCGCCGAGATAGCGGCCCTGTTTGCGCTGCCGCTGCTTGA
This sequence comes from Gammaproteobacteria bacterium, assembly GCA_002684935.1. GTDB lineage: Bacteria > Pseudomonadota > Gammaproteobacteria > Pseudomonadales > Pseudohongiellaceae > UBA9145. The sequence continues at coordinate 9,706 of NYWC01000061.1, forward strand.
CGCCCTTGATGCGCTCCGCGGACTTGCGCTTTTCGAGGGCAGAAAATAGCGCTGCGGCCCAGGTAAAATTTACCGTCAGGTCCTGGTCGGTGACATCGCCATTCAACTCCACGATGTGCAACTGAACCTGCCTATCCCTTAGCTGCCGGATAAGTTTTACCGCTTCCTGGCTGGAACTGACGATGCGTTCCAGCTTACTACAGAGCACAATATCTCCGGCTTGAAGTGCATGAAACAGCCGTTTGCCGTTTTCGCGCTTGACGAAATCCTGGTTCCAGTTACAGCGACTGTCGCGGACGCTTTCCGTCATGTACCAGCTGCGGCCGAGGCAATAAGTCTGCATAGCCAAAAGTTCTGGCTCGAGAATTCCGTCCAGTTCGTCTTTTTCCATCGCATCTTCCAATTCGGAAGTGCGGCAATAGGAATATATGGTCATCGATCAATCCCACCCCTNATAGATTGCTAAGACCTGAAGCTGGCCAGAAGTCCCACCTGCGGGGCTGTGCAGCGCCTCCGCGGTTCCGGNTCAGCCTCAGGCTAATTCGTATTCAAATGACAGGCTTTGCCNATTTTTGATTATTACTGGCGCTGAANACGGTGCCAATCGCGTGCTTTATGTGTCTGTGTATTGGCAAAGCCACGTAAGCCCTATTTTAACCACAGCAAATTTTTCGAATCAAGGAATCCCAGGAAGTGAAAGGCCACGAAGTTCATTCGATCTTCCGAATAAGAGGGCTGCTATCCAGTTTCTTGCAAAAAGCAGCGCATGCCTTTGTTTTGCCGAAATATTTCTTATTCCTGAATGCCTGGGCTTATTGAGTCGAGTGCGCATTACTGATATATTCGAAGTAATTCTACTCTTGGGCCCCGGTTACAAATCAACCTGGTGATGCTCAGGCTGGATTGGCGCGCAAACTGGCCGATCTCATAGTGGTAGAGGCAAGAATGGACACGCAGTAACACGTTCGGCACAGCATGTGATGGCCAGTTGCCATCGATAAATCTCATCGCTAGCCCTGTTTCCCTGGCTCAACCAGGTCCGAATTGACAGTCAACGTAGTGCGTAGAACTTCGACAGTTCAAAGAAGAGCAGTTAGCCAAATAAGTTGGCACGCGGTCAAACAGCCGCTTCTGTCTCGCTTAGACTGAATTTTATTNAAGGCCGCAGCGCTAATTGCTCGGCCATTTGAAGAGATAGCAACTTAGAAATAGTTTTCGAGAAGATCCGCGCAAATGGCCGTAACAAGACCAAGCGCTGGGTAGCGTAGCAAGTATTTAAGTAGGCTTTACCATTAAAAACAATAAGTTAAAACGGGTATGTAGAAATACCCACAGATAATACGATGATACTGCGGATCACTGACCGTGGCGCAACAATCACGCTTTAACTTTTGCTTTCCGCCTGCGCTGCTGCATGGGCCGTGTCCACGGCTTTACAGGCACATACTGTGCCTCCTTTCGATGACTCTGACTGAGCTTGCTGTCTCCGAATAAGGAAAGTAACTCACATGAAACGCATGCTGATAAACGCTACGCAGGAAGAGGAACTCCGCGTAGCCCTCGTGGATGGCCAACGTTTATACGATCTGGACATCGAAAATCGTACACGCATTCAGAAGAAAGCCAATATTTACAAGGGCAAAGTGACCCGGGTTGAACCTAGCCTGGAAGCCGCCTTCGTAGATTTCGGCGCAGAACGCCACGGTTTCCTGCCACTTAAGGAAATTGCCCGACAGTATTACAAATCTGATTCCTTTGGCAGTGGTGACAAGGCCACCATTAAGGATCTGGTTTCTGAAGGCACAGAAGTCATCGTCCAAGTGGAGAAGGAAGAGCGCGGCAATAAAGGTGCTGCGCTCACAACCTACGTCAGCCTGGCCGGCCGCTATCTGGTCCTAATGCCAAACAACCCGAAAGCGGGGGGGATATCCCGCCGAATTGANGGGGATGATCGCTCTGAAATCCGCGAAGCACTGAGAGCCCTGGAGATACCTGATGGTATGGGCTTGATTGTGCGCACGGCTGGTGTCGGGAAAGAACATGAAGAATTACAGTGGGACCTGGATTACCTGCTAGCGCTATGGGATGCAATTCAGGAAGCAGGCGCCCAAAAGGCAGCCCCCTTCCTTGTTTATGCGGAGAGTAATGTCATTATCCGCACTATCCGGGACTATCTGCGCAAGGAAATTGGAGAGGTCTTGCTGGATACCGAAGAGGCCCACGCCGAGGCTTTGAGCTTCATTAAGCAGGTGATGCCCCAGTATGAAAACCGCATCAAGCTTTATGATGACAAGCTGCCTCTGTTTAACCGCTATCAAATTGAAGCCCAGATTGAGAGCGCCTTTGAACGAGANGTCACGCTACCATCCGGTGGCTCAGTGGTCATCGACCCTACTGAGGCCCTGATTTCCATCGATATCAACTCTTCCCGCGCGACCCGCGGTGCCGATATCGAGGAGACAGCGCTAAATACCAATCTTGAAGCAGCGGATGAGATCGCTAGGCAACTTCGCCTGCGTGACATGGGCGGCCTTGTTGTCATCGACTTCATTGACATGACATCGAATCGCAACCAGCGCGAAGTTGAAAACCGCATGCGTGCTGCGCTTGAGTCTGATCGCGCACGGGTGCAGGTAGGTCGAATCTCCCGGTTTGGCCTGTTGGAAATGTCGCGCCAGCGCTTGCGCCCTTCTCTTGACGAAACCCATGCCATTGTATGTCCTCGCTGCAGTGGTCAAGGCTCAATTCGGGATGTGGAATCCCTTGCGCTTTCCATACTGCGCATCATTCAGGAGGAAGCTAATAAACAGAAGAGTATGGAGGTAAAAGTTACTGTACCGCTGGTTGTGTCTTCCTATCTGCTGAATGAAAAACGNGCTGCAGTTACCGAAATCGAAGAGCAAAGTAAGACCAAGGTGATTGTTGTTCCTAATCCTGAACTGCAAACTCCACATTATGAGATCATCGGTGTCAACAAACATGCAGAAACCTATGAGGTAGATGCAACCTCTGAACCCGAACAGGCTCCGAAAGTTAAGCCTGACGCGCCTCAGGAAGCTGCCGTACAGAAACCTCCAGTGAGCAGTAAGCCAGTCGAGCGCACCCCTCCTCCAAAGAAAGGGTTTATNGCGTCGCTTNTTGCCAGCATAGCTGGATTGTTCTCACGTGATGAGGAAGATAAGAAACCNGCAGCAAGAGATCGGCAGCAAAATCGCCGCGGTGGACGCAACAATCGCTCACGAAATCAGCGTGGGCAGCAGTCCCGCGGTGAACGCAAAGACAATCAGTCACGCCAGGCCGACGGCGGCCGGAAGTCACAGGATCAGAAGCGTCGTAGGCCACAGGGTAAATCAGACGTCCGCACAGATAATCGGTCAGAAAGGAACGCTGAAAGATCCGAAAGAGTTACCAGAGGCGAAGGCGGCGAAAAGCAAAACGAGCGTGATTCGCGACAACGACGGGACAACCGCGAAGGTCGAGGTGGTCGTGACAAGCGTGAGGGCAGAGACAATAGCGAAGCCAGAAGCAATAGAGATGGCCACTCCAACAAAGNAGCGCAGGGCGACACACGGTCGGGAAACGGCAAAGGCGGTGAGGGCTCGGGTGGTAAGCGACGTTCTGGAGAACGCAGACCGCGAAACAACACCCAGCGCAGACGTGGCTCGCGTCCAGAAAATGACGCGANGCAAAAGCTTGATGACGTCAATGGGAACTTAGCTGTCAATGATGCAGCAGCCAGCGAGCATCAGGGTGCACCCCATGTCGCTGCCGAGNCACCAGTTGTCTCCGAAGNNNCTGCGCAAGTAACGGAGAACCCTGCAATATCNCCAGCAGCTAACACGTCTGAATCAACACCAGCGCAAATCGAGGCGTCTGAGTCTACAACGGAGAACACACGGACTGAGACCAAAGCTGAATCTGTTGAGGCCAAGACTGGACCGACACCGCAAGGGACAGCCCGACAAGACTCTTCTGCCAGCAATGCCAATCCTGCTGACAAGTCTGAAGCAACTGAATCGGGTCAGGATCTTGNTGCCNGNCAGGAGTCAGCGTCGAAAGGCAGGAANCCTTCACGACATAGAAAAAGACANGCTGCATCAAGTGAGGCTGGCACTGAAGCCAAANCCAGCCCGGAATCTGNTGCAGCCNCAGTAGCACCAGCCNAGTCAGAGGCCAAATCTAAGTNTCGTCCTGAGCTTGAGCCCGAGACCCAGACTACGTCAGAATCTACGACGGAAGCTAAAGCTGAACCTAAGTCAGAATCTAAGCCCGAGCCTAAGGTAGAGTCCAAGCCTAAGACAAAATCCTCTGAGGCAACCGAACNTGTAGCCAAANTGGCTACACCNCNNCCCAGTGGTCGTGCACCAAACGATCCGAGGGAAATTCGCAAGCGACAATTAGCTGAACAGCAGCAAGGTTCAGCTAGCGAATAGCTCGAATACAGACAAAAAAAGCCCGGCACTGGCCGGGCTTTTTTTGCTCTGATTTTGATTATTTAAAGCGCGGCTTCGAGTTCTGGCAGGGCTTGAAAAAGATCAGCTACCAAACCATAGTCTGCTACCTGAAAAATTGGCGCTTCTTCATCTTTGTTAATCGCAACGATTACCTTTGAATCTTTCATACCCGCCAAGTGTTGAATCGCGCCTGATATACCCACGGCAATATAAAGGTCTGGAGCTACAATCTTGCCGGTTTGCCCTACCTGATAATCATTTGGCACAAATCCGGCATCGACTGCAGCCCGTGACGCACCAATCGCGGCTCCAAGTTTGTCAGCCACTGTTTCCAAGAGAGAAAAATTGGCACCATCCTGCATGCCGCGGCCGCCGGAAATAATAATCGATGCAGCCGTCAACTCTGGGCGCTCGGATACAGAAAGCTGCTCACTAACAAAATTCGCCACTGACTGATCCGTGACATGGTCACTAAATTCAACTGTCGCTGCCCCCCCCTGCTCCGCCTCAGCATAGGCTGTGGTTCGAACCGTGACTACTTTGACAGTGTCATAAGACTGGACTGTAGCCATCGCGTTACCCGCATAGATTGGGCGAACGAAGGTGTCGGGAGATTGAACCTCAACAATGTCAGAAATCTGATCTACATCCAGAAGTGCTGCCAAGCGGGGCATAAGATTCTTGCCTGTTGTGGTAGCCGCGGCAAAAATGTGGCTATATCCGCCTCCTAAAGCAGCCACCAGAGGTGCCACATTTTCCGGCAACTGATTGGCGTAGGCAGAGTTATCGGCAGCGATAACTTTATTGACGCCATGGATTTGGGCTGCAGCGTCAATAGCGGCCTGACAGTCGGAACCGGCAACCAAGATATCGACACTGTCGCCCAGCGCCGCGGCTGCAGTAACGGTATTGAGGGTAGCCTTTTTCAGTGAGCCATTGTCGTGCTCAGCAATTACTAGAGTAGCCATATTCGTTATATCACCTTTGCTTCGTTACGCAGTTTATCCACCAGGTCTGCGACAGATTCAACCTTAATGCCGGCCGAACGTTCAGCGGGTGGTGCCACGCTCACGATCTTGATGTTAGACACCAACTCCACACCGAGGTCGGCAGCAGTCATGGTGTCGATTGGCTTTTTCTTCGCCTTCATGATGTTCGGTAAAGAAGCATAACGAGGTTCATTGAGGCGCAGATCAGTGGTAATGACAGCAGGCAGATCCAGCAAAACTGTCTGCTCACCGCCGTCGATTTCTCGAGTCACTTCAATCTTGCCGTCTTTTACTTCCGCGTTACAAGCGAACGTGCCCTGGGGTAGGTTACACAGCGCAGCAAGCATTTGACCAACCTGATTGTTGTCAGTATCGATTGATTGCTTGCCGAGGATTACGAGGTCAATGCCCTCTTTTTCAACAATTGCCTTTAGCACCTTGGCAACGGCAAGTGGTCCAGCCCCCTCTTCCGCTTCAACAAGGATGCCGCGATCGGCGCCAAGTGCCAGTGCCGTACGAATTTGCTCCTGGCTGGCTGTGGGCCCGACCGAGACAGCGATCACCTCATCTGCCTGTCCGGCTTCTTTCATGCGAATCGCTTCTTCAACGGCAATCTCGCAGAACGGATTGATCGCCATCTTGGCGTTGGTTAGGTCAACGCCGCTTCCATCTGATTTCACTCTGACTCGCACATAGGCGTCAACTACGCGTTTCACTCCAACAAGAACCTTCATGGATTCTCCAAAAACTAAGATAAAAA
>NYWC01000062.1 GCA_002684935.1 Gammaproteobacteria bacterium
CGAGGAAATAGCCTCTGGAAATTACTCTACCACTGCGGGAAGTCAATTTCTCTCAGCAGGTTATGTTCCAGTAGGATCAGAGTAGGGTTAGAGCGCTTCGCCGTAAAAGACACAATCTGGGTAGGAAGCTCTTCCTTCGACTGCAAGTTTTTCTAGATATCGCGGCTAGCATAGCCGGAGCCAATAGTGACTGAACGTTTGATTTGCGCAAAAGAGTTCATTTAGGTCCGAGTAGTTCTGGCCCCGCTCGTCAGTGTATCGAAGCGCCAGCGCTGAGGGGTAGGTGTTTTCAGGATAAAATGCTTCAAGCAGTTGAATCAACTGCCAATTACTCAGCGGGGATATCTGGTTGCAGTCTCGCCCTCAGGTCAGCCAAAAAGCAGTCAAGGTTGCTCTGTGCCTCTGACTGATAGCGGAAAGGCCCGACTTCCTTCCCCTCCCGGGTGCGGAAATACCAAAGGTCATTTTGACAAAACACGCTTTCGGTCCGCTCAACGTTACTGCTAGCAGATTGATCATTGTTAATTGATTGCGACATAGCCCAAGATCTTTTGATTGTTGTTATTTAGTTTGATTTGGCTTGGCGGTCAGGAATATTAACTTATACAAGCGAAACACTGGCGACTCATCATTGGCAGTGCCGATGTTTTCTGTGTTCAGCCTTAAAACGACTTTAAGTGAATTCACCCTAGCGTGCAACACGGCTGCATCTCGTTTAACTTATTCTTTATAGATCCTGTGACTAATGCGCCTCTTTACCCATTGAGCCATCAGTTGCTGATCAAATCAGTCAGTTTGTCACCAGAACAGTGCATTCGCTGCTAATAACCTTCAAATTTGCTGAATCTGGGCAGGCGCTGCTCCAGCGCGCGAAGCGTTTGCTGCGTATTAATATTCTCAAAATCAAATTCTGACTCGGCAGTCACATCAATTGTTATCGAGTTCAATTCCGGTAAGAGCGGCCTCGGGCCATGTACACCGCTGACAATAGCCTGGTCCAATGTGCTGCGACTCGCTGTATTCCAAATTGAAAACAGCGGTTGTAGCTGACCTGCTTGTCGTGCAACCGCCACCATGCTGTCTTTTGCTACCATGCCATGCAGAAGCTGCGCGATCAGGGTCTTGGGGAAAAATGGCACATCGGCAGCGAAGCAAGCCAGGTAGGGCATTGTCTCGGCTTGCGTATACCGAGCCGAAATCCAGGCCATAGCACTGCTGATTCCCAGCAGCGGGCCGGAGTGCTTGGGAAAATGATCGACAATGATGGGGAGCTGGAATTGAGCATACAGAGCGGGATCTGAGTTGCTCGAAAGGATTAGCTCATCGACCTGAGGGGTGGCCCGGTCTATCACATACTCAATCAGCGCTCGCCCTCGCAAACTTTGCAGCGGTTTCTCTGCGCCACCCATGCGCATACCCTTGCCTCCGGCCAGAATTACGCCAACGACCTGTTGCGATTGTTTGCTATAAATTTCCATACTACCGGTNAATGAGTCNGTTGCTTGAAGTCAGAAATTAGCCGCTGATAGATNGCGATCATCCGTGTGAGCATCTTGGTCGGAATTGCGCAATTCGGCAAGCGTTGCAGTCCCNATATCGATATGGGAAAATCTCGCTCTTCGCTCTCACGGGTAATCATCGTAACCCCTTGACCTAGCAGGAAATCAGCTACTTTCGCGCGTTCCTGTATCGAGCAATTCTGAATTCTCTTTACCGATTAAAGACAAACTCAGGAGTTCGTCGTCAGCAGAGACTGGCGACCACACTGAATTGAACGAGGTTTGAACATGCAGGTTTCAGTAGAAACGACTGATGGATTAGAACGGAAAATGACCGTCGCGGTGCCCAGCGATCGTGTAGATTCGGCAGTGAACCAACGCTTGAAGGAGGCAGCGCGGACCATTCGCCTAAAAGGTTTCCGCCAGGGCAAAGTGCCCATGAAAGTTGTTAAAAGCAGATTTGGAACAGGGGTTCGCCAAGAAGTCGTCGGTGAACTGATGAGCCAAATGTACTATGAGGCCATCAATCAGCAGAGTCTNAAACCTGCNGGGCAGCCCCAAATTGANCCAAAAAATATCGATGAGGGTAATGATCTTGAGTTTGTCGCTACGTTTGAGGTCTACCCAGAAATCAGTCTGCCTGATTTTTCAGCAGTAGCGGCTGAGCGCTTGACGGCTGATGTCACTGATAGCGACATTGATGAAATGATTGAAACCCTGCGTAAGCAGCGTCAGACCTGGGAAGAGGCGGAGCGACCTGTCGCCGACAGCGATATGGTAAATATTGATTACCTGGGCAAGAAAGATGGGGAAGAATTTGCTGGTGGCAAGGCTGAGGGTCAAAACCTGGTGATAGGTTCTGAACGCATGATCCCCGGCTTTGAAGAGGGCATGATCGGTAAATCGGCAGGGGATGAATTCACACTGGCTCTGAAGTTTCCGGATGAATATCAAAGCGAGGAGCTGGCCGGCGCAGAGGTTGAGTTTGACATTAAGCTAAGCGTGGTTAGCGAGCAGAANCTGCCGGAAGTGGACGAGGAATTCTTCAAGAGNTTTGGTGTCGATGAAGGCGGACTTGAAGCCTTTCGTGAGGAAGTCACTAACAATATGCAGCGNGAGATGAAAACCGCCAGTCGGAACAAGCTGAAGACCGCCGTCATGGACGCGTTATTGGCTGAGACTGAAGTTGATGTGCCAGCCTCCCTAGTGCACAGCGAGATTCAGCAGCTCAAGCATCAGACTGCCCAACAGATGGGCGGAGGCCAAGGCTTTGATCCTAGCTCGCTGCCTGATGATCTGTTTCACGAACAGGCCAAGCGCCGGGTGATGCTGGGTTTGATTTTGGGTGAGGTGATCAGCCAGAAAAACATTCAGGCTGATGCTGATAAGGTGCGAGAGGCTATCGAGGAAATTGCTTCGACTTACGAATCACCGGCCGAAGTTGTCAANTGGTATTACANCAATGAAGAACAATTGCAGGGAATAGAGTCTACTGTCATTGAAGATCAAGTATTTGACTCCATAATAGAAGNAGCGGTTATTGAGGATAAACACGTAACCTACCAAGAGNTTATTAAGCCTGAAGCCCGGNGCGCCGGGGANGATGGAGCTGCCTGAGCACTCTATCCGCTGTCAAAATTGACTAACCCTGCAGTGCTGGGGCGTTTGCNATTAAGTAGCGCCTTAGGTCTGTCTAGCTATGAGGAAATCCTGTAATGCCAAGTCGTTACCACGACCCCGTCGCTGCACTTGTGCCAGTTGTTGTAGAGCAAACGGCGCGCGGTGAGCGTTCCTACGACATNTATTCGCGTTTACTGAAAGATAGGGTCATCTTCATGACTGGCCNGGTTGAAGACCACATGGCAAACCTCATTGTGGCGCAGATGTTGTTTCTTGAATCTGAAAACCCCGATAAAGACATACATCTATATATAAATTCGCCGGGAGGCTCTGTCACTGCCGGGTTGTCTATTTATGACACCATGCAATTCATCCAGCCAGATGTGAGTACCATGTGTATCGGACAGGCGGCCAGCATGGGGGCTATGCTGTTGGCGGGTGGTGCCGCTGGCAAACGATTAGCACTGCCTCATGCNAGAATGATGATCCATCAGCCCAGNGGNGGCGCTCAGGGNCAGGCGTCTGATATAGAAATTCAAGCCAATGAAATCATAAAGATACGAAAAAAACTTAATATATTACTTTCAGAACATACCGGCCAATCTGAAGCCCAGATCGCCCTGGATACAGAGCGCGATAATTTCATGAGCGCCGATGAGGCCGTATCTTACGGGCTGGTAGATAAAGTAATCGAGCGAAGGGTAGATAAAATAAGTAGGTAAGGGGAATCTGTCTAAAACACCAGTTTTAACTTGCAATCACCGCTCAATGCCTTAATTTTAGCGGCATAGAGTGGAGTTAAGGGGATCAGCTGGATTACACGAATCCCATCCACTTCCCGCGTGACCAGTGCGCAATATGACCAGTTTTCGTTGATTTTTAATATATGAATATCAAGTAGTTAGAGAAGTATGTCAGACGACAAATACAACAAAGGCGACGACAACGGCAAGTTGNTGTACTGCTCCTTTTGCGGCAAGAGCCAACACGAAGTGAGAAAACTAATCGCAGGACCTTCGGTCTTTGTGTGCGATGAGTGTGTCGATCTCTGTAACGACATTATTCGAGAGGAAATTCAGGAGAAGGAGTCGGAAAGCACTGCTCGNAAGCTGCCTATCCCTGAGGAAATAAAGAAAACGCTGGATGAGTATGTGATTGGTCAGGAGAGTGCTAAGAAAGTGCTTTCCGTGGCGGTTTATAATCACTATAAGCGCCTCAATTACGATAAAGCCACCGGTGAAGTTGAGCTGAGCAAGAGCAATATCCTGATGGTGGGGCCAACCGGCACGGGAAAGACCCTGCTGGCGGAAACCCTAGCGCGCTTGCTTGATGTGCCTTTCACCATAGCCGATGCAACTACTCTGACCGAAGCAGGCTATGTGGGCGAGGATGTCGAAAATATCATCCAGAAGCTGCTGCAGAAATGCGATTATGATGTCGAGAAAGCCCAGATAGGCATCGTTTACATCGATGAGATCGATAAGATCTCACGCAAATCTGACAACCCGTCCATTACGCGAGACGTTTCTGGAGAAGGGGTTCAGCAAGCCTTACTCAAACTTATCGAGGGAACCGTAGCCTCTGTGCCACCTCAGGGCGGGCGCAAGCATCCGCAGCAGGAATTCCTGCAGGTGGATACTTCCAATATTTTGTTTGTCTGCGGCGGCGCGTTTGCGGGCCTGGACAAGATCATTCGCGATCGTTCAGAGAAGAGCGGCATTGGCTTCACCGCTGAAGTTCGCAGTCAGGACCGTGAGGACAAAGTAGGGGAGACGCTGCGAGAAGTTGAGCCTGAGGATCTGGTGAAATATGGTCTGATCCCCGAGTTTGTTGGACGCCTGCCGATGATTGCTACCCTGGATGAGCTGAATCTGGACGCCTTAGTGCGCATCATCACAGAGCCCAAGAATTCCCTCACCAAGCAGTATAGCAAGCTGTTTGAAATGGAGGACGTTGAGATCCAATTCCGAGATGACGCGCTGCGCGCCATTGCCCGCAAAGCGCAGGAGCGAAAGACTGGGGCTCGCGGCTTGCGGTCCATCACGGAAGCAGTGCTACTGGATACCATGTACGAAATTCCTTCGCTGGAAAAAGTCAGCAAGGTCATCATCGACGCAGCAGTCATACAAGGCGAGTCGGAGCCTTTGCTGATGTACGAAAATATCGAGCCATCGAGCAAATCAGCCGTCGACGAATAAGTTGAAATGGTCGAGCAATTCGTCGCTGGCACTTGATTTCTGGGCCATTGGCTCCANTTCCAGGACTATAGGTTGAATAGTTTTCCTGGAACACTTTCCTTTTTAAGAGACACGTATGAGTTTACCCCCCGAGCTAGCTAACAACGCCAGTCTTCCACTTNTGCCGCTNCGCGACGTAGTTGTGTATCCCCAAATCGTTCAGCCACTCTTTGTGGGNCGCACCAAGTCTATCAAGGCCCTCGAAATTGCCATGGCCAGCGATAAGCAGGTCCTTTTGGTAGCTCAGAAAAATGCGTCNNAAGATGAGCCAGGTGTAGAGGACCTGTTTACAATTGGTACTGTGGCTACCATTTTGCAGTTGATTCGACTGCCCGATGGGACAGTTAAAGTGCTGGTCGAAGGTCTGAACCGCGCCATGATAAAAGATGTGCGTTTCGATACCGAGCACTTTCAGGCGGAGACCAAGGTGCTACAGCCTGAATCGATTCCAGAGAAAGAATCCGCACTACTGATCCGCTCCTTATTGTCTCAGTTCGATCAGTATGTGCAGCTGAGCAAGAAAATTCCACCGGAGGTCATGTCCTCGATTTCGAGCATAGACGAGCCCGGCAGGCTGGTAGATACCATNGCTTCCCATATGTCACTGCAACTTCAGGAGAAGCAGAATTTGCTAGAGCTTGCNGGCCTGCAGGCACGCATNGAACATCTTATGGCCTTGATCGAATCAGAAATCGACCTTTTTCAGGTCGAGAAACGCATTCGCGGTAGGGTGAAGAAGCAAATGGAGAAAAGCCAGCGCGAGTACTACCTGAACGAACAGATGAAGGCTATCCAGAAGGAAATGGGTGAGTTGGATGACGTGCCCAATGAGGCGGAGGAATTAAAACAGCGCATTGATGATGCCGGTATGCCTAAGGAAGCCAAGGAAAAGGCAAATGCAGAGCTCAACAAGTTGAAAATGATGTCGCCCATGTCTTCAGAAGCCTCAGTGGTGCGAACCTATCTAGACTGGGTGATAAACGTTCCCTGGAAAAAGCGTAGCAAAGTNCGCCTGGATCTGGCGAAGGCGGAGGACATTCTTGAGCACGATCACTATGGCTTAAAAGAAGTCAAAGAGCGNATTCTTGAATANNTGGCAGTGCAGAAACGCGTCAAGAAACTGAAGGGGCCNATCCTTTGTTTGGTGGGCCCTCCGGGTGTCGGTAAGACCTCCCTTGGGGAGTCCATTGCGCGAGCAACCAATAGGAAGTTCGTGCGCATGGCGCTGGGCGGTGTTCGTGACGAGGCAGAAATACGAGGGCACCGTCGTACCTATATAGGTTCTCTGCCGGGTAAACTGCTTCAGAAATTGTCCAAGATCGGGGTAAAGAACCCGCTGTTCTTATTGGATGAAATCGACAAGATGGGAATGGATAACCGCGGNGACCCCGCATCGGCGCTGCTGGAAGTATTGGACCCAGAGCAAAACCATAATTTTAACGACCACTATCTCGAAGTGGACTACGATCTTTCAGAAGTCATGTTCGTTTGTACGTCCAATAGCATGAATATTCCTGAGCCATTACTAGATCGGATGGAAGTCATTCGCATACCAGGCTATACGGAGGACGAAAAGGTCAGTATTGCCGAACGCTATCTCGTGCCGAAACAAATGAAGAACAATGGCCTTGCCGATGACGAACTCAAATTCGATGAGCAGTCCATTCGCGATTTGATTCGCTATTACTCCCGTGAGGCTGGCGTGCGAGGTCTGGAGCGTGAGATCGCAAAGATCTGTCGAAAGGTCGTCAAGGAGAATTCTCGGAACAAGAATATAGAATCGATGATATTGACTCCTGAAGAACTGGGAGTCTACTCGGGCGTGCGCAAGTATGACTACGGTAAGGCCGAAGAAGAAAACATGATTGGCCAGGTTAATGGTCTGGCCTGGACCCAGGTAGGTGGCGAGCTGCTAACTATTGAGGCTATTGCAGTCGAGGGTAAGGGCAAAACCATCAAGACAGGGTCACTTGGTGATGTCATGCAGGAATCGATTCAGGCAGCCTTTACTGTGGTAAGAAGCAGGGCCAAGTCGCTCGGTCTCGACGCTAACTTTAATGAAAAGTTTGACCTGCACATCCACGTGCCAGAGGGGGCGACTCCAAAGGATGGTCCCAGCGCTGGCGTGGGCATGTGCACGGCACTGGTTTCTGTGTTAACGAATACACCGGTGCGGGCCGATGTTGCCATGACGGGTGAAATCACCTTGCGCGGCCAGGTGTTGCGGATTGGAGGTTTGAAGGAGAAGTTACTGGCGGCACATCGTGGAAACATTAAAACCGTGATCATTCCTGCCGACAACGAAAGAGACCTTGCAGAAATTCCTGACAATATCAAGGCTGATCTGAAAGTTGTTCCGGTCCGCTGGATAGATGAGGTTTTAGAACACGCCTTGCAGTATCAACCCACTCCTGTCAGCGGCGACGAAGACTCTAAACAGGAAAGCGACACTAGCAGCGATGACAAAGAGCAAAGTGGTAAAGAAAAGCACATAAATACCCATTAAATCTGGGTGTTTTCGGTTGACACAGCTTTTCGCCAATTGGTATAAAGATTTCGTCATACGGCAAGTGTGGCGGGACTTCCGAGGATTTCTNGGTTANCAAGTANGGCAAGGTGTCGGGCAAAATCTGATCTTNAAATCAGCTTGAAATCTAATTATAGGGATTCGAAATTTTCAGGCTTAACGCCAATCGCAATGAACCGTTATAGAGTTAAAAGATTAACAAGGTTCGATTGGTAATTAAGCGATTTAGCATCAAAACAACTTAAATTTAGAAAGGGGATAACGTGAATAAATCAGAATTAATAGATGCTGTTGCTGCAAGTGCTGACCTACCAAAAGCCGCCGCTGGTCGTGCCATCGATGCTATGCTCGATGCCATCACTGATTCGTTGAAGAAAGCTGATCCGGTTGTGTTGGTAGGTTTCGGAACATTTGCCACGAAGGACAGNGCTGCTCGCACGGGTCGTAATCCTCAGACAGGCGCGCCGATTGAAATCAAGGCAGNCAAGGTGCCCAGTTTTAAGGCAGGNAAGGCGCTTAAGGATTCCGTTAATTCATAACCTGCTTANCGTTTGACCTAGAGGTCAAATACTACAGATATTATTATTAGGCGNNACAGAACGCCANTGCTGAAAGATNTGNGGCGCATCACTGATGCGCCTNTTTNGTTGTAGGTAAATTNAAAAANGCACAATTAGAGCCCGCCGTAANTGTGCGTTNAGTAGAGAGTTAATAAATTCCATGCTNCANGATTTGAGGGAGAATTCNCAGGGCGTCATCGCCAAAGTCATTATCGGATTTATAGTCGCCATATTCGCGCTGACNGGNGTTGAGTGGTTGATCGGTGGNTTNATTGCATCTCCGCCAGTTGCGGAGATAAANGGTGANGAAATCNCNGAGGCGCAGCTTCAATTNAATATCCAGAATTTATTGGCTTCACTGGGTGGTGCCGACATTGATCANGAGCTGCTGGAACAGATCGCCTTGAACCAGCTCATCGAAGAGACCGTCTTGAAGCAGTCGGCCGACCGTGCCGGCATGATTGTGTCTTCGGACCGCGTAGATAGGGCAATCATTGAGAACCCCAGTTTTCAAATTAACGGCGTATTTGATAGTGATCTTGCCGTCCGCACTATGGCNAGCCAGGGCTATAATATTCCGCTATACCGNCAGGCGCTGAGCCAGAGCATGTTGCTAGGGCAGATTGCCAANGCGTACTCGGCTTCAAATTTCATNACAGACTCTGAGCTTGAATCTATCGCAGAGCTTATGCAGCAAACCCGTGATTTCCGCTATGTTTCTATAACNATGGGGACTCGGACTCTGGGTAATGCAATNAGCCAGGAAGAGATCCAGCGTTATTACGACGAAAACCCTGCTGAATTTACCCAGGAAGAGTCAGCCAATATTAACTACGTCGTCTTGGACAGGAATGNCATTGCNGANGAAATCCAGGTCGATGAGGCAGAGATACGTGCGCAGTACGAGGCCCAGCGAGCTGACTTTGAGGGCTCATCCGAAAAGCGTGCATCACATATTTTGTTTGAGNTNGGGGNCAGTATGGATGAGGCGGCGGCAATGGAATTGGCTGCAACTGCCAGGCAGCGCCTGCTTGATGGAGAGGACTTTGGCGCTGTGGCACTGGAAATGTCCTCTGACACGGTGTCAGCAGAAGAGAGTGGNGATATAGGATACACCGATGGTTCTGCTTTTCCNCAGCCCATAGANGCGGTATTGGAGACGCTGGCGCTGAATGAGATTTCGGAACCCGTGGTAACAGAGTTTGGGGTNCATGTGGTGAAGCTCACCGAAGANGCCGAGAATGTNTATCAGGCATTNGAAGAAGTATCTGATCGAATAGAGCGTGAACTCAAGAGTGCAGAAGTCGACTTGCTGTTCGCGGAACGTATCGAAGANATGTCTAACCTTGCGTTTGAAACNGGTGACCTGNTTACAATCTCGGAACAGTTGGGCTTGGAAATACAGAGCGCAGANTCCGTGCCTCGTGCCGGTNGTAGTGGACTNTTCGCGAANCAGGCGCTAGTGACCGCTGCTTTTTCAGACGAGGTCATGCTGGAGGGAAATAACAGCGATGTAATTGAGATCGGTGATAATCAGGCCGTGGTGCTGCGGGTTCAGCGATTTAATGAATCAGCTATTCGCCCCCTGGACGATGTCATAGGAGAGATATCTGTCATCCTGCGCACCCAGATGGAGCGAGAGGCGGTCGAAAGCCTCGGTGAGGAACTTTTGATCACTGCGGAAGAGGGCGGTGATGTGGATTCTCTGCTTGCCGACAATGAGCTGGTATGGTTGAACGCTAAAAACATTAGCCGCAACGACTTCAGTGTAAATCGTGAGGTGATAGATCACGCCTTCACCATGGCGGCCACTGAGGGTGGGCCTAAAGTTTCCAGCGTCAGTCTGGCCAATGGTACTTTCGTGCTGGTAGAGCTAAACCAGGTGAATCCCGGCGAGGTTTCTGCCATCCCGGAACCAGAGCGAAATCGCCTGGTAGATTCATTGCAAAGCGATCTTGGCGTAAGTGATTACCAGTCTTTTCTTGTGAGTCTCCGAGAAGGCTCTGATATAAGTGCCGCAATGCTAGAGGAAGTACTGTAGAAAGCCTGTCAGAAGCTATCTAATCTAAAAAAATGCTGATCCATCTTTCGGTGGATCAGCATTTTTTTTGATATGGATTCGATGGGTTGAGATGCGGGCGCTCGACGCTACTCCAGGGTACCCATCGCTGTCGTGTTGAATCCTCCATCGACATAGAGGATTTCGCCTGAAATGCCTGAGGCTAGGTCTGAGCACAGAAAGGCGCCGGCATTACCGACTTCATCAATGGTGACGTTGCGGCGCAGCGGTGTTTGCTTAGCATTATAGTCNAGCATCTTGCGGAANCTCTTGATACCGGAGGCGGCTAAGGTGCGAATCGGCCCNGCNGAAATGGCGTTTACNCTGGTACCTTCGGGNCCCAGGCTAGNTGCCATATAGCGCACGTTTGCTTCCAGACTGGCTTTGGCCAGGCCCATNACGTTGTAGTTTGGCAGTGTCCGCATAGCGCCCAGATAGCTTAATGTCAGCAGAGAACCATCACGACCTGCCATCAGTTCCTTGCCGGCCTTGGCCAGCGCCACGAAGCTGTAGGAACTAATTTCGTGCGCCGTCAGAAAGCCTTCCCTTGTGGTGATATCCGCATAATTTCCATCGAGTTCATTGCCTGGTGCAAAAGCCAGACAATGAACGATCCCATCAAGGCCATCCCATTTTTCAGACAGCCCGGAGAATAGGTCATCGATTTGCTGGTCACTTGTAACGTCACAGGGGAAAACAAGGTTGGAGTCCCATTGTTCCGCGAATCCAAGTACCCGGTCTTTGAGCTTTTCATTCTGATAGGTAAACGCCAACTCGGCGCCTTCTCGATGCATCGCGGCTGCTATGCCAGATGCGATGGAGAGTTTGCTGGCTACGCCAAGAATAAGTACACGTTTTCCTGCGAGAAAGCTCATAACATTTGTTCCTTGCTTTAGAGTTCTATTAACTAATATTGTTGATCGGCTTAAGCGGTCGCTGGCACCGATTCGGCTTCCTGGTCAATGAGAGACTCCCAGTTTTTGGTCTTTAANGCGAAGACCGCTATCACGACGCCAATGNCTATGGTGAATAAACTGATNTGCAGATACAGGCTTGGCATTTGCTGAATGTTTTCTGGATCGAAGTTACCTGCGACCAGGCCCGCAACCACGTTGCCNATTGAATAGGTCAGAGTAAAAACCCCCATCATCTGCCCCGCGAAACGCTTTGGCGAGAGTTTGCTGACTGCGCTGAGAGCAACGGGGCTGAGACATAATTCGCCCACTGTGTGCAGGAAATAGGTGGCCACNAGCCAATAGGGGGCAGCAAGCATTCCTGAGGCAGCGACTTGCGCTGCGAAAAACATGACGATAAAACCGGTTGCCATGATTATCAAGCCGAGCGCGCACTTGATTCCNTAGGAGGGGTTNATNATACGCTTTGNTAGATTGATCCAGAGCGCCGCGAAAAATGGCGATAGGATAACTATAAAAAACGAATTTGCTGACTGGAACCAGGCCGGGGGAATCTCAAAGCTATTTATGATTCGGTCAGTATAGTCGCGCCCAAACAAATTAAGGGACGATCCAGCCTGTTCGAATCCGGCCCAAAAAAACGTGGAAGCAACGCATACCAGAAACAAAGAACCNAGGGAGCGTTTTTCAGTTGGGCTAAGCTCAGCGAAAGCATAGATACCGGCATAATAAGCCAGAAATACTGCAGTAATAGTCAGGGCGACATACCGCGCTAGGGTAACGGGATCAATGCGGAGTGCGCCGCTCATAANAAAGGTGGTGAGCAATCCAATCAGCGTAACACTGGCAAGTATGGCTAACTGGCTGTTGCGTTGCCCTGCCGCAGATAAAACCTGAGTTGGAAATACCCCTTCGCCCTGGAGTTTGTTCAGGGTGCGGCGGAACTGTACAAGTCCCAGGCCCATACCTATCGCGGCAGCGCCGAACGCCCAGTGGTAACCGACGTTAACCTGGAGCCATCCGCACACTAAATAGCCAATAACCGAGCCAAGGTTAATTCCCATATAGTACAGGGTGTAGCCCGCATCCCGCCGCTCATCATCGCGGGAATAAAGTTGACCAACCAGCGCTCCGATATTGGGTTTCAACAGGCCAGTTCCGGCCACTACAAAAACCAGGCCTACGAAAAACGTGTTGTCATTAGGAATGGNCAGTAGGATGTGACCACACATGATTATGATCCCGCCGTACCAGACAGCCTGCTGACTGCCGATCATGCGGTCCGCGATCCAGCCGCCGGGTAATCCCATGAAATACACTGCGCCAGTATATAAACCATAGATAGCCGTAGCCGATGCCACGGTGATGCCTAACCCACCCTCTTGAATACTTAGGGTCATATAGAGCACTAACAGGGCACGCATGCCGTAGTAGCTCATGCGCTCCCACATCTCGGTAAAGAATAAGGTGGAGAGTCCGGCTGGATGGCCAAAAAACTCCTCGTTTCGACTTGTAGCTGCGGCTAGTTGTGTCATGTTGGTTTGAGTCCCATTTAGGGTGCGACAANTTGGATTTGCTGTCCNGGAAAGATTAGATCATTTCTGCCCAGGTCGTTCCAACGCAGNAGATCTGCGAGGTCGGCGCTATAGCGCTCGGCTATGCCGGCCATGGTATCACCGCGTCGAACGCGATATATATTGCTGCCAACGCGATTGGCGGGGAACCCCGCAGTGAGAGTGTAGGTTTCGATAAAGCCGAAATCCAGCTCCTGGCCAGGTAGCAGCAAAGCATCCCGATCCAACTGGTTGTAGGCAGCGATGTCACTGGAGCGCAAATCAAAACGTCGAGCTATGCTCCAAAGATTGTCACCACGGAGCACTATATAGCGAGGCGGAACCGCAACCGCAAGCCTGGTATCTGATAGTGGAGGCTGCAAACTGGCCAGANCTGCTNCTGAGAAGGCGCTGCCNCGTGGAATAAGCAATGNGCGCCCAGCGATTATCCTTGAGTCCTGGATCTTATTGATGACTCGTAATGTCTCTACAGTGGTGCCAAGGCGCGAGGCGATGCCCCCAAGTGTGTCTCCCGGCNGGATACGATAATGCTCCCAAGAAACATACTGCGAGCGATCGAGTGACGCGAGGCTNNTTTGAAACTGATTCTCCATNTGNTTTGGTACCGCGACAATTTGCGGCTGCTCTGGGTGGGTTGCCCACTGCAGGTACCCGGGGTTTAGATTCCTGATAGTCTCCAGCTCGATATCAAGCATCGCGGCTACCTGAGCCAGATCTATTTGGCTGCCTACATCGACCATGGCTAGTGGCTCTTCGTCGGCAATTTTGGTCAACTCTATGCCGTAGTCCCGGGGATTCAATACAATCTGAGCTAGCGCCAACACGCGTGGTACATGGAAGCGAGTCTCTGGTGCCAGCGGTANTTCCCAGAAATTGAGNTCGCCGATCTCAGCGCCACGCCGCCGGAACGCTCGNCGCACGTTGCCGTCGCCAGTGTTATATGCGGCNAGTGTGATCAGCCAGTCTCCCTCAAACTGNTCATTNAGCACTTCGAGATAATCTANGGCTGCGACGGTGGATGCTCTGGGGTCGCGCCTCCCATCGAACCACCAGTCTTGCTGCAGCCCAAATGAACTTGCTGTGGGTGCAACAAACTGCCAGAGACCCACTGCGTTTTGTCGAGAGTGTGCTGTCGGATTAAACGTACTTTCGACCATTGGTAGCAGTGCCAGTTCCATTGGCAGGCCGCGGCGCTCAATTTCGGCAACTATCCAGAACAGAAAAGGCGAGGCGCGCTCTGTAACCAGGTCGAAGTAACGCTGATTTTCTGAGTAGCGCGGCAGCTGTTCCACAACCGAAGAATGGGAGTAGTAAGGTGACAGTTGAAGTGAGGCGCGCATCCGATCCCATAGAGATGAGTAGCCAGTTGGCGTTTCTGGGGTTGCGCCGGAAAGGAGTGACGAGGAGTTTTCTGGTGGCCTCTCAAGCACCATCCCTGCCGCTTCCCCATCTTGTTGCGGGTGGCTTGATTGCGCCGGGCCGGGAGTTATTAGGGTGCTGGTTTGACAGCCAATAAGGGCGGCGCACAGCAGCAGTATCTGCGCTGCTCTAGCGCGGGGACCCGCGTTGACCTTCATATTAAACATGTTCATGCAGAACGCGATCGCCTGTTTAAAAATTGTCTTTCCAGGCTCGCAGGGCGGCGAACACGTCAACCGAAGAATCCAATGCTGTGCTGTTTTGGTTCTTGAGTCGCTTAATGATTTCCCCGTCATCACAGCGCACGAATGGGTTGGTCGCCAGTTCCAGGCCAATTGTGGATGGCAGAGTGGGTTGGGCCTGGTCGCGCTTGGCTTGCTCTGCAGTTACACGTGACTGCAAGGCTGGGTTTTGTCCGTCCGCCGCTGCAGCAAACTTGAGGTTTGCCATTGTGTATTCATGGGTACAGTACACTGCCGTATTGCTTGCCAATGCAGTCAGCTTGGCAAGTGACTCGAACATCATGGCGGGGGTTCCTTCGAACAGTCTACCGCAGCCCGCAGCGAATAAAGTGTCTCCGCAAAAAAGCGTGGGTGGAGCCGTATCGTTGCTAAAATAGGCGATGTGATCAAGAGTGTGACCTGGTACTTCTAATACAGAAAAGCGTGCGCCGAAGAGCTCAATGTTGTCACCTTCGGCGACGAAATCTGTTATTCCTTTGATATTACTTGGGCGCGGACCGAAGATGATCGGCTGATATTTCTCCGCGAGGCTGACCAAGCCACCAGTGTGGTCAGGATGATGGTGAGTGACCAGAATATGGGTCAGCATGAGATTGTGGGTTTTAGCAAATTCGAGTACCGGGCCCGGATCACCAGGATCCACTACTGCGAAAGCATTCTCGTCAGCGCTGACTATTGCCCAAATATAGTTATCCTGGAACGCAGGAATTGGATGAATGAGCTTGAACATGAATAGCTTACGGCCTTTTACTTGTGCTGATATAACTGCCATGATAGCGAGAAATGTCTCAGAATCATATGCTTAACACTTAGTCACAGAGGCTGGTGCTAGCGCTACTGGCGGGATAGAATTTTACTTCCGCCGCACTGAATGATTCTCGATAAATGCCATGAACGTGTATTCTAAACATGAGACCCGCCGCAGACTGTTGAAGGGATTTTCCGACTCAGACATGTTGGCTAACATGGTGGGACAATGGTTCCGCACGCCGCAGGGTCAAGCGGTGTGGAGAGCCGAGAAGGCCCTTACAGACCGTCTGCTCAGCCGCTTGTTTGGCTATCACATCCTCCAGATTGGCTGTAACGAAGAGTTTTCCCTTATCGATGAGAGCCCGGTAGGTCACAAGGTGATTTTTTCTCCAACCTGGCGTCCCGGGAGCACTAATCCCGTCGCGGACAATGAGGAATTACCTGTGGCCACTGACAGTATCGATGTGGTGGTGCTTCATCATGCTCTGGATTTTACTGAGGACAGTCACCGGCTGTTGCGCGAAGCTACCCGAGTGCTTCGCCCGGGTGGTCAATTGTTAATTGTTGGATTCAACCCGATTAGTTTCTGGGGATTTTGGAAGCTGTTTAAACGGAAAACCAATTTACCATGGGGTGCCAGATTTATTTCACGCCGTCGCCTGACTGATTGGCTGCAATTGTTGGATCTCCATCTGGATTCGACTCAACTTGGCCTGCATTTCCTTCCGTTTAAGCTGCGCAGTATTCTCAAGCATGCTTCCAGGTTTGAGCGCTTCGCCAGCAGGCTGGGCTCGCCCCTGGGCGGGGTCTATGTCATGCTCTGTGTGAAACAGATTGCTCCAATCACACCTATCGTTCCGCGCTGGCGGCCGCTTAGAACCCGAACGGTGGCAATGCCAGCAGCGGAAAAAGCGCGANTTAAAATTCATTGATCNNAGTAATGTATNAATCCNATCCGTCCGCGGGGCTAAGCCCAAGTGTCTGACCACGTAGAGATGTATACNGACGGCGCTTGCCGAGGCAATCCAGGCAAGGGTGGCTGGGGTGTTTTGCTGCGCNTTGGGGAGGCTGAAAAAACACTGTACGGCGGTGAAGAGCNGACCACAAATAATCGTATGGAGCTNACGGCTGTAATTAAAGGCTTAGCCGCACTCAATAAGCCATGCTCGGTCCTGGTTACAACAGATTCGAAATATGTGCTGTCGGGAATGACCGAATGGATGCCGAACTGGAAAAAACGTAATTGGAAAACCGCCAGCAAAAAACCGGTGCTCAATGTAGATTTATGGCAACAGCTAGATGCCCAGGTGCAGCAACANGAGGTCAGCTGGGAATGGGTNAAAGGCCACAGCGGACATNTAGAGAACGAGCTGGCNGATCAATTGGCGAATCAGGGAATTGATGAGNTGCCTTAGCTNAANTGAAGCTTGANTGCATGCGGGTAAAATTTCAACAGAGAACGGATTAAAAATGAGGCAGGTTGTACTTGATACAGAAACGACTGGACTAGACCCGCAGCAGGGGCATCGGGTTATCGAGATNGGCTGTGTCGAAATCCAGAANCGCCGTCTTACNGGCCGGCATTTCCATCAGTATCTGAATCCCGACCGTGAAATTGATGAGGCTGCTATCGAGGTCCACGGGATCACTTCTCAGTTCCTCGCCGACAAGCCCCGCTTTGGTCAAGTTGAGGCCAATTTCCTGGAGTTTGTCTCCGGCGCTGAGCTGGTAATACACAATGCACCCTTTGATATTGGCTTTCTTGACCACGAACTGAAGTTGAGTGGTTCAGGGCAAGGCAAGATGGCGAATTTTTGTGCGATTCTAGATTCGCTATTGCTGGCCCGAGATAAACATCCGGGTCAACGCAACAATCTGGATGCTCTCTGTAAGCGCTATGGGGTGGACAATACCCAGCGTGACCTGCACGGCGCGTTGCTCGATGCTGAGATCCTTGCAGATGTCTATCTGCTCATGACCAGCGGACAGTCCAGCCTGTCTCTGCGCGAGGAGCAAGAGGAGCAATCTGTCGCGGCGCGAAGGGATCGAAAATTCGATCCTAATAGGCCGTCGCTGCGAATTGTCGCTGCATCAGCTGACGAACTTGAGTGTCATGAAGCCTGCCTGAATGAGATCGATGAGGCGAGCGACAGCGGCAGTTTGTGGAGGCGACTTAATAAGGCCTAAGCGGCAGATTTAAAAGCATATTTTTTGAGAGTCGACGGATGCTTTAATTCCGCACTCATTAGCGACCAGCCTCCGCGAAACTGCTTGAACAGGCCACTCGAAAGCTATAGTATTTGCTGCGTTTGGGACCGGAGCTCCGAAAAAGTCTCGAAAATACAATAACAAAAGTTTAAGTTGTCTCGACTTAATTCAAATCTGNAAACGCTGATTATCCATTAGGGCAATCAACTTGGCAGTCTCATATTCAGCTCTCGATGAGGACAAACACTTATGGAAACCCTTGAATGGAATAACGATATGCTGGTCTCGGCACTCGTGCTTGCTGTGACATTTATCGCTATTTTTACGGAAGAAATACACAAAATTCATCGGGTGAAATGTGGCATGGCTGGCGCTGCGGCAATGATCGTATTGGGTCAGTCCATGGGCTTCTACAATCCAGATCAAGCGGTAGAGGCAATCGACTGGAACGTGGTTTTCCTGCTGGGCGGTATGATGACTATCGTGGCGATCATGATTCCTACCGGGGGCTTCCAACAGATGGCCTACTGGGCCGCTGACTTCAGTAAAGGGCGCCTGTTCCTGCTGTTGGCGTTGATTGGTTCACTGGTAACGGGATTGTCACTGCTATTGGATAACGTGACTACCGTGGTCATTTTCGGTCCACTGATTATTCTTATTTGTCAGTCGCTGAGAGTTTCACCCATTCCCTTTCTGCTGGCTGCTGCGCTGTTGTCCGATACGGGCGGTGTGGCGACGCTGGTTGGTGATCCACCCAACCTGATGATTGGTTCTGCCTTTGGAATCGGCTTTAACACTTTCCTGATTCACATGGGAGGCATGGTGCTGGTGGCTTGGCTAGTGGTACTGGTGATGCTGCGTACCCTGTTCAAGGAAGAGCTCGCCGTTACACCGCATGAGCTTGATTTGACAGACCGTGAGCCATTGTCAGATCCNAAGACCTGGTACGGCGCTATGGGTGTCCTGGGGATTATGGTAATTGGCTTCATCATGCACAATGCCCTGCACTGGGAGCCNTGGTTCGTTACNGCGCTCGGACTGACCGCATTGGCNTTTATCGGCAAAGACCTCGATATGGAAGAAGCGTTTGCCCATACCGAACTTGCCCTTCTAATGTTNTTTATCTCTNTGTTCATCATTGTTGGTGGCGTGGAGCATAGTCAGTTTCTCGAATACTTGGGCACATTTATTGTTCCATTTGTCCAGGAAGATCTGCTGGTGGCTACCCTGCTGCTAATGTGGGTGGCTGCGTTCTTGTCCGCTGCAATCGATAACATCCCTTTCACCGCCGCGATGATCCCGATCATAGCCGGTATGGAGGTGCAGGGAATCAATGTCACACCATTGTTCTGGGGGCTTGCTGCCGGTGTTGGTATGGGCGGTAATGGTACTCATATTGGTTCCACCGCGAATGTATTCATCGTCACCATCTCCGAGAAAATGGCCAAGGACGCTGGCGATCCCAGTCTCGCAATCACGCCTGGCATGTGGATGCGAAAGGGTCTGCCGGTAATGTTGGTGACCCTGGTAACCTGTACCATCATCATGTGGACGTTCTGGGACTTTTACTCAGCGCCGATTGAAACTACTTCAGTGGTTGTTGGTGAAGTCATGGGCGGCGGGCACTAATTCTGGTTCGCGCGTTGCGAGCTCCTAATTATCACGACAGGTTAGTTTGCTAACCGTCCGCAATCAAACAGGCAACCCTAGGGTTGCCTGTTTCGTTAGAGGGTATACAGAGTCCAGCTCATGAGTGGTTACTTTCACAGACTTGAAGCTTTAGGCAGCAATGATCGCGCGCTGTTGTTTGTCGGGCAGCGACTGCTGGTAAAGGACGGCGAATTCTTGTGGCAGATAGATCAAATCTCTGAAGAATTATTTGCAAAAGACACACTGATTAAAGTCAGTCATGGGCGCGAGAGCTTTCTGGCGACGCAGGCACTGGAAGGCGCAGAGGAGCTGTTAGGCGCTGAATCNCGCTCTTTGCGAAGCCTGTTGTTNGAAGGTGATGAGCGNACGATGTTNGTAGCNGGCAAGGCNAATCAGCTTCTGGATTGGCATGCCTCTCATCGCTATTGTGGTTATTGNGGCGGTTCCACGATACCCGACCGCTCAGGGCAAGCCTTGTTTTGCGACACTTGCAAACATTCCTTTTTTCCTCGTATTAACCCCTGTGCAATTATGTTGGTGGTGGATGGTCGTCGAATTTTACTCGCTCGCAATGCTCGCTACCGAACCGGGTTTTATAGCTGTCTTGCCGGATTTATTGAGGTTGGCGAATCGGCAGAGGACACTGTAAAGCGGGAAGTGATGGAGGAAGTGGGTGTAGAGGTCGAAAATATTCGCTACTTTAAGAGTCAGTCTTGGCCCTTTCCTTCACAGCTGATGCTGGGATTTTTCGCCGACTATGTGTCCGGGGACATCGTTCCGGAACCGGGTGAAATTGAAGAGGCCGATTGGTATGACATTGATGACTTGCCAAACATACCGGCGGCTAATATCAGCGTTGCTGGCCAGCTAATAGAACATTACGTCAGGCAGATGCAATCTCAGTCTTGATAAGCTATAAACTGCAATCCCTTACTCGCTATGAGCAGACCATAAAGGAGCTCTGAATGGAGTTTTTAAGTGAATACGGCATGTTTCTCGCCAAGGCCGTGACCATCGTGTTCGCGATCATCGTGCTAATCAGTGTGGCCGCATCCAGNGGTCAGCGTGGCAAGAAGACGGGTAAGCGAGGGGCTATCAAGGTCACAAGACTCAATGAACACTTTGAAGAGCTGCGTGAAGCAGTACGGGAAGCTGTGCTCGATAAAGAAAGCCTGAAGACTGTGCACAAGGGTGAGAAAAAGCAAGCGAAATTAGAGCAGAAGGAGCTAAAAGCGGCCCGTAAGAAAGACAAATCCAGTGAAGAATCAAATACAGGCCCAGGGCATGAGAAAAAGCGCATCTACGTGCTCAATTTCAAGGGCAANATCGCTGCTGACGCTGTGGTTTGTTTGCGGGAAGAAATCAGCGCCATTTTATCCCTCGCCACTCCTGCCGACGAAGTTGTTGTCAAGCTGGAAAGTCCAGGCGGGATGGTTCACGCCTATGGACTGGCCTCATCGCAGCTGTTGCGACTCAAAAATGCGAAAGTGCCACTCACCATTTGCGTAGATAAAGTTGCTGCCAGTGGCGGTTATATGATGGCCTGCCTGGCGGACAAGCTGGTTGCCGCGCCGTTCGCGATTATCGGTTCTATTGGTGTAATTGTGCAGCTGCCTAACTTCCATNGAGTCTTGAAGAAGCACGATGTTGATTACGAAATGATCAGTGCCGGTGAATACAAGCGCACCTTAACAACTTTTGGCGAAATTACCGACAAGAGTCGGGAAAAAGTGCAAGAAGATGTTCAGACTATCCATGATATCTTTAAGACTTGGGTGAAATACCACCGACCCAGTGTAGATATAGATAAGGTAGCAACTGGGGAAACATGGCTCGGGAGCCAGGCGAAAGAAAAGTATATGGTGGATGATATTCGGACTAGCGACGAGTGTATTCTGCAGGCCTGCGATTTGGCGGAGGTTTTTGAGGTCGAGTACGAAGTGCGCCAGTCGATACAGGATAAGCTAGGTAATGTGTTAGAGAACAGCTTTGAAAAAGTGCTTAGTAGGTTTTTCACCCAGTCGCGCAACGATATCTATCAATAACGCCTGATAGCCCGGATTCCTAAATTAAACATATAAGCGCTTTTAGATATAATAACCGAGCTAAGGAGATACTCAGTGTCACATTTTAAAGCCTTCGAAGTTGCAGAAGTCTCGGAAAAACAGTTTCAGGGCTCCGTGATAGAGCGAAGTGTCGAACAGTTGCACGAGGGTGAGGTTTTAATTTCGGTGCATTACTCGTCCTTAAATTATAAAGATGCCCTATCGGCTAGGGGCAATCGCGGCGTGACCAGAAAGTATCCGCACACTCCTGGCATCGATGCGGCAGGCACTGTGCTCAGTTCTGACTCCGACAAGTTTCGGGTCGGGCAGGAGGTATTGATTACCGGTTATGACCTGGGAATGAATACCGCTGGCGGTTTTGGTCAAATGATTCGGGTGCCGGCCACTTGGGTAATTGCGTTGCCTGCTGGATTAGATATGGCAATGAGTATGCGCTTGGGTACGGCAGGCCTGACGGCTGGTTTGTGTGTCGATGCGCTGTTGCGAAGCGGGCTCGAAACTAACAGCGGGGAAGTGTTGGTGACAGGGGCAACTGGTGGAGTAGGCATCATTGCCATGGCAATTTTGGCCAAATTAGGGTTTGAGGTTGTTGCGAGCACTGGTAAACCTGAGGCGAAAGCGGTATTGCAAGGCATAGGTGCGACCTCGATCCTCAATCGCAACGAAATAAGCGAAGCCTCACCCAAACCGATGTTGCGGGAGCGCTGGGCTGGTGCCGTAGATGTAGTGGGTGGGGATACACTGTTCAATGTGATTAAGGCGCTTAAGTATGGGGGCAGTGTAGCTGCTTGTGGGTTGGTGCAGTCGCCCATGTTCCAGGCCTCGGTTCTGCCGTTTATATTGCGCGGCGTGAATCTATTGGGGGTCGACTCGGTAGAACTGCCACTGGCGCGTAAGCAGGACATCTGGAACAAGCTTGCCAATGACTGGCAGTTCGATGGACTTGAGCAGCTTTGCACGGAGATTACCCTTGATCAGTTGGACGCCAGCCTGAAGACCGTCCTGGCTGGCGGTGCAACCGGCCGATTCCTCCTCAATTTGCAGGCCTGATCGTA
>NYWC01000063.1 GCA_002684935.1 Gammaproteobacteria bacterium
GACAGCTCAACTGATGATCCTGTAGATGGGGCTCCGCTTGCGGTGTCCCTTCTCAAACTTTATAGCGGCCTTAATCACCCTCAGATTAGC
Organism: Gammaproteobacteria bacterium; assembly: GCA_002684935.1. GTDB lineage: Bacteria > Pseudomonadota > Gammaproteobacteria > Pseudomonadales > Pseudohongiellaceae > UBA9145. The sequence continues at coordinate 91 of NYWC01000063.1, forward strand.
CTTTTTACCTGCTCCACCATTCCCCCAATAAATTTAGCTGCTCGGGGCCACAACGCGCGGGCCTACTTGTAATGCAAATATGGAGCGCAGGTCTTACTGCGGTCAGTTTTTGGGGTTAGTAAACGGGCGTGGGCAATTAGAGCGGTTATAGCTGTCGGTAGGTTATTTGCTTGCCAACCAGTGTATGCCCGCACGCTTTCCCTCTGTCTTGCGACAAAGGAAAAAACGTTTACTCGAATGCTCGGGTCTTATTGAGGTCCTAGGCGGCAGGGAACTCATAATCTGCAAAGGTCTTACGCAGCCCCAGCTTGTTTAGTTTGCCCGTGGCGGTGTGCGGGAGTTCTTCGACAAATTCGACGCCGTCGGGTACGGCCATCCTGTGTAACTTACCTCTTAGAAACTCCAGCACTTCTTCACTGCTGAGGCTCTTTCCTTCCTGTAGCACACATATAAGGAGCGGGCGCTCAGTCCACCTAGGGTGGTAGCGTCCAATGACGGCGGCCTCGGCAATGTCCTCGTGGTTGACCGCAGCGTTCTCTATTTCAATCGAGCTGATCCACTCGCCTCCAGACTTGATGACGTCTTTGGTGCGGTCTGTAATTTGCAGGTAGCCATCGGGGTTGATGGTGGCGACGTCGCCGGTGTTGAACCAACCCTTCTCATCTACTGGACATTCTTCATCACCCTGCACGTCAGAAAGACCATAGTAACCCTTGGCAACCCATGGGCCTCGCACTTTCAGTGCGCCGAATGCCTTACCATCCCAGGGCAGCTCCTCGTTGTTCTCGTCAACAATACACATTTCGATACCGAATACACCGCATCCCTGCAGACACTGGAGGTCGGTCATTTGTTCATCGCTGTAATCTTCCATGCCTTTCTTAAGGCTGAATATGGTGCCGAGCGGGCTGGTCTCTGTCATGCCCCAACCCTGCACCACGGTGCAGTTATGCTGTTCTCGGAATCGCTCAACAATTATGCGAGGACAGGCAGCGCCACCCACGCTGACGCGCTCAAGGCTCGGAATGGTTTTGCTGTTGGCGTCTAGGTAATCCAGGAGCGCTAGCCAGATGGTTGGAACCCCAGAGCTGAAGGTGACCTCTTCACGGGTCATCAGGTCGGTGAGGGTTTCGCCGTCTGCCATCTTGGGCCCAGGAAGAACCATTTTCATACCAACCATTAGCGCTGCGTAAGGGGCGCCCCAGGCATTCACATGAAACATTGGGACAACAGGTAGGGTTGTTTCCTTATTGGATGCAGTGGTGACATCGGGCAGTGCGCCCGCAAGGGCGTGCAGCAAGGTGGAACGATGGCTGTACACAACACCCTTGGGATGCCCGGTTGTGCCCGAGGTATAGCACATGCCACTTGCCGTGTTTTCATCGAACTGTGGCCATTCGTACTCGTCGGACTGTTCTGCCAATAACTCTTCATAACACACAACATTAGGCAGCGTGGATTCTGGCATATGTGCTCGATCAGTCATCACCACAACAGTTTCAACCTTGCTCAGGTGAGCCTTCAGCGCTTCCAACAATGGCATGACAAGCACATCTACAAACAGAATTTTGTCTTCTGCGTGATTGATGATGTAGGCAACTTGTTCGGGAAACAGTTTTGGGTTGATGGTGTGGCAAACCATGCCGGAACCAGAGACCCCGTAATAGAGCTCCATATGGCGAAAATCATTCCAGGCCAGTGTGCCTATCCTGTCACCAAATTCAGCGCCGAGGGCGGAAAGTGCATTAGCCAGCTGACGACATCTACCGGCAAAGGTCTTGTAAGTCTGTCGATGGCGTGGGCTATCGACAGTGACAGAAACCATCTCCACTTCCGGGAAATTCTTCTCTGCATGTTTCAGAATCGACGAAATCATAAGCTGGGAATTCATCATCAGAGCTTGCATAGCTTTTCCTTCTCTAACATTGGGCATTGTACATATTGATTTATTTACCGTTTGCGGTCGCAATTATTTGGAGCGGCAACGGCAGGGATGTATAGCTTATACGCAGAGCCTGCCGGACACAAACAGGCTAAAGCTTCAGGATAGTTCGGTCCCGGCTGGGAAACTTTGCACTCGTGCCGAATTCCCTTTAATCTGAAGAGGCATTGAAAAAAACTGGTGCACAGCCTGATTCCGGGCATGCGCGCCCACATTGATCCCGAACTTGAATTAACTTCAGATACCAATAACGAGAATCATTTAACTCGAGGCTAGCCATGGATAAACGCGCGTTCATCAAAAACCTGGGTGTCATGGGTGCCGGCCTCTCAGCGGGATTTACTTCGCTGCGGGAAGCCGTGGCTGCGGTAGAGCATGTCTCGCCAGCGGATCTGGCCACCGATGAAGGTTTCTGGCTCAAGGTCAGGGGCGACTATGAGATCAAGCCGGACTATATCAACCTTGAGAATGGCTATTACTGCTTTTTACCGAAGCAGACTCTGGAGCATCTCATCGATCACATGCGCATGGTTAACAGGGAAGGTTCTTATTATATGCGCACGCTGCAGTTCGAAAACAAGAATAGAGTGGCGAATGCCGTGGCCGAGATTGTCGGTTGTAGCTCCGGGGAAGTGGCTATCACACGCAATACCACCGAGTCCCTGGATCTCATCATTGGTGGTCTGGATTGGCAGCCGGGAGACGAGGCGGTCATGGCCGAACAAGACTATGGTGCTATGCTTAACCACTTCAAGCTGGTGGAGAGGCGTTATGGCACCGTCAATCGCCTGGTTTCGGTGCCCAATCATCCCGGCAGTGACGAAGAGCTGGTAGAGCTCTACGCCTCTGCGATTACAGACAAAACCCGGCTCCTGATGATTTGTCACATGATCAACATTACCGGGCAAGTGCTGCCGGTGCGCAAGATTGTGGACATGGCTCATGCCAGAGGTGTTGAGGTCATGGTGGATGGCGCACACGCCTATTGCCATGTGCCGTTCACAATGAGTGACCTGAACTGCGATTATTACGGCACCAGTTTGCATAAATGGCTGAGTGCGCCACTGGGCTCAGGCATGCTGTATGTGAAGAAGGCAAAAATCGACAGAGTCTGGCCGTTGCTGGCCGAGCGCGACCTTGGCACGAGTGATATGCGGCGTCTGAACCACATTGGCACTCACCCGGTGCACACAGATTTAGCTATTCTGAACGCGATCGAGTACCAGAACACTCTCGGGCTGGAGCGTAAGGCGGCTCGCCTGCAGCATCTTCAGCACTACTGGACCAGCCAGCTCAGGGGGTTGGTCAATGTAATTATTAACACCCCGGCTGAGTTACATCGCCATGGCGGCATTGGCAATGTGGGCATCGAAGGGTTGGAGCCNGCTGAGNTGGCCGAGCGACTGATGAACGAGCACGGAATCTACACTGCGGCAATCAATCGGCCAGGCGTTCGCGGTGTNCGNGTGACGCCAAACGTTTACACGACCAAGGGCGAACTCAATGNCCTNGTGTCTGCCATCAAGACCATNAGNGCTTAGCTTGGCAGTAAAAGTATNTCTCGGAAGAAAANTGCAGGCCCGGTTTTTATTGGGTTTAATGAGTGATCGGATCGAGTCATCATGGCCGCTGCGAACTATGCTCGTTCCGCGTGTTCACAAAACTGAAAGGGTTTTGTGGTAGCGTTGAGCTGTCGGTGAAGCGGGGATTCTTTGCGTGGTTCAGCGACTGTGCCAGCATTTAAATTGACTTATGTTTCGAAGTAAATTTTAAAAGTAAGTTGCGAAGCAAACAGCGAAGCTTTTCGCTGCAATTATTGAACTCAGCCATAAAATAATTTCCCCAATGCCGGATTCGCATGCCTTATCCCAGCGCAAAACCAAGATTATTGCGACAGTCGGTCCGGCATGCGATGACGTCGCTACGCTTGAGGCCATGATTCACGCGGGGCTCAATGTAGTGCGGCTGAACCTCTCCCATGAGGACTACGAAAGTCATGCTAATCGGGTGGCGCAGGTAAGACAGGCGGCACTGATCTGATCCGCGTACTGGAAGCCGGCTAGCTTCGTTAGGGCTGATTGAATTCAAGACTTCGTTGCTTTCACAGTCGCAGAGGTTTTACCTGCCTGATTCGGTTCGATTTTTGGTCAGGTCGATCCAGCTTGGCCCAAATCTTTATGAGTTCATTGTACTCAGCACCGCCGAGTCGGTGTAAACTGCTCGCTGCCCTTGGCGCCAATATTTACTGCAGGAGAAACTCATGAAGAAAGACACTATCGCTATTCACGGCGGTTACGAAACCGATGCCACAACCAAGTCAGTCGCCGTGCCAATATTTCAGACCGTCGCCTATGAATTCGATGATGCCCAGCACGGCGCCGATCTTTTCAACCTGGCGGTGCCTGGCAATATCTATTCGCGCATAATGAATCCAACCAACGACGTGTTAGAGCAACGCGTTGCTGCAATGGAAGGGGGGCTTGCGGCATTGGCCGTGGCATCCGGCATGGCGGCCATCAACTATGCGATCCTCACGCTGGCGAAGGCTGGCGACAACATCGTTTCCACACCGCAGCTGTATGGCGGCACATATACGCTGTTTGCACATATGCTGCCGAGCCAGGGCATTGAGGTACGATTCGCAGAAGACGACTCTGCAGAGGCGCTGGAAAAACTAATCGATGACAAAACCAAGGCGGTGTACTGCGAAACAATAGGTAATCCGGCTGGTAATATTATTGATCTCGAACCAGTTTGCGCTGCCGCGCATAAACGCGGCGTCGCTGTGATTGTGGATAATACGGTTGCAACCCCGGCGCTGTGCAACCCCATTGAGTTCGGTGCTGATATCGTGGTGCACTCTCTGACCAAGTATATTGGGGGACATGGCACTTCTATAGGTGGTGTGATTGTCGATTCTGGAAAATTCCCATGGGCTGAGCATGCTCAGCGATATCCAGAGCTGAATGAGCCTGAACCTTCCTATCATGGTGTGGTTTACACCGAGGCTCTGGCAGAGGCAGCTTACATAGGTAGGGCGCGCACAGTGCCTCTAAGGAACACGGGGGCTGCGTTGGCACCGCTAAACGCATTTCTGTTGCTGCAGGGTCTGGAGACGCTGGGTTTGCGCATGGAGCGTCATTGTGAAAATGCGGTGGCGGTCGCCAAATACTTGGAAGCCCATAACAAGGTTGAATGGGTAAGCTTCGGCGGCCTGGAGTCAGATGCAAATTATGCCCTCGCGCAGAAATACTGTGGCGGTGCTCCTGCTTCATTGCTGACATTCGGCATAAAAGGTGGTTTCGAGGCGGGTGTTAAGTTCTACGACGCACTGCAGATGATTAAACGTCTGGTTAACATTGGTGATGCCAAGACTCTGGCCTGTCACCCCGCATCGACGACCCACAGGCAGTTGACCGAGGCTGAGCAGCTGCAGGCTGGTGTGAAACCTGAAACCCTGCGAATCTGTGTGGGGATCGAACATATCGACGACATAGTTGCCGATATCGAGCAGGCATTGACTGCGGCCTAGAATCTTTGATCTAGCCCTCGGATCTAGAACTAGTATTTAGATCTTGGATTTGGACTCGAGACTTACATTCACGCTCAGTCTTAGCCTGAGCGTGGATAAGCAGTGCCAGCAAGACCAGTGGTTTTGACAGGCCGGTTATCCAAGAAGACATATACAAAGGATTGCGTGTGAGACCAGAGCGAACTTTAATCACGTTGACTTGCGCNTTATTGATGCAGTTGTTCGCGGTGTCTGCGCTGTCCGCACAGCCTGCCAGTGATCCGGAGGCCGAAGCGCGTGCAGCGCTGGATAGATTCCTCATAGCATTCAATTCCGGAGACAACGAGCTGGTGCGACAGCAGCTGCATTTCCCCCACGTTACCCATCGGGCCAACTCAATCTTTGTCGCAGAGCAGCCAGCAGACTTTACTATCCCCTATNAGTTTAATCGTGAGTCAGGCTGGGCGCGCAGTCGTTGGGACAATGTCGCAACTTATCTGGTGTCGGATGAAAAGGTAAATCTGGGTGTCGACTTCTTGCGTTTAAATACCGCCGGTAGGTGATCGCACGCGGCTATGTTTTTTACATATTTACCAAGAAAGAAGGTCGCTGGGCGATGCAGTACCGGGCGGGTNATCTTGGTTCNGGGGACCTCGACGAGGCAGAGTTGGCGCAGGCACAGCGTGATGCGTTTGCGGCCGTGTAATATTTCTTTGGTGCGTTCAACGCTAATGACCGCTTTGCCTTGTCCTACGTTAATCACGTTCCTCAGGCGGCTATCGTGTATGAATTTAATCGCTTTATGCNCGCTGAATCCATGAATTCTCCCTTGATTAAAACCGACTTCGATGGACTGAGGGATAGGGAAGACTGGCTACGTAGCGAGTACTCCGATATCGTCGTTCGCGGTGCCACGCCTGACCGGGTAATATTCGAATTAACCTTTCAACGGATCAACAGTGCGGGTGAAGTCTATATGCAAATTCCCGCGACCTGGGTGATCGCTAGAGTCGATGGACGCTGGGGCATGCAGTTTCGTTCCCTGATGGCTTCCACTGTGCCGAACTAGATGCCCGCAGTCTTGATAACCAGTCCTTTTTCCGGCGCCAGCGTGCCGTCACAAACATCGCGGTACACNTCAGCCAAAGCCTCTACGCCTGACAGATTTTCTAACTGCATCCACTGCGCACTCTGCTGNGTTACTTGCAGGACGAACCGAGACGAGCGCTTCTCNAATTCTGNTGGTCCCCATTCTTTCATTCGCATTTGAATGTGACTTGGAGCGAAGAAAAACTCGCGCTTATCCTGAGGAATGCCCGTGTCCTGCCCAGCCTTATCCCAATGGGTCAGGCCGACATTAAGGCAGAAGGCCAGATTGTCTCCAAGATGCTGTGCTATGCGGGATAGGAGACCGGCGTTTCCGGACATATCGACAATGACTGAAGGCTTAGAGGCATCGATATCTGTCAGCGCATCATAGCTTNCGGTCTGGTCATAGATGTCGAGACTCTTTACCCAGTCGAGATTGCCCGCTGAGGTCAGGCCAATTGACGTGGTTGCCGACGCATCCGCCGCTAATGCATACGCCAGNCCGATGCTGGTCTTGCTTGAAGCACTGACAATGAGCACCTGTTTGGCGCCGTGCCACTTTTTGTGCTGCAGGCTGTCCCATAAGCAGTATGAAGTAATATAGAGGGGCCATAACAGCATGCGGTACACGTCCATGCTGCTGTCATAGCCCGGTTCAAAATCAACCCNCCGATATGTATTGTATCCCGCCGGCAGTCTGGATCGATGTTCAGCGCCATCAACGAGACGATTGTCGAACACCTCCANATTCTGCGTTTTTAGATAATTACCAGTTGGAAAGTATCCAAATATCCGTTCGCCCACTTCGACACCAGCCGTGCTGCTCTTAACAATGTTTGCAAAACCCCAGACCGGAATAACACCCCAATTACCNGCGGCATTGTCAGATGCCGGGAAGAATTTCCAGTAACCTAGCTGATCACCGGCTGCCGCGTAAGTCACATTGTTTGCACTGAAACCGAATTTGTCGATTTCTAAAAGAAGTTCTCCCTNGGCCAGAGTCGCTCGCGAATCCAGCTGAGATTCTGCGAGGCGGACTTGAGTGATGTCTGATTTTGANGTTTGGAATTCTTTCATTTGAGTTTGGGCCTGTTTAAAAANTTGGGGGGGTGATGCGCTTAATGGCTGTGCCACTCANATGAGGATGGNTATCAGCCGTTGATTCCGGCAAATACAACCATTATCCTCANCGCCTGTTATGACAACAACGCAAGTATACTCTCAACCTGTNTCCAGACCAGCGGGTTGGTGCAGGTCAGCGCACTACTGACAAAATGTTTCAAGCCTGGATTGCGGTAAAGCATCTGGATGACGGAAGCTTTGAAAAGATGCTGGCTGAACCTGAGGGACGTGATCATCGAACATTTGCAGGCTCCGGAGGAGATGAATATTGAAGTTTACTAAGCGAACATTGATAAAGGCCTCGGCCGTTGCCCTGATGGGTCTGGTTGCTGCGCCCCTCTATGCGCAGCTGCCGGAACACCTCCGCGACTTCCCGCTGGCCACGCGCGGAGCTACCGGTGAATCAGTGGCACCATTCTTCAACGGCTGGATCAGGAATGAAGATAGATCAATCACATTGATCTTCGGATTTGCTAACCAGAATCGTGAAGCCGACACTGATATCCCAGTGGGCCCGAATAACTTTATCGAGCCAGCAAAGTATGATGGCGATCAACCCACGCACTTTCCGGTCTACCAGCGTCGCGGTTTTGTGGGCATCCAGGAGCGTGGCGCTTTCGCTATCGTACTGCCAGCCGAAGAGGCGGACACCGAGGTAGTTTGGACACTNACTTCTGGCGGGCAGACCTGGTCTATTCCTGGACGTGCAACCTCAACGTCTTACGAGATGAGCGATGGCGAGCGTGCGATGGGTTCATTAAAGCCAGCTATTCGCTTTGACCTGAATGGACCTGAGGCTGCCAGTGTGCAGGGCATGTACACGGCGCCTATGAAAACTTCTGTTGGAGATCCGATCACCCTATCTGCCTACGTGCAGGACCGTGGNAATCGCGACGCATACCCGGAAAACAAGATGATGCTATATCCNGTAGGTACTGAGTGGGTATTGCACCAGGGTCCAGCCGGCGCNGTACCTGAGTTCTCGGTGCCTTTGATTACTGGCCGCGAACGCGCGCAGCAAGGTGGTGAAAGTGGTACCAGTGGCNACAATGNTTGGGAAGAAGTCACCACACAGGCGACTTTCTCAGAACCTGGTGAGTATGTCGTGCGACTGCGTGCCGATAATTTTCAGGCGCCTGACAGCAAGTTTGACAACGTTTGCTGTTGGTCAAACGCCTACATACCGGTGACTGTCACTCCTTAACTGCAATCTCCTGCAAGAACGGAAGACGCCCTGGGTTTTGATAGAGACCTGGGGCGATTTCTTTTGCGAGCGAAAAATCTTATCGGATAGTGTGGGACCAGGCTCTTAACCTATTCCTATCATCCCGGGATATTGCTGCCGGGGCAGTGCATGGGTAGCTGAGCTCAATTGCGCAGTAAAAAGCCCCACCTCTCGTTGTGAGATGGGGCTGTTGTTAGCTGGTACTTTTTAACTGGAGCTAAACGCAGGATGTTCGGCTTGCCCAGATTTAGCAAAGCCGACTATCAGCGGTTGTCCCGATAAGTGCTAACGGGCGGGAGCTGTGCGCCAGACAAGTCAGCAGGAACGTTACCCTCTGCCCGCACCACATGGGTGAGGGTGCCGATTCCGTTGATGGTGGCCTGAATCATTTCACCATCAACCANGAAGCCTGAACCNGTGGCGCGTTCCACTCGGCCGGCACCGGTGCCGCCGGAGGTGCCACTTTGCAGCACGTCGCCTGGAAACACAGTAATCAGCGATGAAGCGTACTCGATGAGTTCTGGAATATTGTGAATCATGTCGCCTGCTCGCGCTTCTTGCACGGTCACACCATCAACAACAGTGATCTGGTGCAAACGCTCCATAGGATCGCCGTAGAACTCTTTTGGCACAATCCAGGGGCCGTGGGGAGCAAATGTGTCGTGCCCTTTGCCAACAAACCAATCTGAACGCACGCCATAACCACCGGGTGGACGACCACCGCGATCGGAAACATCCATTGCTACCATGTAGCCAAACACATGGTCATAGGCGCGAGAGGCTGATACGTACTTGCCGGCCTTTCCGAACACGATTGCCATTTCAACTTCATATTCAATTTCATCCCGGCCATAAGGCATGATGATGTCGTCGCCGTCCCCCACGATGGCGCCGCGGGTAGGCTTCAGGAACAGATAAGGTACGCCGCGATTTTCCTGGCGTTCGCGTGTGCGCCGCTCAAGTTCTGCCGCGGTGCAGCCTTCGCAGGCGTGCGTGTAGAAATTCACNGCCGCATTCATCACCTTACTTGGATATTGAATGGGAGCCATGATGTCCACATCTGCAACCGGGTGTACGTAATCAGGCAGGTTGCGTGATTCCAGCAGACCTTCTGCTACCATCCAGTTGACGACCTCGTATACGCGATACTTCAGGCCATATTCATACTGCTCGATGAGTCCCAACATATCCTCAGGCATCGCCATCTTGGCGTATTGGGGGCGCAGTTCCATAGCGCGATTTGCCGCTTCGAGTTCCACAATGAGTGAGTCATCGCGAACCACGAGTCCAACTGTNGGTACATCATTAATGGCGAATGTGCCGACCTTGAACGGTTCGACGGATTCCATGTCTTGAGCGAAGACACTTGCTACGGAGGTCATCAGGACCAGAGCCGTACCGAGCGTCAGGGAGATAAGGTTTTTTCTTATCATAATTTACTCCCGTGCCGAGGCACTAAAACGAGATTGGCGTCATATCAGCATCAACCGGGCTGGTTGTATGGCTGACAGCCGCTAAAATGTATCTCTCCCTTACCAACTTGTCCAGATGAAAAAAGGTTAAAGGCGTCTGCAAGCAGCAGTTAGAGTCAAACTGACGTCGGGAAAGGGCAATGCNGAGGTTTCTGACTAATTNTGGGCAATCAGAATGCTGCTCAGCCACTCCAGATTGCCTGCCAGCNGTTTTNCCCCTGCGGGCATACCGTTGCTCGCCAGAATATGGGCCATCAAGGCAGTGCTCTGCTCTGTGCCAAGGCTGCCGGGCTGATCCATCGGCATGGTATTCGCGATACGCAGGTAGAGTGCCGCAGCTGGAGTACCCGCCCAGATCGTATTGAAGGCTCGGCCGGTGAACTCTTCGATGCTGTGGCAGCGAGCACAATGCTGACCAAAAAGCCCCTCGCCTCGCTGCGCCTGAGCTACTGTAAATATGCCATCCGCTGTGGTCTCAGGAGACTGCTCCGCACATGCGGCCAACAATAGTATCGACACCCACAGAAATCCTGATCGCACAAATCCTCTCATCGCCTCAAGACCTCGGCGGAAAATCGAACTGCAGGGCGGGAGGACATTGTGAACCTGATGCATCTCCCTTGACCCAGTCCTCCAGTGCGCGGCGCTCGGGGTCATCCTTGGAAAACCAGCGGCGGCCGCCGTTATGCATGAGATCCCCTCCGGCATTGGGGTGAAGCGGTTTGTGCAAGAACCGGCTGCTGTCCGGACGACCTGGGTCAATCAAGTAGACGAGATCCTCATAAGCCTGGCGCGATTGCTCTTCAGTCCAATAGGCGTTAGCGGGTGGTTCGACAGCAAATTCGCCGCCGTGACACTCCGCGCAGGGCATAGCGTTTTCGATTGGATTAACAAATATGGGCTGCACGCAGGAGCGAAAAAAATCGAAATCAACTTCCGCCACTTCGGAAGTCCCGGCGGAATCGGATCCGGATGCGATCCATTCAGCAATGAGCCGGTATTCACTGTGGTTGTTATTGTCCCAAAAAATTCCACCGGAATGTCGCGCTCCGCCGGCTGCGGGAGCTAGCGGTGCCATCAACAAGCGACTGCGATCAGGGTCGCTAGGGTTAACTAGCATTGCTACGTTTTCAAAATTCTGCCTGGACTGCGCTTCAGTCCAGAACACCCTGTCACCCTCAAGCGTTGGTGGCTGCAGGCCAAGCGGGGCATTGGCCTGGCTGGTATGGCAAGCTACGCATGCCGCGTCTGAGCCGATGTAGCCGCCGCGCGGTCGGATGAAGATTGGTTCGATCGCCTCTTTATAGAACGCATAATCCAGACCCTTGGGGGTATCTGGCACGCTGATGCTGGCCTCAGAGAGAGCGCTCTGCGGGCTGGGGGCTTCCTGCCCGCAGCTTGCCAGTATCAGGCCAGCCGCAGTCAGCATGGCCAGCTTGAAAGAGGTTATTTTCATTGCGCTTCTCCCTGCCAGTCGCTGGGCATAATGGCTGTAAATATACGCTTTGGAGCTTGCCCTACGGGGAATCGCTTGATCACCTCCATCGCCTCGACATCTACTACCGCAGTTTCATTGTGGCTGGCTACACCAACCCAGATGTGTTTACTGTCATTAGTCGCGGTTAGCCATGCGGGGTTGCCAATGTAAACCCGGCCCAAGTATTCATAGTCTGGAAAGCTATAGCCATAGATGTGCGATGTGGCACGACTGGAATGCCAGACCTGACTCTGGTCAGGCAGAACGACTATGCCATGGCTAGGTGCGCTCTGAATGCCATCCGCGGTTTGATCGGTTCGATTCCAGGCGTCGTCCGGCGGGCTGATCCTGTTGATTACTTCCTGGGAGTCCCAGTCTACTTCCCAAAAACCGTGCCAGCCACCAACATTGATGAGCAGTGAACGGGTAGAGCCATCGGGGTTGGTGGTGAAAGCGATGGGGCGGACGCCGCCGGTGAAGGGGTTTTGGGTATAGGGTATGGACATCTCCCATGCCACTTCATCTGTTTCGGTATCGATGGCAATGATTTCGCTGGCGCCAATCATGCCGCCCACAGCGTAGCGGCCGTCTGGAGTAACAAAAGTATTATGAACACCTCCGCCGGTCTCAATATTGGCGACGATTTCATGGGAATCCATGTCGATTACCTGAATCAATGGCTCCGCAATGATTGCCACATACACCTTGCGGGCACGCATACTGGCGGACAGGTTGTGTGGGCCATTAGCAAGTTGAATGCGTTCCTCCACCTCAAAGGTTTGAGTATTAACCACATCGACAGTTTGTTCGTGTTCGTTGGTGAAATAGTAATGGGTGCCGTCGGCGTGCACCGTTGCCCCATGGTTATGAGGTAAATTGGGAATATAGCCGACTTGCTCCATGGTTTCGGGGTCAAATACGAATACATCCGTGCCGGCCGAGTTTGTCTGCAAGATACGTGTTGGGCGGTCAGTCAGTGGACCATCAACCGTGTCGGCATAATAGGTTTGAGCAGCAGCAGGGAGACTGCAGAGTCCAGTCAGGATCAGGATGCAATAGAAGGGTGTTTTCACAAGGACCTCCAGAATAGTTGTTGTAATAAGGTGTGTATTTCTGGATCAGTGTATTGACCTTATCACCGTTAAATAGGGCTATCAATGTTTGAAGGTGATCGGCGTCTTAAGGAAGGGCTCTGCAGGCAAGACAAACCCTCTCCAGATGAGAGGCGTGGCAAAGCTGAGCGTGCAAGGAGAGGGCGCTTCAGGTGTCTGGCTGGCAGTTGGCTGCGACTCTAGAAAGCTTGGACGAAAGCTTTGCAATAGCGCGCTATCTAGAGGAAACAACATTGCTGCTGTAACTATATTTCGATTGGAGGGTTCCTGGGCTTGATTCAGAGGCAAAGAGTTATATCAATGCCTCCTGCGGCAAAAAATTATCTGAAGAAGGGTATGAGAAAGCGAGATGCGCGCCGGAAATCTTGAGAAAGTTATGAAGACGGGGCTTTGGGCGACAGTTCCCCTAACCCCTCCCTTAATTCGAGAGCCCGGTTTCTCCCGGGAAAAGTGAATTGTTATCGAAAAAACCCGTCTCAGCTATTCGGCGCTTTCATCCTTGTATTTCTCTGCGATGATATTGGCAGCTCGTTCAAAATCTCTTCTAAGTGCAGAATTAAAAGCTCTTCTGACTATGAATGCGAATAGCTTGCTGCTGGCTTGATAGCTTACCGTGACGCTTAGTTCGGTATTCTCGTAATTAGTTTCATTGAGTGAATAACGCGTGATTGAATAGTCGAGAGGAACCGACAGTGTGGAGAGTTCCATGTTGGTATAGTAGGCGAATTCTGTTGGGGCAGTGAATAGCAGGAAGCGTTGCGCAAGGGTCTCCCCGTTGTCCATTGTTGTCATCCGCAGGCTGCCACGGCCGAGCCTGCCTGTGCTGGCGGAGCCGGTATGATCAAACCGCAGCGCGGCAGCGCCATCAGCATATTCGTCCAGCCGAGCGCTGAGAAAGTCGAATACATAGTCACGGGGCGCTGCAATGCTGACGCTAACCGCACTATCGGGGTCAAACCGTGTCCGCTGTAATTCCGCTGCGATGAAGTCGCTACCATGCCCAGAGGTTCCATTTTCCGCCCCATGGGTTTCGGGTAAAACCATCAACAGCAATATGATCAAATAGAAGCTTCTCATCAGCTTAGATTCTAAATTCCTTGTTACTTATCAATTGATGGTGCATGCAAAGGCTGTTTGAGCAAAGCCGAGATAGCCCTCGTGGTTTTGCCAGTAAACCCATCAACACCAAGCACTAGGGATTCCTGGCTGCCCTCTGGTGCTTCAAGATAAGTGCCGAGCATTCGATCCCAGAAACTGAAATTGAATCCGAAGTTCTTGTCGTGCTCAGTGTGATTTCGCGAATGATGTATACGATGCATGTCCGGGGTAACGATGGCAGCTCTCAGAATTTGGTCAACGGCACGAGGTAAGCCAAGGTTGCTATGGTTGAACATGGACATAAGGTTAAGAATTAACTCAGCTAGCAGAACCGCCACGGCAGATGCGCCGAGTGTAACTATTAGGGCGAGTTTGATCAGGGCTGAGAGCAAGATAGAAAGGGGGTGAAAGCGATTGCCGGTGGTTAGGTCGTAGTCTTCGTCCGTGTGATGGACGCGGTGCAGGCGCCAGAGCAGGGGGATGGCGTGAAATAGCCGGTGTTGCCCATAAATCGTCAGGTCGAAGAGCAGGATAAACAGCGCAATCTCTAGCCAAGGCGGCAGCGTCAGCAGATTGAATAGTCCCACATCTCGGCCAGTGGCCCAGACTGCCCCCGCCACGCCAGCTATGGGCACCAGCAAGCGTAAGATCAGGGAGTTGGCAAGGCTCAGCCCCAGATTTGTAGCCCAGCGCTGCCGTCGAGAGAAGTTGCGCTGTCGACGTGGCCAACGAACTTCCGCCAGCGCGAGGATTAAGAACATCAGGGCAAATGACCCCAGCCTTACCCAAATTTCAAGATCAGGTGACAGGGCGTTCAATGCCGCAGCCCCAGGTCTATTAATGAGTAACGGGCTTCTGTTTTGTCCTGTGACATAGTGTTGCTCACGGTGGTTATTGAAGAATCTGAATTTGGTTTTGGGCGAGTGCTAGCAGAGTCCAAACTTATTCCATCAAGTGAAACTGTTTAATTCTTGCTCGTGAGGCATGGCGTTTTGCGCCCCAAGTCGGGTCACTGCGATGGACGCTGCATGACAGGCAAATTCTATCGCCTCCTTCAATGTCGCGCCTCTGACTAGCGCAGTGGCCAGAGCGCCATTGAAACAGTCTCCCGCTGCAGTGCTATCCAAGGCGCTTACTGTAGGCGCAGCGATGACTTCTATGCCCCGCGGAGAGGCCAAGATAACACCTTGTTCACCAAGGGTCAGTGCCACGTTGTTTGCGCCCATTTCTAATAATTGCTGAGCGGCAATCTTCGCGGCATTGCTGTTTTCGATATCGATTCCCGTCAGCATCGCAGCTTCTGATTGATTAGGCGTGATCAGGAACAAGTCCTGAAACACAGTGTCCGGTAGTTCTCTCGCGGGAGCGGGGTCCAGAATAATCTTGCAATTCTTCTGCTTCGCTAGCGTCAGCACATGGCAAACCGTATTCAGCGGGATTTCAAGTTGCAGCATAATCAGGGAATTACCAGGGATGTGATTAAAACTTTGTTCTACATGCTGCAGACTTAAGGAGCTATTGGCGCCAGGCGCAACCACGATATGGTTTTCGCCCTTCTCATCCACGCTGATAAGTGCGACACCTGACGCTCTGCTATCATCCCGGTAAACATGGCTACAGTCGACTAGTTCGTCCTTAAGCCCTGCGATGGCCTCATCACCAAACGCGTCGCGGCCTACACAAGCCACCATAGCGACCGCAGTACCAAGGCGTGCTGCTGCGACAGCCTGATTTGCGCCTTTACCGCCGGGATTCATAAGAAATTCACCACCCAGCACCGTTTCACCGGGGCATGGAAGCTTGCGAGCCTTTACTACCATGTCGGTGTTGATGCTTCCGATTATCCAGATAGCAGCGCTGTTATTGCTCATTAATTAATCTCTTATTTTGGCGGCACTGCTCAGGATGTTGCGGCATAGCTCAAGCACAGCCTGGCCATCGACATCGATACAAATAGTGCTTTCAGCTACATCATCCCACTCACTAGAAACGTACTCTCTGAGATCATCGCCATGAATGGTCTGGCCCATTGCGATGCCTTCTGTAACTGCTCGAACTGGCTGATTTATCCTAGTGAAGAGATCTGGGGCCAGCAAATAGGCGATTGCGGCAGAATCATGCAGAGGACACTCGAACCTGCCGCTCAAGCTGTGATGGAAATCCAGATAGCATTGGTGGCTGCTGGCAATAAATTTGCCGGCTTCACCAGCGCATTCACGCAGTGATCGCATATAGGGCCGATCCATAATGATTTCATGGGTCACATCCAGGCCAACAATGGCAATCGTCATGCCGCTGCGGAATACAATATCTGCTGCTTGCGGGTCGCTGGCGATATTTGCTTCCGCGACGGGGGAGACATTGCCGCTGTGCCGATTGTAACCAAAAGCCCCGCCCATAATGATGAGCCGTTTGACCCGGCCAGCAAAATTAGAATCCAGTTCCAATGCCTGCGCGATATTGGTCAGTCCGCCAACCGCGATGACGACAGCCTCCCCGTTATGTTCCTTCGTTACTTCAACCAGCGCCTCAGCCGCTGGCAGCGCTTTGGCCTTTGACTGAGGAGCCGGCAGGTCAATGTCGCCTAGCCCATTCTCTCCATGAACATGAATGGGAAAACCCTCTCCCAGACGCTTGCCAATCGGTGTTGCAGCACCCTGGAAAACCGGTGCCTCAATACCAAACAAGTCTTTCATGATTAGCGCGTTGCGGGTTGTGTCGACGATGCTGGCATTGCCGAAGCGGGTCGTGATAGCTAACAGCTCAACGGACTCGGCATAGTGCAAAAGCAGCAGCGCCATGGCATCGTCGATGCCAATATCATTGTCGAATATCACCGAATGCATTTTGATGATCTGCCTATTTATTTCGCGGTTGGCTTGGCTTCGTCCATAAGCCATCGAGCTGGGAGGTGCCGAACCTGTTCAGGCCTCTGCTGATCCCGGGTTTCACCATTAATAGTGACGACCTTACGCAGAGTCAGTCGCTAGCGCTGACTCAATGGTGATTGTTGGAGCTTAAAAGCTCTACCTCACCAAGTCTACACTGGCGGGAACTGGAGTTATTCTGATGCGTGAGACTGGGAGGGGAAGATTGTAGATTTGCGACAATGTTTCCTCTGTAACTCAGTGCCTGTAATTGGGTTGCAAAAATCCCGGAAGAGTCACTAGACGCTGCTGATTCCGAAAGTCTACACTGCGCTCTTGTCCGCAGTCAGATTTACTCGCATATTTAGGCAGAAGCTCTGGCTGCTTGTCTGTATTCAACTTGCGGTGCTAGCTTCGATAACATCACTGGCGCAATCAGAAAAGATTACGATGCTGCTGACGAACGACCGCGGAGACGCAGCAATTGTCCGCCATCCAGAAAATGCGCCAGTCAGCGCAGAAAACAATACACAGGATAAATAGGGGCTTCGTTTAGCATGATCAGATTAACCTTTGCGCTTTCTGCATCACTATTGCTCACCGTAGTGTCCGCTCAGGATCACGCAGCTATTGTCCCCGGAGAGGAAGGTGCAACACGCGCCATTAGGAACGGCATTGCGATTCCGGGTCCTGCACCAGACCGTATTCGAGGAGAGGGTCCGTTCGAGCAGCTACTTATAACTAATGTGATGCTGATAAGCGGTGAAGGCGCGCCTCCGCGAGGTCCGGTAACAATTGTGGTGAAAGGGGATCGTGTTGCAGCGATTGAATCCTCTACACCTGCATCGTCCGGAGCTCGAATCATTGATGGCACAGGCATGTATGCCCTGCCAGGTTTTATCGACGCTCATACCCACATTGGCAATACCGGGCAAGGTTTAACCGGTGCAATTACGCCTCCAGAATATGTGTTCAAACTGTGGCTAGCTCACGGCATTACTTCAGTCAGGGAAGTTGGTAGCGGTATGGGACTAGATTGGACCGTAACCCATCGAGAGCGCAGTAACGCTGGAGATATTACAGCGCCCAGACTGGTAGTGCATGCGATGTTTCCGGGGGGATCAGTGATCAGCGCAGAAGGCGCTGAGGCCTGGGTTCGGGAAGTGCAGCGCCGCGGAGCTGATGGTGTGAAATTGCGAGGCGCGACCCGCGCCGCGACGGAAGCGATCTATGCAACCACCCGTGAACTGGGTATGGGAACATCAAATCACCACGATCAGACTTCGGTGTACTCCACTAATGTGCTGGACAGTGCGCGCATGGGCTTGGATAGCATGGA
>NYWC01000064.1 GCA_002684935.1 Gammaproteobacteria bacterium
TTACTTATCAAGCTTTGTGATTTTCACCTTGGTTCGGTGCTTTTGTATATACCTATTTGCTGAGTAATCTATTCTTACTCTTTGGGGAGAGATGGAGCCTTTTAATAACCAAACAAAAAACACTCCCCACCAGAGAACAAAAAACCAAATACCCGAGTCAGAAAAAATGAAGATTGCTTCGCTTGTTCATAATCCGTGACATACAAAATCATGCGAACGCAGCGATTTAGAGTTGAGTGCAGAGTCAAGAGCGCGTCTTTTCCCTCCCTTCTTGTGAAATTTTAATTAGTTCAAGTTATTTTTCAAATAGATGTTACAGGGGCTAATTCTTTGTCAGCTCATAAGATGTTGTTTTTACTCACGGCAAGGATTGTTTTCGGACTGGCAATACCAGCCTTTTTTAAAGCCCTGTACGGACGTGCTTTACGGGTTTGAAGTCGCGGTGCCCGACTGTCGCTAATGTCGATACATTTAAAGCTCTATCCAATCTAGTGCTGCCTCGGAAATTCTGTGGTGTCGCGTTACCTTCTGGCTTGAGATGGGGACTAATCCTGATGTTAAAAGTTCCAGCAGATGATGCTCAAAGGAGGCGCATGATTCCTTCTTCTAAGCCCTAAAGTTTGCAATACACGGCCAGGTCGTCTGAACAGTTTTAGTGGATCGTCAAATAATTGTTCGCATTTAAGGATGCTCAATTTTCGCTCGCGATCACATAAACAAAATAAAATACTGCATAAAGATATATAAATGTATTATATTCGTTAATTATGGCAATTTAACAAATATTATGTGGCTAATGAGTAAGGCATCTTTTGAATTCCCAGCTTCTCGAGAGCCTATTGTGGCCCTCTTTACCCTTCATTTTTTTTACAGATCTACCATATTTCGTTGTAATATGTGCTGCATAGAAGAGCCGAATTATTCAGTGCCTTGCCATATGTATGAAAGCGCGAGGGGTTGGCCGGATGTTACTTTAATTGCGATGAACAAGAGGTTTTAAATGAAAGCTAATAATTACTCGAGGCGGCCCAATTTCCCCAGGGCAGCGGTAGCCGCAGCAATCTCTGCGGCATTATCAGTGCCTGCGGTTTCGCTCGCCCAGTCTGGTGATATAGATGAGATCGTGGTCACCGGCTCCAGAATACCGGCGGATCCGAATGTCATTTCTTCGGTTCCAATACAATCTTTAAATGCAGAAGACATTCGTAATTCTGGAGAAATCAATATCGCCGATATTGTAGCTGACATTCCCGCTCTGATTTCTTCCCAGACAGCAGAAAATTCATCTACCGGTGCAAATAGCCTCAATTTGAGAGGATTGGGCGGCGACCGGACACTGACGCTGGTAAATGGTAGGCGTCACGTTGCGGGATTCCGTGGCTCTCAAGCTGTAGACACTGGCACGATTCCTCGGGCCCTGGTCCGGAGTGTTGAAGTCACTACGGGCGGTGCGTCAGCGGTATATGGGGCCGACGCGGTTACCGGCGTTGTGAACTTCATTCTCCGAGATGATTTCGAAGGTTTTCAGGTTGACCTTCAACAGGGTTTGCCTGAACGTGGGGATGGGCGAACAACAGCAGTCGATGCTACCTGGGGCATGAATTTTGACAACGATCGCGGAAACGTTGCAGTTTCTCTCAGTTTTGAAGATGACACCGGCATTCTCTACGGAGACCGAGACTGGTCTAAAGACAATGGCATTTCCTCTGTTGGCCCAAGGGCTAATCCCTCGACTGATCCCAACGCGCCGCCCAGAGCTATCGTCGACAATCCCACGTTTTGGTTAACTTCTCAGGCCGGTTCGATCGCGCCCACTTTTGGTGGCAGAAACACGACTTATGTCGATATCAATAACAACGGGATAGCAGACTGCCAAGAGTCTGAAGGCGGACGAGTTGGTTATCTTGCTGGATGCTGGATTACTAATCCAGACGGCTCTGTCCGCGTAAATCAAGATGGCACAGTCCTCGGAACCTTGTGGGGGCAAGGTGGTGATGGCGGTGTTATATCTGCAAACCGTGATTCGCTATATCCAGAAACCGAGCGCGCGGTTGTCAATATCAACGCCAATTACGACCTAACTGACACGTTCAATGTGTTTTTTGAGGGCAAGTATGTCGAGGCGACATCTACAACCTTCTCTGAGGGTGATGGTTTCTATGACACCCTCTTCATTCAAGCAGACAACCCATACATTCCATCTCAACTCCTCCCAGTGGTGGCTCAGACAGGTGGACTATTGTTGACCCAAGATCCACACGATTTTAGCGATAACAACCCCTCTGAATATACCCGAGAGACCACTCGCTTTGTCGCAGGGTTTGAGTGGGAGATGTCCCCTGAACATACGCTTGAGGTTTCTGTTAACCATGGCGAATTCACCAACACGAGTAATATAACGACTACCGTGCTGGACCGCACCTTCGCAGCCATAGATGCAGTCAAAGATAGTAGCGGCAACATAGTTTGTCGATCAGACCTAAAGCCCTCAGCAGCCTACGAGATAGACTACTTTGCCGGTTCTAACAGCTACGCCGATGGAGCCTATAGCAGCGATCGTTATTACTCTTTCACTCCAGGTGATGGTCAGTGTCAGCCTCTGAACCCATTCGGCAAATATTCTGCCAGTGAGGCAGCGCAAAATTTCATCACTATGCCTCTCGAAAGAGTTCTTGAACTGGATCAGACGGTGCTGAATGCGACATTGGTAGGTGAGTTTGAGTTTGCCTCACGTCTCTTAGATGGGCCCATTGGTTACGCGACAGGTATAGAATATCGTGAGGAATCTAGCCTCAACATCCTAGATCCACTCGACCTGGGCATTATGCCGGCTGGGACCTCATACACCGCAGGTCAGAGTGTAAATGAGGTGAGTGATTGGCTTTATACATTCATCGATTACGATAATTCTCAGCAGTACAACACTCAGGGCGAGTATGACGTAACGGATGCCTTTGTGGAATTCAGGCTCCCTGTACTCCGAGGTAGGGCACTTGCAGAGGAATTAACTATCGATGGGGCTGCTAGAGTTGCGAATTATTCAACCCTGGGTGAAGCGACCACTTGGAAATTTGGCGCGACATGGGCACCGAACAACGAACTGAGCTTTAGGGGGACTATTTCGGAAGCGGTCAGAGCACCTAACATTTCTGAGCTTTTTGATCCCAAGTTACCCATAACAGTTGCCGCGAACGCTGATCCCTGTGACCCAAATAATGTCGCAAATGGAACCGCTAATCGGGAGGCAAATTGCATAGCCGCACTGCAGGCAAATGGCTTGGCTCAGGCAGATATTTTCGACTCTAATGGCAACTACGCATGGACAAACCCTCTTACGGCGCGTTTTGCTGGCGTGTCAGGCGGAAACCCTGCTCTTGACGTTGAGACTGCAAATACCGTCACTGTGGGAGCGGTCTACAGGCCAGAGATGGTCGAGGGGCTGACCTTGACTGTCGACTACTGGGATGTAGTGATTCAAGACGCGATCTCTGCAGTGGGATCATCAGACATCCTTGAAGGATGTTTTGACTCTGCTTCGTATCCTAACTTGGGATTCTGTAATTCCTTCACTAGGCGGGGAGATGGCGGTCTCAACTTCCTTGAGACGGGACAGATTAACTTTGCGAAGCTCGAGGCACGCGGTATTGATTTCTCTGCTAACTATGATTTCTCCGTCGGAGAAAATAATTTTGGAGTTAGGCTGGTTGGATCAAGACAGGAGAGACTCGATAGGTTTTTTAATCCGCTAGACATGACAGACGTTGACCCTGAGATAATGGAAATACAGCGCCCTCGACTAAGTGCTTCGCTTGGTTTGTCCTGGGACAGAGGTCCAGTGAGAGTTGGTCTTCAAACTATTTATCAAGGAAAGCAGGGAGTCGATGAAATTGAAGAGGTCCGCGGCATCGCTGGGCAATCGCCACTGTATGGCTCCGCCGGGTTCTTCGGAAACGTGCTTATATCCGATCTTAACGCGAGCTATCAGTGGAGGGATGGGGTTAATTTTTTCGGAGGCATAAACAACCTTTGGGATGAGGAGCCTTTTTCTACACAGACGGCATGGCCCGTCGGGCCAAGAGGAAGGACTTTATTCCTCGGCCTATCGTACTCGCTCTAATTTTTGGTGAGATTCTTACAAAGCCCGCGGAAGCGGGCTTTTTTGTGACTACTGCTCTTATTTTCTTGCTGCTACAAATAGTGTAGAGCACGTATAACAAGTATTTGCTGCAGTTCTGCTAGGTTGGCCTAGGGCTGTTTATTTTTCGAATTCTCTTTCGAACCGGCTGTTACCAGGCATGAAATTTCCGTTTGTTGCTGATCGGGTAGCACTGATGCCTAGCCTCATTCATCGCTTCCGCTGCGAGTGCGCGGCACCCCAGTTGTTGTCCTGCTCTTGGGCAAAACATGGTTTGTCCCCTTTCTTCCTTCGAGTCCGCTGGGTAGGCTTTAGGCTCAAACGGTAACGGCAACAAAAAACCCGCACCGCCTCCAGAGCGGGTTCTATAGATGGTGGCTATGGGTATTACTGAATGAGTTCCTTAAGTATCTGTAAATATAAAATATATAAAAGCAATGAAAAATAGATACTGTCAAAATTACCGATAAATCAATCCTTCCAGTACTCATACAAAGGTCATTTGGCTTTTACGGTTTTTCCAGCTTTTTTGCTGTATTTGGACCGCTTGGGCGTCAACTGGCCACTCATTCTTGCTTGACGAGACCCCAAGCGCTGGCCGTAGCGGACCAATTCTCTCCGCTGGTCTGGTTACAACCACATATTGGTCTGCGTTATCCAGCGTCGCCTGCGCAATGGCCCTAATTTCGGTCGTCCACTGAGGGAAGGCAGGTGCCTCGTTCGATTCAACCCCATGAGCGTCATGCAGCCAAATCAGCGTTCCTCTGTCCACTGTAATCTTTCCAGCGTGGCCTTTCTCGTCGTTGAACAAGGAAGTTTCAGCAGCTCCCGTGAGTTGTTCCACATCGCCCTACAAGCTCACCCGCCTCATACGCGGCCCGAAGGTCGTGCACGACAATGACCTGGGCTCAGCGCTTGAAGCGCGTATTCAATATCGACACCGAAACCTGCGAGCAGCATCAGAAGCCGATCAACGTGATTGCCTGCGTAGAAGGTCCCGTGGCTATCCGGCAGATTCTGGATCATAAAGCAATGAACTCGACCGCCAACGATTACTGCGATTTTTCGCAGTTCTTTTTTCATTCGCCTTGTTTAAGNGGTCGTATCCAGTCCCTGCGAAAATACTATCCATTTACCCTGANCAACCNAATGTGAATTTCAAAAAAAATTAATTTTGAGAACGGAGGCAGAGAATTGAATGCCCTCAGCCCTCGAGAAAGCGAGCGCTTTAGATTATTTGATATGACTATGCGGAACGGAGATAATCCCAAGCACGCACAAAAACCCTAAAAATCCGGTAATCTGGGGAACTATTGAGTTGAGCAACCGAACTTTACCCAGCCGATGGCAGACGATGGAAGCTGAGCCTGAAGACAGTTCTGCTATCCGTGCTCTATTCGAAAAAGTCTTCGAACATGAAATGTCTGAACGTCACTGGGACTGGAAATACCAGCATGGTCGTGGCCAGGGCGTGGTTGTAAAACACGGGGACGAGATAGTTGCTTTCTATGGAGCAGTCAAACGAATCGTTTCTAGTCGAGGGGAACTGACTAATACCTTGCAATGCGTTGACACCATGGTGGATACGAGTCAGCGGGGATCGCTTTCAAAAAAGGGCCCTTACTATCTTGCTGCCACAACTTTTCTGCAATCCTACATCGGTTTTGATAAACCTTACTTATTTGGATATGGATTTCCCAATGCTAGAGTAATGAAGTTAGGTGAAATTCTCGGCGTGCAGGCAGATATTGGATCTGTAGTGGAGCTGGAATGGCAACCGAAACTCGCTGCGGGATTAACAGGCTCAAGAATTACTCTTGACGCCGGTGAGCATGGTGAGCTGGTGACAACTTTGTGGAACGCCATGAGTTCAAGTTTAGCAGACCGCATTGTAGTCGTTCGGGATATCGACTACCTACTCTATCGCTATAACGAGAACCCAAGCCATGAATATCAGGTACACCTTGTGGCATCGGGCAGTGACGATGTGTTGGGGGTGCTAGTGACGCGCAACGCTAATGGAAAATTACTGGTCTTGGATATGGTGGCGCAGCTGGCGAACTACCCCCTGCTCATTAGCTTTGCTCGAGATCTCGCTGCGCGAAGCAGCCTTAGCGCCGTAAGCACCTGGACAGCTGAGCCCGACGTGGGCTTGTTTGCAAGCAGCGAACCGACGGTAGAAAGTGATAATCGATCGCCTGACTCTGGCGACACTTTAGTAAGAGAAATTGGTGTCAAAATACCTACATCGGTATGTTCCCCAGGCCCATCACCGGAGTCCCTGCAAGATGCCTGGTTTCTTTTGGCTGGTGATACAGATTTTTTGTAACCCCGGATAATTTCCTGCTTTGATCAAGGATCAGTTAATGTCGGACATGCACGACGAAACCAGTGTCGTTCCCTACCACACTTCACCATTGCCTATAGGCCCATGGATCGTATTTGCCCCTCATGCAGATGATGAGACGTTTGGCATGGGTGGAAGTTTACTGCTTGCGCGGGATCAAGGAATCGAAACCCATGTAGTCATAGTGACCGATGGTGCGCTAGGTGGTGAAGGTGAGAAGGGTGCCATAGTAACTGCTCGTGCAGAAGAGGCTCGGCGCGCTTGCCAGGCCTTGGGAATCAGTCAACTTCATTTTATGGGGCAACCTGATCGGAGCTTGCAGGTAACGG
The DNA here is from genome assembly GCA_002684935.1 of Gammaproteobacteria bacterium. Classification (GTDB taxonomy): domain Bacteria; phylum Pseudomonadota; class Gammaproteobacteria; order Pseudomonadales; family Pseudohongiellaceae; genus UBA9145. Next base: position 6,812 of record NYWC01000064.1, read on the forward strand.
AAGAGACTACGAATATGGTCACAAAGCTGATAAATCTCAGCAATGCTGCAAGCGTGTTTTTCCCAACACCGTTGGAGTATCACCCTGATCATCGAGTAACAGCCAACCTAGTTTGGAGCAGCGTAGCTCAGATGGTTGGATTCAAAGGCGACTTATATTCCTATGAAATAACTACCCAAGCCCCAATAAATCTGCTGATAGATACTACCGATGTTGCAGCAGAAAAGTACGACGTGGTAAACCTGTACGCCACACAATTAACGCAGTCCAAATATCTGGCATTAACTCAGGCTATGGACACTGCGAGGACTTTTACTCTAGCCCTGGATCGCCATGCAGCTGAAGGTTATTTTCATTTTGCCGCAAGAGATGAAACACTTGAAAGCTACTTGTTAGAAAGCACATCCAAATTCTTTGAGAAAAAGTAACGGGCATATCCACTACAGAAGCGATGTCTATCCTAATTTCGCTGAAGTCACTGTCGAACGTGCTCTGGTTTTCTCTGATTGCCGAGGGCATTGAGGACTAGACGCAATCCAAGTAATTTACGGATCTGGGGATCACGCTACAGCAAGGTTACTACCAGGGTAAGCCTTTATAGCAGCGCACACGGAAAGAACAACGACGAGTGATTCAGCCACCCGTGCGATGCTCTGTTTCTCGGGAATGTCGAGCGGCCGCGTCCCCCTGGCGAGGCCGGGTCGGCCTAGCCGCGGTCAGCACTCTGTTGTAACGCAAGGTCCGGAGCGGAGCACCCTGCCGCAGTCCCAAGCATCTCACTACTTTACCACATACTCAGTGATTGGCGGCAGGCCCAGCGAATCAGCCACTTGCCGTATGTGGCTCATTGCCTCTTCCGTGGGGCCAGGATACTCACCCACGATTGCCACATTGCCCATGTAACCAATGTCCTCGATGCCTTCAGGCGAACTGAAATACGCACCGAACACGAGACGCCGTAGCCTACTGAAGAAGCGAGCGCCCTGCTCAAATTCAGGCACGTCATATTGCGAACGGTATGCGATATCTTCAATGATTTTGATCTGTTGTTGCGATGAAGCAGAAACGAAATTAGCGTTGAAACGCAATTGGGCTTCGTCATCAAGCCATTGCAAACCATTGATGATATGTACACGATCCCGCTGTTGCGAAGCATAGGGAGCGCTTACCCATTCATCGATTACATCGGGTACGCCAACTGCTGTTGCTGATGGGCCTCGTTCATCGGCGGGACAAATTATGTCGCTAAGCACAGCCAACTGATCTCTCTGAACATCAGTTAAAGTGAGAGACCAAGGAACAGTGGGATTGGAAATAATTGGGTCGGTGCCATAAGTCGGCCCAGTGATAGCTTCCAGTTCAATCTCAGGCCAGTGACCTTGAGTTGGTGTGGATGATAACGAGGCTACTTCAGGCTCAGCCGTGTCACATGCTACTGGAATTCCACCCACCATGATGACCGCACCCATCGTACCTATGCGCTTGAGGCTTTCACGACGACTCATTTTCGAATTGTAAATAGTACTCATAGTGTTCGTGCTCCGATTATGCGCTGAGTTGTTCAGCTAGCCGTGAAGCATTACGCATAGCAAGGGTCAAAATTGTTAAGGTGCAATTCTTGTGGGGGTTGGTAGTAAACACACCACCATCCATAACATAGAGATTGTCCACATCCCAAGTTTGCCCCCATTGATTACACACTGAGGTTGCCGGATCGTCCCCCATGCGCGTTGTGCCTACTTCGTGAATAATCTGACCGCCCTCTTCAATCGCTTCTTCTGCAGTGCGATCCGGGTTATTCACAATGCCGCCCATGGCTTCAATGATTTTTCTTCCCCACTCGAGGCCATGAGCCACCTGATTGATTTCCTGATCTGACCACTTCCAATGGAACTTAAGAACCGGAATGCCCCACTGATCAGTAGTGTCTTCATCTATTTCACAATAGCAATCATCACTCACCAACATTTCGCCGCGAAGAGACAAGCCAATATTGGTGCCGTAGTTGGACCGTATTTCATCTTTAGCATCTTTACCATATCCATCGGCACTTCCAGCAATCCCCATGCCTGGAGAACCAAATCGAGCGCCAACTTCAAAATGATAACCGCGGCTAAAATTGAGGGTACCCTTCTTTTGGCCCTCGCGATCCCACCAAGGAATGTATAAATGATTTCCAGTATGACCATCTTCGTTGTATTTGGGACGATCACGCAAAGCCGGAATGTAACCACTCACTCCAGCACCAAGTGAGTCAGTCAGATTACGTCCAACCTCACCACTGCTATTCGCCAAACCATTTGGAAACAATTCACTCTTGGAATTTAGTAACAATCGTGCAGTTTCACAGGCACTGGCAGCAAGAATTATGTGATCGCCATCGATTCTCATATCTTCGCCATTAGTGCGATTGACGAAAGTAACACCGGATGCCTGACCCTCATCATTGAGATGAACTTCTCTTACCATGGCATCGGTTACAATTTTTAGATTGCCACTGCTCATTGCCCAGGGCAGTAGCGAAGTGGTAGTTTGAAATGCAGCACCAATCGAACACCCGCGACCACAAGGTGTCGCCCATAAACAGGCCTGTCTATCATCCTTGGGCTGCGTCAAAATAGCGCGACGCATAGGCACTGCGGCTATGCCAAGAGATTCGCAAGCGGATTTCAGTAACAACTCCATTACCCGAGGTTTCGGCGGAGGCAACAAGACGCCATCGCTGGAACTGGGCGTGTCATCCAAACCTGGATTATCACCACAAACGCCGATCATCTCTTCACATCGGTCATACCAGGGAGAGATTTCGTCGTAGCCCACCGGCCAATCCATCGCAACGCCATCGAAACTAAAAGGCTTAAAGTCTGCGGGTGTAAATCGTGGGACCAGCCGGCCCCAATGATTAGTGCGGCCGCCCAGCATGCGCGCTCGCCACCACATAAAGCGGCTGTCTTCCGCTTCTGAATAGGGCTCTCCGGGCACCTGCCAGCCACCATCGACTGTGGCATCGTAGTAGCCAAAATTCTTGTCCGATGTGCTCACCCCTCTTAATGGTGCTTCATGGCCTTGCTGAAACATTGGGGTCTCTGTGACTGGGTCGTAATCTCTCCCTGCCTCAAGAAGTAGTACTTTGATACCAGCCTCTGTTAGCACATGAGCAGCCATACCGCCGCCAGCACCGGAACCAACGATAATTACTTCGTATTCAAACCCTTCGAATGAGGCCATTTTTCCTCCAGACTCTCTATGTGTTCTTCTAGTTTCTTTCTGCAAACTTATCGAGAATAAATTAGCTCGATTCTGCCATTTATTCCTCTATTTGGGTAATGTAGTTGTTGGGAAGTTGCACAAGGAACTATTATAGTTAGGGTAGAGCAGGCTATCCGCCCCAAAGCCACTAAAAGGCGCCATTAGCTGTAAACTTAACAAATAAGGCATTAGAGAATTAGAAAATCATGAATAAGATTAAATCTTTTTTGGCAGTTGGAATTCTCATTGGCGGTAGCGTAACAACGGCAAGCGCCCAAGAAGTCAATCAATTAACCGACGAAGAGAAGGCTGAGGGCTGGCGCTTGCTATTTGATGGGACATCAACTGCGGGATGGAAAGGCTATAAACGGGACGATGCACCCGGCACCTGGAATGTAGTCGACGGGAACCTGTTCATGAACGGCTCCGGACGAGACCGCGATCGCGGAGACTTATTGTTTGCCCAACAGTTTGCTGACTTTCATTTGAAGCTGGAATGGAAAATTTCGGAGGGCGGAAATTCCGGTATCTTCTATCGCGGCATCGAGGCACCTGAGCTCGATGTTATCTACAAGTCTGCCCCTGAGATGCAGGTGCTGGACAATAACCGGCACCCTGACGCGAAGATGGGTAGAGACGGAAACCGTACTGCGGGCTCGCTCTATGACTTGATACCACCCCGCCCGCAGAATGTGCGCCCGGTAGGTGAATGGAATAGCGCTGAGATCCGTGTCGAAAATGGACAAGTGCAACACTATCAAAATGGTGAATTGGTCCTCGAGTTTCAATTAGACACGCAAGCCTGGCGCGATCTAGTAGCCGGTAGTAAATTCCCCGAGCTAAATCGAAACTGGGTCGATGTGCCCGCGCGCGGTTATATTGGCCTGCAAGACCACAACGACGATGTGTGGTATCGCAGCGTTAAAATTAGAGAACTCTGAATAGACTTTGCGAGTTATTTTTAAAGGTTGGATCAGACTAAGCTACGGAAATTTGTTTCGAGTCCCTGCGTCGAATCAGCACTACGGTTTAATTTAGCTATTAAAAATTGTCTAACCTTTAGTTCTATTTATGGGCGGTGGGCCGGCACATAGCACTTTTCGGCCTCCAGCAGGCCGATTACTGACCGACCACCTTGCCTGGCAGAATGACAACCCTGCTCTATTCATCAAACAACTCAAATAGCGAAGATCGCAGCATCAGCGGTTCTCATGGTTTATCCTTGGCCAAAAAGTTTTGATTGATATTTAACCAAGTTTCGCGTGAGTGGGCTGAGCATAAAAAACCCCACGCCGCTATGCGGAATGGGGTTTTGTATTAGATGCCTGACAATGACCTACTCTCACATGGGGAAGCCCCACACTACCATCGGCGCTGAGCGGTTTCACTTCTGAGTTCGGTATGGGATCAGGTGGTTCACACTCGCTATTGTCGTCAGGCAATTCTGACGATTCCGGGAACAACCACTAGGTATGTACCCTTCATCATGTTCTTAACAATTCGATAAATGAAGAATGTAATCAGTTTGATTCTAACAAGTTAGTACAAGCTTGGAGCCAATCGGACCTTGTGAGTCCTGTAGTATCCAATATCCATTTGTACTGAAGTAGTTATAGTTGCTTTTTCATACAACCTCTGGATTCTTACGAAGCTTTTTAAAGGGACAGAGCTAAAGATCTGTCCCCGGCTTTTTTGCTTCGCGCAAAAGCCAATGATTATATGGTCAAGCCTCACGTGCAAT
>NYWC01000065.1 GCA_002684935.1 Gammaproteobacteria bacterium
AGGGTCGAAAGAGGTAATCGAGTCAGATTGCTCTCTTCAGGCAGTATATTAATTGGATAGCGCGCCACGCTATCGCCAGCCGAGGCGGTTAGTATTCCAGGTTCGCTGGCGATCAGAACGTTGTTCGCTGCCAGACTGAAGGTTTGATTGTCGACGTTGCTAACGATGACAGGGTTTTGCGCTGATCCGGGCAAGGAAAAGTTAATGCTGTCGCCGATGTTGAATGACCTTGGCCCGATCTCTGATTGTACGAGGTGTCTCAGAGTTTCATGGATAAAAGGCAGAAATAGCCCCTGCAGCGGCAAATTATTCCACTCCAGATCCAGACTCGAAGCAAACAGCAGCACTCTGCCCTCACCAACATCTTTTTCAACCAACGCCGCCTCAGTGTTGTCGAACTGCATGAGCACATTGGCTTCCTCAGTTGGCATAAGCAGCCAATGCCCCTTAAAGCGCGCCATCCAATCGCTCTCCAGTGGTCGCAGAATCGGGTGCCGCCGATCATAGTCTGCAATCACCAGGTAATCACCGCGGCCTAGCATATCTGTGCTCTGGAGCTGGCCCGGCGTGATTTCTCCAAACTGGCGATTGAACAACTCAGCATCGACCCGGTCTCCAGGTGCAATCAGCAGACTACCCCCCTGGTTGACGTAATCGGTCAATTCGCTTGCCTGGTCGGTGCTGAGATCGCCCACATTGAGCAATGCCACGACATCACTCTGGCGCAACGCGGAAGCAGACAATTCCGCTGATTCGATAGTCTGCAGGGCGAATGGCGACCCCTCTGTACTGCTCACCGCCAGCCCAAACCAGTGGCCCTCGTCGTCAAACCAATTAGCTGATGACTCACCATTAACCAGCAGTACGTTGATTTTAGGCAGGACATCGACCGTAAAATAATAGGCGTTGTCATCAATGAACCCATCGCCGCTTACCCGCACTTCTCCCACGTAGGTACCCTCAGCATCGAATTCGACATCAAAGGTAACGACCTGCTCTGAACGATCAGCAAGATCCAGCTCGGCCCGATCAATCATTTGCCCATTCAGGCTAAGGCTAACCTCCCCCTGTTCAACCAGCCGCGTGCCGCTGCTTCGCACCCGCGCCAGGATCCGCTGTTGCGCAGAATCTTCGAGAAGTTGCTCTGGCGCGCGCACGTCCGTGAGGGCCAGGTTTTCACTTTCTGCTGCACCTACATCTATCAGATTCAATGCGACGCCCGGCGCAAGCTTCCAGGTTTCATCCGCCGCCTGCATGCCAATATCCTGAAAATCAGAAATCAGATAGATCGCACGATTTTCATAACGGGAGTTTTCCAGCAACTGATCGGCCAGGCGCAGATTAGGGTAGTAACGGGTCGCGCCGTAGCCAGGTTCTTCAATATCTTCAATGAGTTCGCGGATTCTGCCGACATCTGCATCCAGTTCGCGTACCAACTCGGCGCTAACGGAAAATGCAATCAGTGCAACTTCGTCTCCTCCAGTAAAGCGATCCAATACATTCAGCGCCTCAGCCTTGGCTTCGTCGAAATTATCGCCATAGCGCATGCTCATGGAAGTATCCAACAGGATGACGGCTGACTGTGGGTCCGCATCCACCAATCGCGCGACCGATTGATTCAATAGTGGCCTGGCGAACGCGATAACCAGCAGGGCGATGACAGCGACCCGCAGCAGTAACAAGGCAATCTGCTGCAGGTGCTGAAACAAAACCAGCTTCTTCGATGTCTTCTTGAGAAATCGAATGGTACTGAACATGATCTTGGGTGGCTTTTCCCGACGGATGAGGTGAATTGCAACCGGGATCAAGGCTGCCAATAGGCCTAACAGGAACAGCGGTGTCAGAAATACCATGGCGTACTGCGACTCCTAGAAACTCTTGGCCCGTTTGGACATGTAAGCAGACAAAGCCTCGTCCAGCGGCTCACCAGTATTGAGCAGGCAATAGTCCACCCCGCTGCTTTGGCACTTTTTACGACAGTAGCCCAAAAATTCATTAAGGTTTTCCAGGTAGGCATTCCGTATCGCTGCGGGTGACGTGATATAAGATTCATTGTCTTCCATGTCGATGAACTCTGATGCTTCATTGAACGGAAAGTTGATTTCCGCATCATCCATGATCTGGAATGTAATGATGTCGTTGCCCATACCCCGCAAATTCTGCAGCGTATTAATTACTCGCTCTTCGTCATCCAGCATATCTGAAATGAGAATTACGATGCTCTTCTTGTTCAATGATGCAGCAAGATCAGTTAGCGGCTTTACCGTGTCAGTTTTTTTGCCAGTTTCTACCGTGGAAAGGGTACGCAGAACATGCATCAGATGCGGTTGCCTGCACTTGGCTGGGATATATTCCCTAACTTGGTCATCAAAGGTTATCAGACCCACGGCATCGCGCTGCTTCATGATGAAATAGGCGAGGGCAGAGGCCAAGGTAATGCCGTAGTTAAGCTTGCTCATTCCCCCGGAGCTGTATGCCATGGAGGCACTGGTATCCAGCAAAATCATACATCGTACATTAGTCTCATCTTCATATTGCTTGATGTACATATTGTCGCTGCGCGCGTAGAGTTTCCAGTCCACGTGGCGCATATCGTCGCCGCGCTGATAGTGGCGGTAATCATTGAATTCAACACTGAATCCGCGGTTCGGGCTCTTGTGCAGGCCCGAGAGAAAACCTTCCACCACTACCCGCGCCCGCAATTCAAGATTACTGAGGCCTGCGAGCACATCAGGGTCAAGGAAGTTGATGGAATCTGCCATAGCGTTAATTTTTCAATGATGAACGAAGGCCGAGCTCAAATTTCGGAGCTCGGCTCAGGTACTGCTTCCAGCAAGCGCTTGATTACGTCGTCGGTAGAGACGCGTTCCGCTTCAGCGTGAAAATTCAGCAATACACGATGTCGCAGCACCGAAGGTGCCAGGGCGCGCACATCGCCGTAGGAAACATTGTAGCGACCCAGGAGCAAGGCCCTCACCTTACCAGCGAGAATTAAATTCTGTGAAGCGCGAATACCTGCCCCCCAGCTGACCCAATCCTTGATGAAGTCCGGCGCTGTCTCACTCTGGGGGCGAGATGCATGCACGAGTCTCACAGCATATTTGATCACCGCTTCAGCTGCTGGTACCTGGCGTGCGATGCGCTGAAATTCCAGTATATCCTCGCCGCTCAATGGGTGAGCGAGTCCACTATCATGAGTTTGTGTGGTCTGGCTCACCACCTTCACTTCATCATCTTCAGAAAGATANCCNAGCTCGATTTTAAACATGAAGCGGTCCAACTGTGCCTCAGGCAAGGGGTAGGTNCCTTCCAATTCGATCGGGTTNTGAGTCGCCAGCACNAAGAANGGCTTGGACATGGGATAGGTGACCCCGGCCGCNGTCACCTGCCNNTCCTCCATNGCCTCCANTAGNGAGGACTGGGTCTTGGGAGGTGTTCGATTAATTTCATCCGCTAGCAGTATATTGGTGAAGATTGGCCCTTTGACAAACTTGAGCTGGCGCCCACCTTCTGCCGATTCCTCAACGACCTCGGAGCCCACTACATCAGCTGGCATCAAGTCAGGCGTAAACTGAATACGGCTGAAGTCAACTTGCAGGATATCGGCCACGGTCTTGATCAGCAGGGTCTTTGCCAGACCAGGAACACCGGTCACCAGCACGTGACCACCACCAAATAACGCGATCAGCAGTTCATCGATAATATCTTCCTGGCCAATGATAACTTTCTTGATCTCGCCAACAATCTGGTCACGACCATCCTGCATGCGTTTGACCAGAGCAATATCATCCTGACCCTCGATATCCAGTACTTCTTCTTGTTCTGCCATGGTTTAGTCCTTTATTTCAGTCGCTCAATGGCTAAATGCATAAATGAGAAAATTAATCCCGATTTTGTAGGCTTCGTTGGTAGATCTGGTGGGATAGCCGGCATAAAAAGTATGCTCCCAACCATCTCCCAGATCTGTGTTGTAGTTTGCCACCATCATTACCCGACCATCATCATCCAAAACTGCATACACCTCAGGAGGGTAACTCGGGTCATCGAGATTCATGAAACCACCAAAGTCCCAGGTCACCATTCGACCCGGCACCTGCGCGATTTCATCAATATCAAAAAAAGTGTGAAAAATTTCATGACTGGCGTCCAGTTTCACGATGTCGCGATCGGGAAAAATTTTCCCCATCTCCACGAACATGTCATCAAGATGAGGTTGCCCCCAAAAATCATCGACCATGACAAAGCCACCGCGAAACATAAATTCACGCAGCGCTTCGATCTCTTCCGGTGAAAAATTAGGACCGCTATTGGATGAGCCAATTGGCACCCGCTTCCAGTTCATGTAGAGAAAAATATGTTCGTATAAGCGCGGATCCGTAAGCTGAATATAAGTGTGGTTACCCGGGCTCGTATCAACATTGGTATAACGCTGAACACCCCGCAGAAAATTTTCGTCGGAGTCCGGATAGTCCGTATCCCACCAGCCACCACGACGACGCCAGCTATACCCGCCCTGACCACCACCATGGTTGGTATACTGACCGCGCAGCCAGGTGAATTCCGCTATGTCTGTACCGTAGATTGCCAGATCTTCATTATTGCTGGGTAAGGGCATCACCTGCGCGACAGCGGGACCTGCCAATAAGCTCAGCAAAAACAGATTCGCCAGGCAACTCAATCTCACTGGCCGGTTTCTCCTGCAACAGACTCCAGTAAAAGCTGTTGTGCACGTTCAAAACTCGGAGCCTGTTCGAGGGCGTAAAGCAGATTCTGCTTGGCCTCCCCTGGCTGCCCATTATTAAGATAAGCCTCCGCCAGATTAGTTCTCGCCTCTACCGGATCACTGATTTCAAGCTGCATCAGAACTTCATATTCGGTGACTGCTAGGGCACTATCGCTCACCGCTTCAGCATACCGTGCCTTCAGCTCGTGGACATCATTGCGATAAGGGTTAACTTGGATCGCCCGGTCAACATAGTAGGCTGCGCGCTCGTAGTCCGCTGCGGCAAGGGCCGACTCTGCTAACTCAATGGCGGCGCCATAGTCATGCTGCAGGTTTTCAAGCAGCGTTTCCAACCACTGTAACTTTGCTTCTTGATTACCTTCGCGATCATATATTTGTGACAGCACCAATGCTGGGCTGGGGTAACCGGTGTAGCTTGGCAGCATCTCGTAGGCTGTTTCCAGATACTGTTTGGCTTCGGCAAAGGCCTCTTCCTTAAACAGTACGATGCCTAATTGCAGATAGGCCTGAAAGTCGCGTTCGTTTTCTTCGATTCGCGAGCGCATGTGCTGCTTCAATGAAGCATTATTGTAGAGTTCTGCAAGGATAGCGCTGCTGTTTTCTCGAATGCCGTGACCGTGACCTTCTCCCTCGTCTGGCACATCTTCCGTATGGACATAGACATTAATTTCCTGTACCCGCTGATCGATCCAGCGCTGAAATGCACCGTCAAATTCATTCAGGCTCATGTCTAATGCTGCTCGAAAGCGCTCTGACTCCTCCTTGATCTCGCCATATTCGTAAATCAGGTCAACGAGTTTATTGAAGCCGAAGGTTTCAGTGATGTAGTCCACTACCAGATAGGACTGGAAATAGGCAAAGCTCAGGTCAGCATTGTTCTGCGCGCCGGAGAAACCGCTGTTGAGATCGCCAATTGGCAAAAGCTTTTGCTCTTCCGCGGCACGCACCAGATCCAGGCCCTGACTGCGTCCCCAGTAAGACCTGCCTTCCCGCTCTTCCCAGACTGATATGCCTTCTGACAGCCAGCGCGGAATCCTGTTATTGGTCATCTGCAAGGTGATGACGTGTGCAAACTCATGCCAGACGATCTCCTGCCAGTTTGCCGNCAGCGTATCTGGCGAAATGAGGGTAATGACTTTACCGAAACAGATACCAACCAAAGGGCCAATATCCGGCAGTCCCACTGAACGGACAGCGAAATCTGCTGTATCCTCGAAGACTTCGATAAGTGTTTTGCCTTCTGGCTCATAGTTGTACTTTGCGCTCAGCGTCGTCCAGCTTTCCTCTAGCAGCGGCTCGAGGTAAGGCCATAGAACAAGTGAGTCGCGTTCACTCATATGCACCTTGAAATGCTCGCTTTCCACTGTGGCATAAGTCTCCAAGGTGTCGAAAACTTTCAGCATATTGGAAGTCATCACGTTGAAAGGATCGTTATCAAATCCAATCTCTAGATTTCGGCGCCCNTCCTCTTCTTCGCCAAGACGAATCAGATTACTGCCCAACAAGGTGTAGCCCTGCCAGTACNCCGGGTCGAACTCGATGCTGGCGCGGGCATATGCCACAGCTTCACTAAAGCGATAGTTATTACCAAAACTATCTGCGATATGACCAAGAAATTCCGCGTTATCAGGGCTGAATGCTTCAACCTGCTGGCGATAGTNCTCGTAGTCGGACATTCGCTCTTCCAGAGCTGCCTTGGCCGCGAGCACGCTCAGAGTCTTTAAGGACTCAGGGTTCAGCGCCAACACTTGGCGGAAATATTCCTGCGCCTCGTCCTCGCGCCCGTTCATCATGAGCAACTGCCCATAGGTCTCAAGCGCTAAAATCGAATTAGGATTAATGGCCAGGGCCCGCTGCAATGAGCGCTCATCCCCAACAACACGAGCCATACCAACCANAGCAGGCACGTAGCGTCCGTTTAGATCCAGCGCGTCCTGATAGCCGCGCTCTGCATCCGCCGCGTTGTATTTTTCAAGAAATAAGTCCGCCCACAGGGTATGGGCCTCAAGGTTATTGGGATTCGCACGGGTCGCCTCGTCAAACAGGCTATTGGCGTCGTGAAAATTGCCTAACAACCAGCTAGCCTTCGCCACCATGGCGACATCTTCAGAACTGAACACCAGGCCGTCGTTGTAGCGCTGCACCGCCCTGTCCAGAACCAAGAACGCCTGTTCTTTCTCACCAACAAACTTCAGCAGACTGCCATACTGCACCAACGAGCGCACCGGAGGTTCAGCATTACCATCCACAACTTGCCGCAGCATCGCCAGGGCTTCTGCCGATCTGCCTGTNGCTCGCATTATCTCGGCCAGTTGCGTCGTCAGCAGCGGAAATCCCACATAACCTTCATCATCAATGGCGTCCGCCACCACNCTTTCTGCTTTCTGGTAATTCCCCATCATCNCTAGTGCCTTGCTGGCACCAATCAAGCCATCAGNACGATCAAGCCCGTCTGCCATCTCGAAAATCTCACTAGCCGCAGCGTAGGAGCCATTCAGCATCATTTGCTCACCACGATAAAGCGGCGAGTCGTTGGTCTGGGGAAAATTATCCTGTGCGATTGCCAGCGTTGTCATCAGCATCAGACCGCCTAGAGCGAGGCCTCTGAATGAACCAGGAGAAAATAGACCAGCATTGAGATCAGTCATTGCTCGCACCATTGGTTGTAGAATTTTGAGAGGGTTGAGTGATTTGGGTGTTCGTGGAATCATTGGAACGATACTGCGCGTTAAATCGTGCTGTAGCNCGCGCCAGCTCTACCAGCAGAACCTCCATTTGCGACCAATAATCGGCTTCCAGGTATTCTGCCTTACGGCCTCGCATGATAATTACCGAGCGTTCAAGTTCCTGAATCCGCGCCTTCAGCTGCAGTGCTTCCGCGGACAGGCCAGCGCTATCGTCCACCAGGGTGTCGATATAGGCTATTTCCGCTAGACGCCCATCGGCCACGTCAACTGCAGGATTTAGGCTAAACAAGGCATCGCCATTGTCGTCCAGTCCTGCATGCTCTGCGGCGAGGCGGCCCTGCTCTTCATACCAGAGTTCAACATTGGCCTTGGCATATTCAAATGCCTCCAACATAGATACCCGGTTGTTCTTGTCACGATCACCATTGCGTTGATCAAGGGCCTCAATGAAGTAACCGGAGAAGATCGGATCATAGCGCTCGGAAGGTGAACGGGTTGATGAAATCACCACGCGCCCCTCACTGGACAGGGAGGACGAAAAGCCGAAACTGGCGCTGGTGGTATTTACCACCACCATGTCTTGCTGACCGAAGCGGTCCAGCATCTCGGCAAACTCAACGCCAGTGATGTCAGGGCCAACAATATTGAATTTTGCTTCTTCCTCTGCACCTGAGCCGTGACCAATAAAATACAAAGTAATCTGATCNCCGGTCTTGACTCTCGCCGCCANTTCATCAAGCGCTNCCACTATGCCCTCGCGATTAGTTGGCCCATCAACTCGCTCACCCCCAACAAAACTTGTGTCGCCCCGATCATAGAGCAACGTGATGGTGTCCGAGCTATAGCCATAATCACGAGTGAGAATATCGTGCAGAGACAGGGACCACTGTCTGAACCGAGAGCTGTTGTCNTCGCCAACCGCAGGTCCTGTCATGATTACTGCGAACTTCGCAGTTTCTGGCGTATCCAAAAAGAAATTGGCATTGTTACCGGGATCTGGCAGCTGCGCAGATATCGACAGACTGGTAAGCAGACTAAATAGGCCCGAGGTGTATCGAGCCAGAAGAGCCACATGTCTTCTTAATACAAACTGATTCATCACGATAACCCCTTGAGTCGACGAGCTACCCAGTCCAGACACAGCAGGGAAATCAGTAGCGCCAGTANCCAGGGTTGATCCCAGAGATCGATCTGAACCTCTTGGGAGAATGCATTGGGGGTATATTCAACGGTATCCGCCAAGGCANCNACCCCGTCTACTTTGAAATAGGTGCCACCGCTGGCCTCGGCAATGCGGGCCAACAGCCCGCCGTCCATCGCGGCGTTATTGTATTCACGCAGAGATGGCGTAACGACAAAAGCGGCACGCTTCTCAGACGCCCCGGAAGCTCCCTCACCTGCAGCACTGGCTACATCAACCAACAGATCGTAGACGCCCTCTTNTTCAACCACGAAACTGGCGCGGTAAACACCATCTTCTTCAATATCCCATTCCATAGGCGTATCGGTGACGGTGTCCAAAGGGTTATTGGTTTGCATCCACAAAGTGGCATCGTTGTCCGGCTCATATTCCATATCCAGCACGGTAGCAGTGATGTTGACTTCATCGCCCACGTTATAAAATTCTCGATCGAAATCAATAGTGACCCGCTCCGGTGCGGATACTGCCAACCAACGCAGCATCTGTCGCCACAGTGTCTCATGTGACTCATCGGTGGAAGGCATCATCATTTGCCAGCGCCAGGTACTCGACGTGGTCAAAGCCACACTGCGACCGCTGCCAAACCGCTGCGAAGCCAGCAGCGGCAAAGCCTGGTTCTGGTATTGCAATAAGGGGTGNTCCATCAGCACCGTGGCACCAGGCTTGATNCGCCCAGTAACATAGACACCCTGNAATTCTGGCAACTGCCGCCACAGTANNTCGTTGTCACTATCGTCAGCCGCCAGNCGCAGCAGCGGAGAAAATTCACCACTATTGGTGANACGCGGGAAGAAAAGCTCACCGGATGCCTGCGCACCACGTCGAATGCCTCCGCGCAAATGGGAGGGCAGGAAGCTCTCTTCAATCAGGGTGACCGGCAGCACATCGGCGATGGGTGTAGAAATGAATCCTTCGTCAATCATACCGCTCATCAGAAAACCGCCACCCCGCTCAGCAACAAANTCTTCAATCATTTGCAGCTGGTCGGCGTTAAAGAAACTTTCTTCGATATCACCCAATATCAAAGANTCATACTGATAGAGTTCTTCCCTGGAACGGGGAAACCCGCTGCTCAGTTCAGTCGGAGACTCTATGCCCTGACGATAGTATTTCTCCGGTCCTGTTTGCAAGTAAGTTGCCAGACGAAGAGATGGATCATTTTCAACGGCTCGACGAATAAACTTGTATTCATTGCGCGGATGTCCCTCAATATAAAGAATATCAAGTGGCTCCTTTTCAGAGTTATCTACGAGAAAACGATATTCATTGTTCTGCTCTATAATCTCACCGCTCTGCAGCTCAACCTTAAGCTCATACACAATGGCTTCCTTTCGTTCCGGCGTGATCTCTAATTCATAACGCAGGGTTATACCCTCAGCACCGAGCGTTATGACTTCAGAGGTGACCTCTTGATCTCCATCGAGCACGGCCATACGAACTTCCTGTCCTTCGTACCCTTGATGATTGAGCCCCACAGAAATATTGAACACCGAGCCCTCCAGCACAGTCTTCGCAGCATTGACGTCGACAATGCCTATATCCTGNGGTATCTGTTCCTGNCCTACACCTACTGTGAAGACAGGTATTTGCCGGTTACCAAAATCCCTCGCCTTGATCAGGGGATCAATTTCGCTGTTATCAGCGCCATCGGTCAGCAGTATCAACCCACCGAGCGGCAAACCACTGAGCTGCCCTTCGACATAATCAAGCGCCTGACTAATAGAGGATGCAGTGCCGGCCTCGGTCAGGCCATCTTCGCCAGCAATGCGCTCAGTCTGTTTATCAAAGCGAAAGCTGCGTATTTGAAAGTTTTCAGCCAGGTCATCGATGACGCCAGCATCGAAGAAGTTCTCGCGTACCGCATCCTGCCGCGATCGCTCTCCGGCCATATCGGTAATCGCCATGCTCTGAGAGTCATCAATAATTACCCCCAAGTAAGTTTCTTGCGGGGAAACTTGCAGAGTGGTAATTACTGGCCGCAACAGACAAAAAAGCAGCAGCACCAGCACACCGGAGCGCAGCCCGACTAGGAATGCTTTCCAGGGGAGACTTAAAGGACGGGTAGTCTTGAGATAGCTAAGCCAGACACCGGCAACAATGAGGCCGACCAAAACAAGAAAAAGCAACGGACTGATGCCGTAGGCAAAGTCAANATTGCCTTCAGCAAAAGCGGGAAGAAGATTAGGTTCTGTGTATTGCATTGCTACTGGATCGAACTACCTGACCCCTGACTTTCCGACAACACACGATAATACTCTTCTACCAGCTCGCGATACTCCTCCGGCACTTGCTCATCAAAGGTGGCGTAGAGTTTGTTATTGATGTTATCCAATTCAGCCTGGGCCCGCAGCGCACCTTCTAATTCCAGAATTGGCTGCAACAACTGTCGGAAAAGTTCGGGTTGATTAATGAAATCTTCAATGTCCTGCTGGGTAAGCTGTTGACGTATCGAACGCGCNTTACCCCATGGGAGGTTGCCACCATCAGTNNTGACACTACCTCCGATACCCGGGCGTTCCTGGCCATCGCCGCGCGCCCCTCCAATCTGTTGCCTGCCACCACGTCCACCGGCCTGGCCCGGCTGGCCACCCTGCTGTTGACTCCCAGACTGCTGGCCACCGCTGCGGGCTTGCTCCTGCAGCTGTTCCTGCAACGATTGGGCTAATTGCTGCGAGCGCTGCAGCTGCTCACGCATTTCCCGAAGGCTAGGTGCAGCGCTATTACCATCGCCGGCCTGCTGNCCCGCCTCATTGAAAGCAAGCGCCTGTTGCTCCAGGGCTTCGATTTGTTCTCGCAGGTTCTCGGCATCCTGTGCGGCCTGCTGAATCTGGTCTGACCCTGAGCCTTGATTGGAGGGATCCAACGCGGCCAAAGAACTGGCCAATTCCTCTAACTGCCCTTCAATCTCCTCCTCAATATCCACCGCAAGGTTAACCATGCCGTTGCGCAACACCCTGCTGCTGGTGGACATTTCTTCCCTGATGGGCCNCAACTCCCGTGAGGCTTCTTGTGCCTGGGACATGAGTCGCTGATCTTCGTTGCTACCACGCGCAATGATCGCACGCAGCATATCCTCAATATCTTCCAGGTCGCGCTGCTGCTGCTGTTGAGCCTGGATAAGCTCCTGCAAGCTTTCATCGTTGCGGATCGATTGACGAGTTTGACCAAGCCCCTGCTCTCGGCTGGTTTCCGCTATCTGCTCTTGTAGCCGGCGTTGCTGCTGCAGCAACTGCTGGCCACGTTGGCTCAAATTCTGCGCTAATTGGTTCACGGAGCGCTCGCCCTGCTGACTCAGCTGCTCTTGCTGCTGACGCAAGTTTTCCAATGCCTTCTGGCTGCGGGCAGCGGCGATTGACGCTGAGTCGCTCTCCGCGGCCTCTTGCATCTGCTGCGCTGCGCGCTGAATCGCAGAATCCTGCTGCTGCCCACCAGAGCTACTGCCGGAGGAAGATGACTGGGGTTGGGATTGAGACTGCGATTGGCTGCCACTCTGAGAAGAAGGTTGAGAACTCTGTTGGCTCCGCGACATCTGCTGAGCCAATTGCGCGACTTCTCGGCTCAATTGCTCTTGCTGACGCATAAGTCGCTCCAGCTCACGACGCTTTTGCTCTTCTGTCATTTGATCTTCACGGCGCGCCAGATTGCGCTGCGCTCGGGTTAGCCCTTCCTGACGACGCGCCAATTCTTCGAGCTTATCGACCTCTTCTTGACTTTGTCCACCACCACCGCCAGGACCGTTGGGCGTCTCATAACGATTCTCCAGCTGCCCCATTTCCATTTCAAACAGTTCGCGCAGATCTTCCCGCTCCTGCTGAGCGCCACCCCCGCCGCCGCCACCTTGCTGCTGCATGCTGATATTTGTTCTGTTTATACTGGCTTCGGCTTTCAGTATGTACTGCAGAGCCAATTGTTCAGGCTGCAGCGCGCTAGTCACCTGCTCCTGCTCTAACTCACCAGCTGCTGTATTCATTTGCTCGATTGCCAGCGACAGGTTTTCCACGGCAGCATCATAGGTATCGTCAGAGAAATTTAGTCGCTCTGCGAGTCGATCTATTGACCTACGGGCGCGACTGGTCGCTTCGCGCTGAGACTCGGCGATAATTTCTGCATCGGAGCCGAACTCTTCAGGAGACACCTGGCTCTGTCTGTTTCGCAACTTCCAGGTGGCAGCAATTATGTCTTTTTGCACAGACACCAGTGCNCTGCTGTCACCATCCTGACCTCCGCCACCACCACCGCCACCGCCACCACCACCGGCAGGATTTCGACGAAACTCCTGGTCGGTCGGGATGACTTGCAGAAAATAAATATCTGAAATAACTTCAGCAGGCTCTTCCAGTGAGTTGTTGTCTGCAAGAGTCAAAAAATAGCTGACAAAATCNCCGGGCTCGACACCCANATTTTCGAGGTAAATCAGCTCATTGCCTGAGATGCTGCGAGCATTGGGTTCGGTGAGGAAATCTACTTCAACCTCACCACTTCCCACCACGCTGTAATTCAGGGTGAATTTACTCAAGCCATAGTCGTCGCTCGCGTCAATCTCGAGGACAACTTCCTCCAAGGGCATGACTTCTTGATCCCTACCCGGTCGCTGCAGCGCCAATTTGGGCGGCGCGTCTTCGATCGCCCTAATAAAATAGTCAAGCGGCGCCTGACTCTCGAGTCCGGAGAAATCAGTTGCCTGAATGCGGTAAACCCCATCTTGGGTCACGGTGAAGCGGGCGGTGCCAATATTGCCATCGAGGCTTAGCTGCAAATCATCATAGGCCGGTGGCGCACTGGACGCTTCTTCGTCTTCCGCACGGTAACTCTCTTCAAATTCAAGCAGCGCCGTTTCGATGGCCTTGTTGAACTGAATAGTTAGATCAACAACAGTGCCTTCCGGCACAACCATGTCGCCGCTATCCTCCTCGGTGATGTCTGCTATCTGAGTGTATTCGGGATAATCAAACGCCAGATCGATTTGCTCGATCTGCGGTAAATCAAACATGCTAATCTTATACTGTTGAGAACTCTGCTCACCGCGCTCGTTGAACGCGATGTAGTAGGTGGTATCTTCGTCAAGTGCCGGGATGAAGTAACTGTATGATGCGCTATCGCTACCGCTGCCATCTCTGCTCATGGATACGTCGCGCCAGTTTACGTTGTCATCCTGTAATCTAAGATTAATGGCATCGGGAGTCGCGTTAGTGACCCGTGCGATGATGGTCACACTGTCACCGCGCTGCATGTCGAGATCGCCGGGCTCGACAGAAATCTCAATGTCTGGAAAAAATTCTGCCACTGTCGAGGGCTCGCTGATCGCAAATGGCCAAACCAGGCGAGCACCTGATTGCAGCAGGGAGTCCGAAGAAATAAATGTCACCGCCACGATGGCAACCACCGCAACTGCGGAGGCGAACGAAACCCAGGAATCCCTGGCTGGGGTGACAGTTTCCACTTCATGCTGCTGTTGCTGCACATGAACCTGCGCATCCTGCCATAGCTGCTGGATGAATTGCTGCGAGACCCCAGCTCGACCGTTGCGCAGATCCTCCTCTGTGAATTCAAGCGATGTCAGCAAGCGCTGTTCGAAATCCGGTATCCGATCCTCAACATAATGCGCCAACATGCGATCGTCTGTGTGTCGGCGGCTCAGCGTCACGACGAATCCAGCCAGCAAGCCGGTTCCGCAAAGAGAGGTGATCAAGAACAGCCCAATCGAACCGGTTTTGCCTGGATCCAGCCACAGCCCCAACAGGCTGCTCGCCAGCAACAGACTAACTAGAGCAATGGCGAACAGACTGGTGACTTTGAGCAGGTACAGATTGCTACGACGACGGCGTAAATGTTGAAGTGTCTGACGAAGGCTATCGAATGTAGGTGTGGACATGAGTACTCGTTAGGATGGAGTAAAAAACAACTACGTGCCGGATTCGGCGGCAGAACTCTCCGATTTCCATGGGAATTAATTGGGGCCTATGCGCTGCCCAGTTACAGACAGCAGTGGCTATTCCACATGCCTTTCATTTGGCCGATGCGGGCCAAGGCAAGAATCAAATAAGAGCTTAACTATCCCACTAACTCGCCCTGAAAAGCAAGGTTTTAACTCTGGGGCCTAACCTCAAAAACTCAGCGAAATCAGTTAGTCGCAGAATTAGCTCACTTTGCCTGTCCAACGCCAAGACTTTCTATCGNTACGCTCGGATCAAATCCTCTGGATCAGCTTGGGCATCCCATTTCTTGCGGACGATAGTATTGGGAATTTTCCGGGAATACCCGGATGTTACCCTCAGTGACAGCCTCGAGCAGGGATGGCAGCGAGCTAAAACCGTTCAGATCCTGCAGTGTGACAAGCGTAGGCCGCGGCAGCACAATATTCTCTGCCACCGATTCCGCGATCGCAGCTTCCGGGGTTAGCCAACGGTAATCTCTGATTTCGTCGTTATCGATGTTAACCTCGACCGCTTCATGCAGCGGGCAGACGAAAAACCAGGTCGAGAAGCGCCTCGGTAGCTTTGGCGGGGTCGTCCAGTGCGCGGTGTGGATGAGTTGCTGCTCGGANATACTGATACCTGCCTCCTCTCGGGTTTCGCGCACCGCTGCCCTGAGAGCCGCTGGATATTCCAGCCCTTCTGGGTGGGCAGCAAAGTCATCGGGATCGAGCCTGCCACCTGGGAAAACCCAATGCCCGCCGTGAAATACCAGGCGTGAATTACGCTGTACTAGCAGAACCTCCAGATTCTNTTGCACCGAGTTCTTTCGAATCAGGACCACAGTGGCGGCCGGTACAGGCTCCATTTCAGTCATGTTGTCTCCCAAAAGCTCATGATATTGGACTGTATTCCTNCCTGGCATGATANCGAATTAAAGGGATTGACTCAGCAAAGTCGTCATAGCGATTGCGAGCGTCGCGATGGGAGCTTAGAATTCATCGGTTTTTCGCTGGAGTCGTCACATCGAATTCAGCCCAACTATCTGAATAGGGAAGAGAAATGAGNATAAGTTTTGAAGGTCGAGTCGCAATCGTTACAGGAGCTGGCGGTGGGCTGGGCAAACAGCACGCCCTGGAACTTGGAAAGAGAGGCGCCAAGGTAGTCGTGAATGACCTCGGTGGTTCCGTCGATGGCACTGGTGGTTCAGCATCGGCTGCCGAACTGGTGGCGCAGGAAATTATAGATAATGGCGGAACCGCCACCGCCAACGGCGCCTCGGTCACTGACCTTGATGCGGTTCAGGGTATGGTAGATGACACCATATCCAAGTGGGGGCGTATCGATATCGTTGTCAACAACGCAGGCATCCTGCGCGACAAAACGTTTGNCAAGATGGATCTGGCAAACTGGCACGCGGTCATAGACGTGCATTTGACCGGCAGCCTCAACGTCACCAAGTGCGTGTGGCCGAT
Organism: Gammaproteobacteria bacterium; assembly: GCA_002684935.1. Lineage (GTDB taxonomy): Bacteria > Pseudomonadota > Gammaproteobacteria > Pseudomonadales > Pseudohongiellaceae > UBA9145. The sequence goes on from NYWC01000065.1 coordinate 16,020, forward strand.
CATGATCGAGCAGAACTATGGCCGCCTGGTCATGACGACCTCTACTTCGGGGCTATTTGGCAATTTTGGTCAGAGCAACTACGGCGCTGCCAAATTGGGGCTAGTCGGCTTTATGAATACGCTACGATTTGAAGGTGCCAAGTATAATGTTTTTACCAACAGCATCGCACCAATTGCCGCTACGCGAATGACGGTCGATTTGCCTGGCTTCGAAGACAGTGCCGAGAAGCTGGCTCCGGAANTGGTCACTCCNGCCGTGGTATTNCTGTGCAGCGATCAGGCCCCCAACGGGCGAATCATTCAGGCCGCGGGCGGCCGCTACTACTCGGCGGATGTGCGCGAAAATGTCGGCGTCGATCTAGGNGCCGGTACTTCGGTGGAAGACATCGCGGATAATATCGAGTCGATTCTGGATATGAGTGAGAACAAGGGTATCCTTGAGCGCACTCCTCACCGCTAAAGCAGCAAGCCTGGCGGTCAGGATTGTTTTTGGTCCGCCAGGCAACGCTTTATGGATTCACGTTCATCCATGCGCGCTAACAATGCCTTGATTTCCGNCATCTCATTAAANGCATCCCATTCCAGAGCCTTGCCGGCGACTATCGTGACCAGCCCTACGGTAAACCGGAAGAAGAAATCCGCATAAGTAATTTCCTGTCCAGCGAGATAGGGTTCATATTTCGCAATTCTATCCAGCGCNGCGAATCCTTTCTCTAACTGTTTCCTGACTTCTTGTTGAAGCTCCGGGTCAGCAGGCGCGCCAAAAAAGACCTCTCCGTATAGGCGCCGAGCCGGCAACTCCAGATAAATTTCAAGATAGTGAATCAACTCCTCAACTTTGGCACGCGCAAAGCTGTCTCCTAGATAAAAGGAGGGNTGCTTGCCAAGACTATCCAGGTAATTGAGAATCACNGCGGTCTCAGTGAGAAATCCGTGTTCTGTTTCCAGGCATGGGACCTTGCCCATGGGGCTTTTGTCNAGGTAACTGTTTTCCTGACTGGGTTTGACCAACACTTCCTCAAATTCGAGCTGTTGCTCAATCATTACCGCCTTCACAATGTTGTAGTAGTTACTCAGCGGCATACCGTACAATTTTAGCGCCATGATTCTTCCCTTCTCCAAGATCTCAACATCAACCAACGCCTCGCAAATTACTTGTTTGTGCGCTGCTTTGCAAAGCCCAATGCTATTCGGATGCCTGCGGTGACCAAACGAATCCTCTTGCTTTCGGCATACGACGCCGCCAGCCACAAATACTGGCGTCAGCAGTTACAGCATCAGCTACCAGAATTCAATTGGACCCAGTTAGCCTTGCCTGCGCGACATTTCAACTGGCGCATACGCAGCAACGCCATGCAATTGGCAAGTCGGGAGTATGAGCGACTCACTCAATCCCACGATCTGCTGATTGCCACGTCAATGGTGGATCTTGCGACCCTTAGAGGGCTGATACCAGATTTAGCTCAAATACCTTCGGTGCTCTATTTTCATGAAAACCAGTTTGCCTATCCCGCCGGCCAACAGCGCAAAGAGAATGTAGAGCCTGTATTGGTGCCGCTATACAGCGTCTTATGTGCCGAGCAAGTGGCATTCAACTCAGCTTTCAACCGAGCAAGCTGTATAGAGGGCGCCCTAGCTTTGTCAAAACGTTTACCTGAAGCGCTGCCAACACGCCTGTTTGAGAAACTGGAAGCGAGCCTCGTGTTGCCGGTTCCGCTGGTGCCTCCGCCTGAATTCTTCGCTACACATCATCAGCATGAAAATATTGCGAGCGTAGGGGAGTCGGCAACAGGGACCGAAGCGCTGGAAGTCGTGTGGAATCACCGCTGGGAGTACGATAAGGGGATTGGATTACTGGCTGAGATTGTGGCCCTGGTGCAAAAGCAGGGACTGCCGATTCGTTTTCATATAGTCGGACAGCAGTTTCGAGATAAACCCCGGGGATTTTCTAAGATCGAGGTTAGCCTTGCGCAGATTAGCGAACAATCCGGAATCGCCCGTGGTGCCTTTGGCTATGTCAAAGACAGGGAAGACTACGAGCGGCTGCTAAAGAATGCGCACGTGGTGTTATCAACGGCTGACCATGATTTTCAGGGTCTTGCCGTGCAGGAAGCCTGTCTCGCCGGTTGTCAGGCGCTAGTACCCGACGCTCTGGTTTATCCTGAGTACATCCCCAAACATCAGCGTTTTGATGTGTACGAGGATATTCAAAAAACCGCGATAGGCGCAGTTGAAATTTTGGCGGCGAAAGTAAAGCAGATGCAGTCAGGCGAACTTTTGCCGCCGCCGAACCTCAGCGCATTTTGGGGGGAACCGGCACTGGCACCTTACCGGGATTTGATCAAGCGTCTAAGTCGCTAGTTAGCCTGTTCCAGCAGCGGGAAAACAATAGACTGGCCAATTTGAATACGGTTGAAATCCAGCTCCGGGTTGTATTGGCGAATCAACCAGATTGGCGAGGAATAGCGATTCCGGGCAATGGCACCGATATTGTCGCCGCGACGCACTTGATAAGTTTCTACGCCCTGAATACGGTAACTAGCGAAGAAGTCTCGCTGCATGTTGGAATGAAATTCACGCCGCTCTCTCTCAAATTCGGCGATGGTGACGCTAGAGAATTCCAGTCGCAAGCGCTCTCCAATAATCACGGGGTCTCGATAAGCCATATTGTTTAGGCGCCGGATATCCCAGGCCCTGATACCCAGCCATTCTGCAAAGTGCCCAAGAGTCTCAGAGGCCTGAATCTCCACGGTGTCATTGCTGGCCACTGTGTAATCAGAAGGGTCGGCGGACAAAGATTCAACCAGTTGTTGCGCCACCTCAGTGTCATCCAGCTCAGGATCAACAGCTTCGGCAGTCTCTTCTACAGTCGTTACTTCAGAATTCATCTCCTGGTCGTCGGGCAGCACAGCAGCCGGAGGCAGCGACTCATCCATCAAAGCCAATTCTGTTGTGGATTCTTCCAGAATTATTGGCGGCGTAGGTGTGGGCTGCTCTCCTTCCGACTCGAAGCCTGGCAACCTCAAATCCTGTCCCGGATAGATGCGATTGCGATCAGCAATGCCATTCAGGCTGAGAACTTCCTGCTCCGCCACACCAAAGCGGGCGGCGATTAGGGACACTGTGTCTCCGCGCCTTACTTGGTAACGACCATCTGCCGTGGCCTCCGCCTCCACCACCATCTGACTGGTGTCGACGTTATCCTGCGGCAGAAGCAGACGCTGGCCAATAGAAATTCTATTGCGACTACGCAGCTGATTTAGAGCAACCAGTCGAGAGACAGTGGTATCGAACCTTCGCGCAATGACCGAAAGGCTGTCTCCACGCTCGACCACATAAGCCACGTCGGGCGTTTGCACTGCAAATTTGTAGTCCATTGGGATCATGGCCAAGAGGTCACCACTGCTAACCGCAGCCGCGCGCACCTTGACTGGAAACCCCCTTGGTATGCGCTTGTTTCCCTCCCAGACAGCGGGTCGCAGCGCGGGGTTATCGGCACGCAACTGCTCCAGGCTAATACCTACCGAACGCGCAAACACTTCTGCGTCGATAAATGCATCTGCTTCTACTGTGGCAAATTCAGGCGCCGGATTTAGCCGGAAATCCCCGAAGTACTGCTTGGCGCTGTTTTCCACATCCAAAACCGCAAGAAATTGGGCGTAGAAATTCCGCGAGGCGAAGCCAAAAGCGCGACCACGGTAGTTAGCCACGATGGTTTCGATATCCGCGGTGCCGGTCTCACGAACCGCCCTCGCAATTCCGCCAGCTCCGTGGTTGTAGGCAGTCAAGGCCAATGGCCAGGTGCCCAACACGGAATAGTTGTACTCCAACAGGCTCATTGCCGCGTTGGTTGCGATATAGGGATCCATGCGCTCATCAACGATGTGATCGATACGCATAAAACGCAGTCCGGTGGCGCGGCCAAATTGCCACATACCTGCAGCGGCTGCGCTGGAATACGCACCGGGGTTAAACGAGGATTCGACATGTGGCAAAACCGCCAACTCAATGGGGAGGCCTTTCTCTCTAATCACCTGATTGATGTGGCTGCGATAGGCACCAGAACGACGTAAACCACCGAGAAACCTGTCGGATTGGCCTAGCTGCCAGCGCACATTAGAAGCCGCTTCCTGCAGCGTCTCATTGCTGATGCCGGCCGGCCACAGCTCCAGAATTTCCTGCTGGCTTGCTGTCAGCCCGCTGCGCTTACCAGTGGCAAGGACCCTCAGGTCCTCCCTGATCCTGTTGCGTCTGTTTTCAATCTGGCGCCGGTCAAGCGGTAAGCTCGTATAGATAACCGAGAGGTGACGGGAGTCGTGAAGAAATCCGCTCTGGGTATCCACCTCGGTATAGACCCGGGTCCAGAACTGTACGGCTGACTCCAATTCTGGCGGTCTTGGAAAAAGATTAGGTTCCTGGGCCGCTTCAGACAGAGGCAGCATCAGGAGCAAACTAAGTAGTGCTGTAGCTAACCGAAAATTCAAAGCTTTTCAGCCTGTTATCTTGCTGGAGGGAAACCGGGGTAAACCATACCAGCTATGTGCATACTCGCCAAGAGTTTAGCCGGTCTACTGACTTGTATCGCCGCACTACGTCGCAACTTTATCGGCGAAGCGTCGGAAAGATCGACGCAGCGGCAGAATGATTGGCCAAGCATTAGAGCGGACTCGATGTTGTGCTAAAGCCGTCTGCTGTATGCGGGTCTAGAAAGCCACAGGATTGCCGCTTGCGACAGCAATCTTTCGGTACTCAAAGCATACCGTCCAGCTCGGCGCCTTCCTTGATCGGAATCATGAGGTCTTCGCGGGTCACGTTCATATAAATAATGACGTTGGACGCAATGTAGATGGAGGAATAAGTACCAATGACTACGCCAATTATCAGGGCAATAGCGAAGCCCTGGGTAGATTCTCCGCCGATAAACAGAATGGAGAACAGCACCAGCAAGGTCGTCAGTGAGGTAATCAGGGTGCGACTAAGGGTCTGATTAAGTGAAGTATTAACCATATCGATGGGAGAGCCCTTGCGCATGCGGCGAAAGTTTTCCCGGATGCGGTCCGAAACCACGATGGTATCGTTCAGGGAGTAACCAATAATGGCCAGTAACGCGGCTAGCGCATTGAGATTGAACTCCATTTGAAAGACTGAAAAGATACCAAGTGTAATGATCAGGTCATGCGCCAAGGCCACCACTGCGCCCACGGAAAACTTGAACTGGAAACGTACGGCGATGTACACCATGATAATACCCAGCGCAACCAGCATACCGAGTCCACCCTGCTCTGCCAGCTCTTCACCAACCTTAGCGCTGACATAGTCTGACCCCATGAGCATCACTTCACTGCTGCTTGCCTGCTGCAAGAGGCCAGCAATAACCTCACCAACCCGGGCAGCTTCCTCGGCCTGATTGGTGTCGGCAATAGACTCGTCCACCGGCAACAGGATTCTGATATCACGGTCAGAACCAAACGTCACCACCACCGCTTCGTTGTAACCGGCATCCTGCAGCACTTGATTGACCTGATCCAGGTCCACGGATTCCGAATAATTGATTCGTACCGATGTACCACTGGTGAAATCAAGGCCGAAATTCAGCGAATTCGCCAATAGAGAAATTACCGACACAACGACGAGAAGAATGGAAATAGACGCCGCAATCTTACGTACGCCCATGAAATCGATTTCAGTCCTAGGGAGCATCAGAATTCCTGTTTAGCTGTTGGCCGGTGCTGCTTTGGCATATTTGCCGATGGAGAGCGCCTGCACCGTGCGACCTCCATAAATCAAGTTGACGATGGCGCGCGTGCCTACAATAGCGGTAAACATGGAGGTTGCGATGCCAATCATCAGGGTCACCGCAAAGCCCTTCACCGGACCGGTACCAATCGTAAAGAGCACCACTGCCACCAGGAATGTCGTCAAGTTGGCATCGAGAATTGTTGTGAAGGCGCGGTTATAGCCTGCGTCAATTGCTTGCTGCGGCGAAATACCGTTGCCTAACTCCTCTCTGATTCGGGTAAAGATAAGGACATTGGCATCTACTGCCATGCCCACGGTCAAGACGATACCCACGATTCCCGGCAGAGTGAGCGTGGCACCGATCAGTGACATCACGGAAAAAATCAACAGGATGTTCATGATCAGAGCAGCATTGGCGGCAAGCCCAAACAGGCGGTAATAGGCGAACATAAATAACACCACCAGGGCCGAGGCGATCTGCACACCACGAAACCCAGCCTCAAGGTTTTCACGACCCATAGATGGACCAATCACTGATTGCTCAACGATAGTCATCGGTGCCGCGAGGGAACCGGAAGAGATTAGCAGAGACAGATCATTCGCTTCCCTTGCTGTCAGACCGGTGATGACAAAAGTTCGGGGTAGTGCGGTTCGAATAGTGGCATGGCTAATGAGACGTTTCTCTTCGTAGAACTCGATCTCTTCAACTTCATTGCCGCCCTCATCCAGTGAGTTAATGGTACGCGACTTGGTTTCAATCAGCAGGATGTCCATATTGCGACCTACGTTTTCACGGGTTACCCGATTGATCTGATTGCCACCCTGGGCATCCAGGTTAATCTGCACCTGGGGCATNCCATTCTGGTCCAGGGTAGAACGCACTGAGGAGATACGATCACCCTGCAGGATCACATCATTGTCCACATCGACCAGCAATCCATCCGGCGTCTGATAGTTTTCATAAGAGGAACGCGGCGCACCTAATTCGGCTTCGAGATGGAATTCTAAAGTGGCGATACGCTGCAGAATCCTGATGGCCTGCGCTGGATCCTGCACACCGGGCAATTCCACTACGATCCGGTCGGAGCCCTGCTGCTGCACTGTCGGCTCTGCCACGCCTAGCGCATCGACGCGATTTAGGAGCGTGGTGCGATTTGCCTGCAANGTATCGCGCTGAATTTGCAGNACGATNTCCTGGGTCAAGCGCATATCCAGAGTATACAGNTCATTCGCTTCGCGGTTTTGAAACTGCAGGTCAGGAAAATTATCCAACAGTTCAGATCGCGCCGAAGAACGATCCTGGGCATTGGCGAAGCGGAGCTCTAGATGCGTATTGTCCACCAGATTAATGCCACGAGTGCGGATTCGCTGTTCGCGCAAAATGGAGCGCACATTGCTTAGGTTGTCTGCCATTCGGCGCTCGATGGCAGCATCCATATCCACTTCCATCAGGAAATGAACGCCTCCCTGCAAATCAAGCCCCAGGTTCATCTTTCCAGCACCGATTGCCTGCATCCAGCCAGGCGTTGTGGGTGCCAGATTGAGGGCTACGATATAATCATCCGTAAGCGATTCTTCTATAGTCGTCTTGGCGCGAAACTGGTCCTCGACACCATTTAAACGAATCTGCATGCTGTTGGCATCAATCTCGACACCAAAAAAATCAATTTGGGCTGCTTCCAGCGCCGTTTCCACTTGCGCGACATCTGCCTCGCTCATTTCAAGATTCTCATTGTTAATGAGAATTGCTTCATCATCAGGATAAAGATTGGGCGCCGAGTAAAGCAGTCCTAATACCACGACGAANAGAATCAGAAGGTTTTTCCAGAGTGGGTAACGGTTTAACATGGGCAGTCCCAATGCGGAGTCGCCCTAGAGCCAACTCCGCGTTTTTAATTAAATCAGATTGACTAGTCTAATTATCAGCCTTTTAGCGACATGCCAGCTTCTGTGAATTCAATAGTGATTCATTTCTGACATTTGTCACTAAATCTTGCTGATAGTGCCTTTTGGAAGTGCTGCGGCAATGGCAGACTTTTGCATTTTAAGTTCAACACCTTTGCTCACCTCCATCACGACATAGTCATCATCTGCCTTGGTGATTTTTCCCAGCAATCCACCAGATGTCATTACCTCGTCGCCCTTGCTTATGCTCTCTGTCAGCGCTTTATGCTCTTTGGCNCGATTCGACTGCGGACGCCAGAGNATGAAGTAGAACAGCACAATCATGCCGCCAAACAGAAATAGGTTNTAAGTAAGCGATGGCTGGGCCGACGCNGCCTCCTGTGCATGAGCGGTGGGNAACAATAGATTCATGGCTTCATTGACTCGACTTTGACAATATTNGACCTGTNNCTTCGNTGCACAGGAGNTTGGGATAAATCTCTCGGTTTCAAGAGACGTCTACAATTTTCTNTGCATGCCAATCNATATTTTAGATCCNGCAGCANTCTTCTTTTCTGTTCTCTAACTCCGNCNTNCTCTNGCNTCACNTATGNNAANGCACTCATGNTCNTTAGGNTTGCGCACAGGCTNTCGGNTTNACNGGAACAGCATTTNNACTTTCAGTGTCAGCCAGCTNCATTTNGNCCCTGATCAGACAGATACTNGTTAACGAAGGCGCTCAATCTACCTTGTTCTATCGCGGTGCGCAAACCGGCCATCAGGCGCTGATAGTGGCGCAAGTTATGGATGGTATTTAGGCTTGAGCCAAGGATTTCCTTACATTTATCCAGATGATGCAAGTAGGCACGCGAAAAATTCTGGCAAGTGTAGCAGTCACAGCTTTCATCAAGGGGACGCGTGTCATCACGGTACCTGGCATTACGCAAACGCAGCAGCCCGGTTGAAGTGAATAAATGGGCATTCCGGGCATTGCGAGTCGGCATTACACAGTCGAACATGTCAATGCCCTGCACGACAGCTCTGATGATATCCGTGGGCGTACCTACCCCCATCAAGTAGCGCGGGCTCAACTTTGGCATTTGTGGCGTCACTTCTTCTATCACCCGGGTCATCTCTTCCTTAGGCTCTCCTACCGAGAGACCACCAATGGCGTAGCCTGGATAACCCTGTTCAATCAGTCCTGCCAGCGACGCCTCGCGCAGGTTCTTGTGCATACCGCCCTGAATAATGCCAAACAGTGCTGCCCGGTGGTCAGCATGGGCCTCATGACAGCGCTTGGCCCAACGCAACGAGAGCTCCATGGATTTCCGCGCCTCGATTTCCGTAGCCGGGTAAGGGGTGCATTCGTCGAACACCATGATGATATCTGCGCCCAGTTTTTGCTGCACTGCAATAGCGGATTCAGGCCCCAGAAAAACCTCGGCACCATCTACTGGCGATCGAAATTTGACCCCCTCTTCCGAAATCTTTCGCATGGCCCCCAGGCTAAAAACCTGAAATCCACCGGAGTCCGTAAGAATGGGTTTGGACCAGCCAATAAAATCATGCAGATCACCATGCTTCTGAATGATAACCGAACCAGGGCGCAACATGAGATGAAAGGTATTTCCAAGGATAATGTCGGCGTCGACGGCATCGATCTCCTGTGGATTGAGCCCTTTGACCGTGCCGTAGGTTCCTACTGGCATAAACGCGGGTGTGCGCACCTCTCCCCGTGGGAATGTCATCTTGCCCGTACGAGCGGCACCATCTTCTGCTGCAATTTCAAAGCGCATGGCGCAACTGTTCATAACACTAATTCCGTCATGCCATTAATCCCAATTGCTAGTGTTCGCGCGTGGACCGAAATACTATATCCGGCCAGCGCTCTTCCATGAGATTAAGGTTGACCCGGGTGGGCGCCAGGTAGGTGAGATAGCCCCCACCATCAATGGCAAGGTTTTCATGGGCCTTACGCCGAAACTCATCAAGCTTGCCCTGATCGTCAGAATCAACCCAGCGTGCCGCATAGACAGTGACCGGCTCATAGGCACAGTCCACCTTGTATTCATCCTTGAGACGAAATGCCACCAACTCAAACTGCAATACTCCAACTGCACCGACGATCAAGTCGTTATTGCGCAGCGGCATGAACACTTGGGTCGAGCCTTCCTCTGATAGCTGTGCTAATCCCTTCTGCAGTTGTTTGAGTTTGAGCGGTTCTTTCAAGCGTATGCGTCTAAACAGTTCCGGTGCAAAGTGAGGGATACCGCGGAACTTTAGCGCCTCTCCTGTTGTGAATGTATCTCCAATCTGGATAGTGCCATGATTGTGCAGGCCAATGATATCGCCAGACACCGCCGACTCGGCGTGTTCACGGTCGCCGGCAAGGAAGGTCACCGCATCGGTCACTTTAACATCCTTGCCAATTCGGCTGTGCCGCATCTTCATGCCCCTCTCGTATTCTCCCGAGCAGATACGCATAAAGGCAATGCGGTCACGATGCTTGGGGTCCATATTCGCCTGGATCTTAAATACAAAACCCGCAAACTGCTCTTCATTCGCCTTCACTAACCGTGACTCAGTCTCACGGTCCTGGGGTTTGGGGGCCCACTCAACAAAGTCATTTAGCATTTCGCGCACGCCAAAATTACCCAGCGCCGTACCGAAATAAACAGGGGTCAAGTCTCCCTTTAAAAAAGCATCCCGGTCAAACCCATGGCTGGCGCCGCGCACCAATTCTATCTCATCACGAAAATCATCCAAATAAGCACCAAGCAAGATCCGGGCCTCATCACTATCGAGGCCCTTAATCTGAACATCTTCCGGCACCTGACTGCCCTGCCCCTGTTGGTAAGTGGTGATGGTATCAGAAAGCAGGTTGTAAACTCCCTTGAACTCCTTGCCCATGCCTAGAGGCCAATTAATGGGCGCGCACTTGATCTTCAGGACGTTCTCAATTTCATCGAGGATTTCAATTGGGTCGCGAATATCTCGATCCAGTTTATTCACGAATGTAAAAATCGGCGTATCACGCAAGCGACACACGTCCATCAGCTTGATGGTGCGTTCCTCTACGCCCTTGGCACCATCGACTACCATTAGGGCAGAGTCCACGGCTGTGAGAACTCTATAGGTGTCCTCGGAGAAATCTTCATGGCCCGGGGTGTCGAGCAGATTAACGACACGCTCTCGGTAGGGAAACTGCATCACAGATGATGTGACAGAGATACCGCGCTGTTGCTCCATCGCCATCCAATCAGAGGTAGCATGACGATCAGACTTCTTGCCCTTAATCGTGCCTGCGACCTGGATCAGGTTGCCGAACAGCAGCAGCTTTTCAGTAATGGTGGTTTTCCCGGCATCGGGGTGAGAAATGATCGCCAGTACGCGCCGGCGCTCAATTTCCTCTTGAAGCTGTGCTGAAGACATAGAGTCAGGTTCTTTTTGTGCAAAAAAAGCAGGGATTATAACAGCTGGCCCGCCGTCTCACAGCCGAGCCCGAACAATAAACTTCAACGCATTGAGACCTATAGCTTAATCTGCTCATGCTCTACAATGAATAAAAGCTTGCTGAGCGGCCGAGCATGACAAGTCTTGACTCGATCCAGGTCAAGTGCCAAAACTAAATGCTGGATACAGACACCAGAAAATTTAACAAGGACTAATGATGGACTTCACCCTAACCCCTGAGCAGCTGTCTTTGCAGCAAGCAGTTAGAAAATTTGCGCAAAGGGAGCTGCCTGAGATTGCACAGCAGATCGAATACAACGATGAACCCGCGGACCATGCATTACGGCAGCGATTCGGCGAACTGGGCTACCTTGGCGTCAATCTCGATAGCGCGATGGGCGGGGGCGGCATGAGCCATCTTGATGCAGTCATCGTGTTGGAGGAAGTCGCCAAAATCTCAATCTCGGTGGCCTTCCCTATCTTCGAATCCTGCTTTGGTCCAAGTCTCGCCATAGCCCATTTTGGAAGCGAGGCCTTGCAGCAACGCTATCTCCCTAAAGTCTGTTCCGGCGAAACTATCGTCGCCGTATCCATGTCTGAACCCAATGCTGGCTCAGCCCTCACCGACCTGACGACCCGCGGCGAGATTAGCGGCGATAAAATTATCCTCAATGGCACCAAACGCTGGTGCTCCGGCGCCGGTCATTCTGAGGCATATGTGGTCTACTGCCGGCTATCCGAAGCACCAGGCGCTAGGGGTATCGGTGCGGTAATCGTCGATAAGGACTCACCCGGTTTCAGTTTTGGCAAACGGGATCACCATATGGGCTTTCGCGGCGTCTACAGTGCTGATATGTACTTTGATAATGTAGAGATACCGCTCAAGAACATGTTGGTCCCGGCAGGGAGCTTCGGCAAACTAATGGACGCTTTCGACCTTGAGCGATGCGGAAACACTACTATGTCGCTGGCGGTCGCCCAGTCGGCATTCGATTTCGTACTTGCCTACAGCCAGGAACGCCAACAGTTTGGCAAGCCGTTGGTAGATTTCCAGGCGGTGCAGATTCATCTGGCGGAAATGAAGATGAAGCTGGAGGCGGCCAGATTGCTGCTGTATCGCGCTGTAGTCAACGCGGAGGCCGGTTTACCGTCTATTGGCGAGAGTTCTATCGCCAAGTGTTTCGCCAACGAAACTGTGCGGGAAGTCACGGGCAAAGCCATGCAGATCATGGGCGGCTATGGATACTCGAAAGAATTCCCTATTGAACAAAAACTTCGCGATGCCTGGGGCTGGGGCATAGCCGGTGGCTCTATCGATATCCAAAAAGTAAACATCACTTCGACACTGGTTGGGCGACGTTTTAACCAGAGGGCGAGTTGAGAAACTTTGCCTAAACCGACAGCTCCTGCGTAGCACCCAACACAGCTGAAATAATGCTGGATGCTGCCGCGCTGTGAACCGAAAGAGCAGAAAAAGTAATTACCGAATCCGACGGTGCTGAGCCAGAACAAGACTGCTTGATAATTAGTCGCATCGAAGGCCTGCTTGCATCCAGACAGCAGTGGCTAGTGCAGCTGTCGATCCACAGGACGGAGATGACATTCTGCGAATTCGGGGTGCAGGATATCTATTCGTTTTACCAGCAGCAGATCATGGCGTGAGAGATGGTCATGCTCGAGGCCAGACTGCACTTCGATATCCTCCAGCAACACACACACCACATCATCATCTTCCAGATCGACGACAATGCAGGGTTTGAACCCACTGACAGTATTGATGGATGCCAGCGACCCTACATCAAAATGATGCACCGGGAAGGAACCATCTGCCCGTTGTATAAGGCCGGAAGACGCAAAGGCAACGCCAAATCCAGCGGCGGCTACGACGTTAATGATATCGATGATCTCCGGGTCGGTGAGATCTACCCGCAGAGTCTCAGGTAAGGGCTGATTGATACGCAGTTGATGACGATTCACCAGTTTGAGGAACAGCTCTAAGTCCTCCTGGTTCCATTCTAGGGTTTCTTCAGTTTCTGAGCGCGTGCTGTCAGAAGAGAGACTCTGCACATTGGTCTCAATGGTGAGGTCATGGACCTGGGTTTCTGGTGGACAGGGAACCACCATAGATACTGAACAATAACCGTCGCTGCTTTCGGCGCTGAGGCGCCATAGAAACGGTACTTCACTGCTTAGTTCAAACATTGGCTGCCGCGACAAGAAATGAAAAAATTACTACTTATTAAGTTGAGTCGACTGAATGATTGACAAAATTAGTCTTCACAGCAACTTTTTTTGCTCAATTTACGATGAGAAAATGGCTTAGTTAGCCGGTAATGCTAAAGCAGTTTTCAATAACCCGGACTAACCCCTTGAGGAGACAGCAAAATCCGCCCTTGATACCTTTTACAATTTTTTCCACAGATTCTGTGGATAACTCCGTGTATAAGTCTTTATGGTGAGCCGCAAGCCTCGAAATTCTGCGCCATTGACATATTTTGGCTAAATTTTAGCCAAAATATATATTCTATGAAAAACAATAGCTTAGGTTTTTTTGAAGGGTCGAACAAAAATAAAACCCGCATATTTTTAGTCTTTCGTGACTGAGGTGAAATTTTTGTGCATAAAATCACGAGAAAAAATCATCATGCCGGTTTTCTGCGGCTTTTTGTCTCTGTTTTTATTGAAGTTTTTACACCTACAATACCGTTCGTTCACAAAGCAATTTTTGATGCTAAAATCATGCTCTCTCGCCCTGGCAATTGCTCTGGCTCTAGTTTCCCTGTCCGTTTTTACACTCGACTTCAGCGCCTGGCAAAAATTCCGCCTTGGCAAATCCAGCCGCAACTCGCGATCAATTTATCTCGACGACTCCATAGTTTTGGTTAAGTCGCCACCCAGGTAGGCATTGACATGCTGAATTAGCACTGCAGTGGCGGATTGCTTTAAGATCGCAACAGCCGTGACAGGATTCCCTGCTAGCGATAACTGAGATGCGGCGTGAAGCGTCGGACCCGATGGTGATTTATACCAGTCGGCACCTGACAATCCGCCAGCCAATATATAGGGAGTTTGGAGAATCCCGGATTACTTCGTCTGGGGAGAATTTCGGGGAAATCAACGACTGAAACATTTCAGAATATCTATCCCGATTCGTCCATGCTGTGCGGCTTCGCGTTGGTGGCTTCACACAAAGGTGCTTCATACCCCGCTATTTCAAACCAGGCTTCTCTGCGCCAAACTGCTCTACGGTCAGATCTTTGCTCTATTCCACATCTGAGATAAGCGACTTGTCGAGTAGCTCGTTCCTGAAAAGATCACAGATCGCCAATGAAAACACGATAGCGCAAACGCCTGCTAACAGCATATCGCGATCTAGACCAAGACTGAGTAGCGTGACGTTCGCAAAATTGGACGGCACAACTCCAGCCAGTGCAACTAGCAGCTTGACCAGGGTGACAAAGGCAAGACCACCGAGCACGATGGGTTTAACTGTTCAAGTTCCGCGTCGCAGAATTCCTCCCCGCTAAATCCAAGCTACACTTTGACATAACTCGCTATAGAATACGGCCCAAGGCTGGAATACGGCAACGCTTGGAATTTTGAACAGGTTCACCTCGATTTTGTATGCTAGGAAATATTCGAACACTCAAGTGACGTGTTATCCCGTCATCGTTCGGAGATAAATTGTCAATAATGGAAAATCTGGGAAATGAAGCGCAACATGCAAGGCCGCCCGGAGTAAGAAGGGCGAGAATAGGCAGAGCTAACAANAGGTAGTTAAGATTACTCAGAGATCATACCTTGCAGGGCCGGCGCGCCCACCAGCAATTCATGGATGCCTATCCGGACTTTGTAGTCTATGCCGCCGCAATCGTCACAGCCTTGAGGATTGGCGCCCATTAATTTGATATCGTTGAAATCATAATCCGGCATATCATCCTCAATTGTTTCCCTGCCATAGGTATCGATGAGGTGGTCCAGCTCTTTCTGATACGGTTTATAGGGCCCCTTGCTTCGGGCACAGGGCTTTCATCAATCGCTGCGCCAGCATGCCAGGCAAGTCCAGAAAGTCCTGCTCCACTTCTTTCATCGCGGATTTCAGTTTCTTGCTGTAATTGAGGCGCTGATAGATTTTTTTGACAGCTGAGTTACAAATTCGTCTTCCTGCTCAGCCTGCTGCTCACATTGGGCTAGAGGAGTCTCGCCTTCTACCTCTATTATTGCAGTCTCTGCCATAAATTATTCGTTGTTTTTCAAAACTTAGCCGATTACAAATAGTATAGATCGTCAGATGAAATGGGGCTCAGATTTTAGCTCTTCTCGATTAACTTGGCCGAAGCGTTACCCAGGACAAAAATGCCATTAAATTCAAGTAGATTTAACCGAATTTTGCAGGTTATGGTAGCCAGTTCCTTATTTTTTCCCGTCCTCCCCGGGGCGTTCGCAGAGCTCTCTCCGAGCCATTATACTTGGCTGGGCGAGCAGATTTTCCGCAACGAGTGCAACTCTCGGCCCAGTTGCCTGACCAGCTGGAATGCTGGTGAAGACTTCCCTTCCGTCGGAATCGGCCACTTTATCTGGTACCAAAAGGATCAAGAAGAGATCTTTGAAGAAACCTTCCCTGCGCTGCTAGCATTTTTCGGAGATGAAGGCATTGTGCTACCCGAGTGGCTAAAGGCCTCTGCAGCAGCAGACAATCCGTGGCGAGACAGAGACAGTTTCAATCAAGCGCAGCAGAGCCCGCGCATGCAGGAATTAAGAGATTTTCTCCTGTTGACTGCTCCACTACAGGCCGAGTTCATTGTGCATCGATTCAATATAACTCGCGACAGCATCGTCTCGAGCTTTGAATCAGCTAAACAAGCCCGGGCGCGCCAGGTCATCGACCAGCTTGCGACGATACAGCCACCGTATGGTCAGTATGCACTGATTGACTACCTGCACTTCAAGGGCAGCGGCCTGAATCCCGCAGAGAATTACCAGGGCACAGGCTGGGGCCTCAAACAAGTCATTAACGCTATGCTGGGACAACAAGTGTCACTTGAGACCTTTGCGACAGCAGCCACTGCCGTGCTGGATCGGCGAATCGAAAACGCCCCGCTGGCTCGAGACGAATCCCGCTGGCAAGCTGGCTGGCATAACCGCATCAAGACTTACCTCCCACCCCAGGCAGTTTCAGTGAATTAGCGACTCGCGCAGCAATCGCCAGCCCGGAATTGCGAGTACATGCAATTGCCATTACCCTTCACCTTCACTTTTAGAGCAAGCGCTGTACCCGATGTCTTATCAACGCGACAACATTGCAAAAATNGCTGGTTATGTACCGGGAGAGCAACTCGATTCTGCTGATGTCATCAAGCTCAACACCAATGAGAATCCCTATCCACCAAGTCCAGCAGTTGATGCTGCCCTGCAGGCAATCGACACTGCCGCGCTGCGGCGCTACCCCTCACCCATGGCTCAGACTTTTCGGGAAGCTGCCGCGCGCTATCACAACATAGCCATTGAAAACATCATCCCAACAAATGGCGGTGACGAACTCCTGCGTCTGGTGCTGACGACTTTCGTCGAGGCTGGTGAGGTCGTTGCCGTAACTCAGCCCAGCTACTCGCTGTACCCGGTTTTGGTNGACATTCAGGCCAGCCGACTGCATGAAATCCCTCTGCAGGACAACTGGGACATGCCGGTAGATTTCATCGCCCAACTCAACGCGAGTNGCGCCAAGCTTTGCATTCTGGTGAACCCCCATGCGCCCACCGGGGGCTTGCTTGCAACCGACACGCTTAAGGCGATTGCAGACAATTTTTCTGGACTGCTACTGGTGGATGAAGCCTACGTTGATTTTGTCGAACCCACTGCTGCTTACGATGCCGTCCCGCTGGCCATTTCCCATGGCAACATCATGCTACTGCGCACGCTGTCCAAGGGCTATTCCCTGGCTGGGCTCCGCTTTGGCTATGGCATAGGCGCGGCAGAACTGGTGGCACCGATGCTGTACAAGACCAGGGACAGCTACAACACAGACTNCATCGCCCAGAAATTGGCCACCGCTGCCATAGAATCAGTAGATTATGCGCGGGGAACCTGGCAGCAGGTCAGGCAAGACAGACACAGACTGGCAGGCGAGCTGACGGAATTGGGCTTTGACGTTTGCCCGAGTCAATCAAACTTTCTCCTGTGCCGGGTACCCGCGGTCNCAGAGGCAAAAGTTCTGTATGAGGCGCTTAGGGAGAGAAAAATCCTGGTCCGCTATTTCGACCAGCACAGATTACGNGACAAACTCCGTATCACTGTGGGCAGCAATGCTGAGAACAAAGCCTTGCTCTCAAGGCTGCGGCAGCTTCTCTGACAGCTTTTCTGACATCCCCAGCCTAACCTGGCTAGCAGAAATCCTAAGCTGGTCCTTCACTCATGGGGGAACCCGCACACTTTCTATATTNTGACTCCTAACTAAAGCATTAGACCAAGGGATCTGNACCAGAAGGTCTAGAACAAGGGTTTAGACCAGACTTTGCAACAAATGCAAAATATTNGCAGCTCAAGCTAACGCTGCGAATGGAGATTCACCACATGAGCCTTGGCACTCCGCCGGTGGAGGCCAACGACATGTCGGAAGGCGGCGTTTTTTGATGCTGGACGGGTATTTTCAGCTCGATGTGAGCGAAATAGTGAGCGTGCGCAGCATGGGGCTTGGTGTGGCCGGCAATGCAACTGACCCACCAAAACCCCNGCTTCAAGCGCCGCAGCGTTGACATCCTCCTCGGTCGGGTTTAGAACTGCTCAATGCCCTCCACGCGAGCGGCCAACAGCTATGACCGACTCCGAANCCAACAACAGCAACACAAGCAAATTCTCCTGTCCGGAATGCAAGGCGCATCTGCGTCGGATCGAGGGCAAGATGGGCCCATTCTGGGGCTGCACCGGCTTTCCCAAGTGTCGCACCACCCTGAATGATGTGGACGGCAAGCCCAGCGAACAAGTGGATGAGCAATATCGCTGCCCACTGTGCACCCGNAGAATGGTTCGCGCTGCAGCGGATAAGGGTNACTACTGGTTTTGTAGCGGTTACGCCAAGGGCTGTAGCGTCACTCTGGCTGATATCGAGGGACGCCCGCAGCCTGGCTTCAAATGCCCGGACTGTGGCGCGCTGCTGGCAAAACGTGAAGGCATAAATGGTGAATTTTGGGGCTGCACTAGCTATCCTAACTGCAAATCAACCTTCAACAACGTCAACGACAGGCCTGACTTTGATTTTCTCCCTGCTAAACGTCCGTAAAAAAACTGCCGCCGTCATTGCCGGTCTCGCCATAGGCGCAACCTGCCTGTGGGCNGTTGCANCCTGGCAAAACGTGTCCCGAGAGGAATTAATCAACATCCTGCTTGCGACCCTGCTGATGCTGGCAGGGATTATGTTGGCGGCATTCATCATTATCGCCGGCTGCAAGCTGGCGCTGCGGCTGGNGCAGAAACTGGGTCGCTCTGCCCCTTCAGTCGCCTCTGTCTCCTCTACTTCCTCTACCTCGCTCTGCCCCATCTAAAGAGGGAGAATGATCAAGGTAGTGGTAAATTACGAGACAGGATCAACGCATCTTCGCGACCCTCGTTTCCCGGATAATAGTTTTTGCGCTCTCCGATTTGAGTAAAACCCAGGCTTCGATATAGCTGGATTGCTCCTGCATTAGAGGCACGCACTTCCAGAAAACACTCTCTGACATCCATTTTCGCCGCACGATCAAGCAACAGCATGAACAACTTTCTACCATGGCCAAGACGCTGAAACTCGGGGTTAACGCATAAGGTCAGCAGGTGACATTCTCCAACCGCGACTGACATGACGCCATGAGCCACGATCTGCCGCTTGTTGGCCAGCACCCAGCACTGGTAACCAGCGCGCAAGCAGTCGATAAAGATGCGTTTGGTCCAAGGGTGCTCATAGGCAGCGGCTTCGTTCTGCACCACCAGATCAAGATCGCTATTGCGCATTGTGCGGGCAAAAAACTGCATTGCAGCGGTTGTGGAAGATTCCATGATGGGTGCTATTTAGGTGTTAAGACAGCTTAACGCGACTACGTAATGCCTGCATATGCATCCAGGCTTCCCGCTTTAATTCGGGATGAGCCAGCATCGCCTGCAAACTATGCGAGACCGTGACCGCATACGCTGACTCCCGAGGTTTCAGATCGCCCAAAGTCTGCTTACCCCCGGCCGCTGTCAGCATGGGGGACAGCTGTGCGGTAAGCAGTAGCAGATTATCAAAGCCAAATTGCTCATGCCGTTGGCTTATGAGGCCCTGCAGTNCAAATTTAGCCGCGTGNTTTGGATCACTGCCNGCATCCAGACCCTCAGCGATCGGCCATTGAAATCCGTCTGCCTGAAGACNGCTCGCTGACTGCTGGTCGACGCCCAGTGCCAGCAGGATATTTTTCAACAGCCCGACTGCGTCCTTATTGTCCTTTCCTTGCAGCTGATGTGGCGCTTCATTAACTACAGCTAATTGCTCATTGATTCGATAAAACTGCAGGGTGAAACGTAAGGATGCGGTATTGGCCTGGATATCAGTTGCNCTGTTTTCCGCAGCGGCGTCTGGCGCAGGTNTGGTTTCCTGTAGATTGCTGACTGCTAATTCTGCCGCTCTGCTCGCGCCCGGCTTGGATGGGGTTGCCGAGCCTGCAACACCTGATTTAGTGACCTGCACTTGATCCCGCGCCCCGCTCTGGANGCTTTTGACGCCACTACGTTTTAATTCATCCTGATCGCCTATCGCCTTGCGCGCCGGCCTGGCGGTTTTTGCTGTCTCAGAATCAGCCAGTTCCGCCATATCAATCACTGAGGCTTTTGCGCCCGGCAAGACTAAGCGCGCGTAGTACTGCTGGTACCCCATCTGGCGCAAATAAGCGATTCGCTGTGTTTCCTTCATCGGAATGTCCCTAGCTTCACCTGAAGGAATATACTGCTTTGCAGGAACAGCAACAACCGTCGTGATACCGGGTTTGAAGTCGCGTTGCATTCGTGATTGAATCCCGCTTCGCCAAGATTAAGAGGCCCTCATGAAAGCTGTATTGTGCAAGTCTTATGGACCCCCCGAGAATCTGGTACTGGAAGAAGTCCCAGACCTGACGCCAGGCGAGAACGAGGCGGTAGTCGAAGTTTATGCTGCATCATTGAATTTCCCTGATGGCCTGCAGATTCAGGGTAAATACCAGTTTCAGCCCCCTATGCCTTTTACGCCCGGCTCCGAAGTCGGTGGTGTCATCAAGGCGGTCGGACCGGGATTGGACCACTATGAAGTCGGCGACCGGGTCATGGCCATTCCTGGGATTGGTGGACTCGCTGAGCAGGTAATCGTGAAACCGGAAAGCGTACGCCGCATTCCGGATAACATGGATTTCAAGACCGCTGCTGGATTCGCCATGGTCTACACTACCTCCTACCATGCGCTAAAGCAGCGCGCCAATCTGCAGCCCGGGGAAACCCTGCTGGTACTGGGCGCAAGCGGTGGCGTTGGGCTATCGGCTGTGGAACTCGGTAAGGTCATGGGAGCGCGGGTCATCGCAGCCGCGAGTACCGATGAGAAACTGGATTTTGTTAAGCAATATCATCCAGATGCGACCATCAACTATGGCGACGGTGAACTCAAAGAAAAAGTCAAAGCGCTCACCAACGATCGCGGTGCTGATGTTATCTACGATCCTGTAGGGGGCGACATGTTCGATCAAAGCTGTCGCTGCATCAACTGGAACGGGCGACTCTTGGTTATCGGATTTACCAGCGGCCGAATACCCGAGTACAAGGCAAACCTGGCCCTGCTCAAAGGTTCTTCTATGGTCGGCGTATTTCTTGGCAGATTCCGAAAGGAAGAACCCGATGCCTACGAACAAAATCTCAATGAACTGCTAAAGATGTATGCTGCTGGCAAACTAAACCCCATTGTCACCCAGAGCTTTCCCAAGGAAGAGTATGTCCAAGCCTTCAATATATTTACCCAACGCCAAGCCAAGGGCAAAGTAACCCTGGAATTCAAGTCTGAGTAGTAGATGTTAAGCGACGAAGAAATTCGCCAGGACCTCGGCAAACTTAAAGACATAGTTGCCAGTCACAAGGCGCCAGATGCTCCACTTGCCGTGGGCACAACGATAATAGACGGGCAAGAGCATGCCGTCTTCACAAAGGTTCCCGACAATCTGGCTGGCCTGTATGGAATGGGGCTGGAAACTGGAGAGCTGGACTTCCTTGTCTACCAGGAAGAGCGTTTTAGCTTTGAGGAATCCTATACCATGGCCTGTAAGCTGGGCCGAGTATTGCAGGAACGCTATGGCATTGGAGTCGGTGACCGGGTAGCCGTGTGTGGACGTAATTCCCCCGAGTGGTGTATTGCCTATATGGCTAGCACTCTGATTGGCGCCATCGTGGTGCCAATGAATTCCTGGTGGACAGGCCCCGAACTGGAATATGGCTTGAAAGACTCAAGCAGCAAGCTGATTTTTGCCGACGCGCCCCGCTTTCACGCTGTTCAGCACTATCTTGAGACGCTCGATCTGGATGTAGTGCTAATCAAACCCTCAGATCAGGAACGAGCGACCGGATTCTCTGAGGTCTATGGCTTGCTGGAAAATGTTACCCCCCTGTCAGAGGATGAAATTGCCGCACTGGGCATAAGCCCTGAGCATGATGCCTCAATCATGTATACCTCGGGCTCTACCGGGCACCCCAAGGGGGTTTTGTCGTCCCATCGCGCGATTCTAAGCGCGCTTTTCACCTGGCAATTCGTCAAAGAAATCAATGAAATCCTGCGGCCGGAGCTGTTAGAAGCCGACCCTCCTTATCAGCCCGCATTACTGGCCAATGTGCCATTGTTTCATGTGACCGGCAGTCATGCGCAATTTCTAGCCAGTTTCATCTATGGGCGCAAATTCGTCATGATGTACAAGTGGAATGCAGAGATTGCACTGGAACTCATTGAGAAGGAGCGCATCTCCATCTTTCACGGTGTCCCCACCATGACCTGGGAAATCATGCAGTCACCGCACTTTGCGGAGACTGACCTTTCCAGCCTGCGCACCGTCGCGGCAGGCGGCGCGCCCCGGCCGCCAGAACACCTGGTGATGATGATGGAAAAGTTCCCAGCAAAGGCTATCCCGGGCCTTGGCTATGGGCTTACCGAAACCAACGCCCTCGGCGCCATTATCTCAGGCAAGTTCTATCACTCGCGACCCAATAGCACGGGGCGGCCTACCCCTCCCCTCACCGAGGTCAAGATAGTCGATGAGCAGGGCAACACCCTCGAAAATGAAGAGGTGGGCGAAATCTGTATCAGGGGCCCCTCAGTCATGAAAGGCTATTGGAACAAGGCAGAAGCGACCGCCGAAGTAATGCAGGACGGCTGGTTTCATTCTGGCGATATCGGCATGCTGGATGCCCTGGGTTTTCTCATCATCATGGATCGCGCCAAAGACATCGTGATTCGCGGCGGNGAAAACATCGGCTGCGCCGAAGTCGAATATGCAATTACTGAGCATCCCGCAGTGAGCGAGGTCTCAGTTTATGGCATCCCGGATGATCGCCTTGGCGAGGTTCCCTGCGCCAGTGTGATGCTCAAAGCCAATCAGACCCTGAGCGAAGCGGAACTGAAGGGGTTTCTGCAGGATAAAATCGCTGCATTTAAGATCCCTGAGAGATTCTACTTTCAAAACGAGCAGCTACCGCGGATTGCCTCCGGCAAGATCGCCAAGAAAGAGCTGCGCCAACAAGTTATCGATAGCCTCACCAAGGGCTAAGTTTTCGGCGGCAGTCGCCGCCAGCAAACCAAATAATTTCCCTACATTTTTACTGAAAGTTTCGTCTGCCAATAACGATAAACCAATTAGGTGCTGAGAATATTAGTGTCCTCTTAATTGCCACCCGCTAACCGCTAGGTACGTGATGAAAGAGCAGAATTGGAAAGAAAGCGATGAGCTTGCTAAAAAATTCATAGAGGCCAATGGCAGCCTGATCGAAGTGGCTGAATTCCCACTGGATGCGAAGGCGGCCACGCCTCAAAGCAAGTCACAGTTCACTGAATTGCGACGTCGGATAGAAGAACGCCTTGACAGCAAGCGCATTGCGTTGGAATTCGAGTATGAAGATTTCGATG
>NYWC01000066.1 GCA_002684935.1 Gammaproteobacteria bacterium
CTACAGAAGATCGTCGACTATTTTGGCGACAAAATGCTTAACGACCTGCCTGAATTTGCAGGCCTGAATCCCAGCATCGAACATTTCAGTCGGGTTGTTTGTGAGAAGATGCTGGCTGGTGTTGCACCGCCAGGCAGCGGTCGTTTCACGATCAGAATCTGGGAGAATGAAACCTGCTGGGCCGCCTATAACATCGACTACTAATTCTGCCCCTCGTAAATAATGAAACCTGCTGGGCCACCCCCTCTATGGAGTCTGCTGGTTCTGCCCGCGAGAGTTCAGAGTAGGTAACGCCATTGCCCCGCTCAGCAGTACTAGCATATCTCGCAGACGCATTAACAGGATCAGCCCGGCAGCGATTGCCAGGCTGCTCTCCATGGATTGATACGCCCAGAACAGGGCGGCTTCGAGGCTGCCAATGCCACCCGGCAGCGGCAGCAGGAACGCGAGGCGAACCACGGTAAACAGAAACACGAAACTCGCCAAATCCCTAGGCGAGTCCAACAGGTAGAGTAGGAACCAGAACTCTGCCAGCATGCCTACCCACGCCAGTATTGAAACCAGCAGAGCAAGGCTTAGTGCCGTGCGGTGCCTGGCGACGATGTCCTGCAGCAGATCGCTAAGCTCCGACCAATGCGCACTCAGCTGGAGTAGTCGTGGATGCTGTTGCCAGGGGGCCGTGAGACGTCTGACAAAGCTACGAATACTTGCAGGTTGGCGCAGTAAAACCCAGGCAGCGACTGCCATGGTCAACATCAGCCCTGCCAGGCTAGCGGCAATTGTCAGCCACTGCACCTCGACCGCGCTTGCCGATGACAGTAGCGCCAGTACTGCAATAAGCAGAACCCCAAAATTTACCCAGAACTCGAAGAACCGGTCCAGGCCAACGGCCATGACTGCGGCTGGCCCGGCTATAGCATATCTCTTCCAGAGCCAATAGACCTGCAGCGGCTCGCCGCCGAACTGAGGGCCAGGTGTCACAAAACTAATCAGCTGGCCGGCCTGGCGCACGGCGAAGATTTGCGGGAAGCTGATGGNGAGCGCCATCGCCATGGTAATGANNAGCCAGCGNCCGGTCAGCAAACCCAGTATTAATACATTCAATCCAATCCACAGGAACCAGTTTTGAANTTGAATAGNGGTTAGCGTGTCGCGGAATCCAGACAGGGGCAGCTGGCTCAGAATCCAGGCTGCCAGCGCAAACGCAAGCAGCCAGGTTAGCGCGGCAATGGTTTTGGATGAAAGTTTCAAGCGCCGTCNTACCGATTGAGCCAGTGATCGTCTTCCTGCCACAGGCTGAAGCGTCCAGTGCCCAACAGCATTGACCACACCACGCAGCAGAGCAGTGCATAGTCAACCGGCTGCATGGGATTANCNATGTAGTACCAGCCTAAGCTGCCAACCAGCAACAGGCAGAAATAGCGGCCAGCCACACCGATAAGCACCATCGTCGCAGCCAGGCCAAAGTTGCCTAGCAGGATTAAACTGGGCCAGGTNTCACCGCCAATGACCACCGGTGGATAGCCGACCTGAATCAGAGACACGGCCAGTAAAACGACGATGGCAAGCCGTAAGGCAGGTTGCAAAACGTTCTGGCTGAACAGGGTTAGACTGTTGAATTGCTGGTCAGTGTNGTCTGCCTNCCGCTCGATGCGNCCGCTGACAATGAGCCAATCGATAATGAAACCGCTAAGGGCCGGCAGCATGAAAGCAAAGCCGGCGACCAGAGTTATGGGCGGATAGAACAAAGGCCAGAGGGCGACAACCAGATAACCCATCTGAAAACCTGCCCAGGCCCGGCGGTGCATGGCTGGCGGCAAGGGATAAATGGGGAGATCGTTAAATCGTCGCCAATATAGACCGGCATGAAAAAAGTAGTAGGCCAGGCCCATGCTCAGGTAGCTCCANTGCACCTGACCATAGCTGTAAGCAAGGAAGGCCGCTACCGCCAATCCCAATGCATCGGAGACTGTGTCCAACTCACTGCCAAGCTGGCTCATTTGACCACTGCGGCGCGCCACGAA
Source organism: Gammaproteobacteria bacterium (assembly GCA_002684935.1). GTDB lineage: Bacteria > Pseudomonadota > Gammaproteobacteria > Pseudomonadales > Pseudohongiellaceae > UBA9145. Next base: position 2,025 of record NYWC01000066.1, read on the forward strand.
ACCATCGACTCGATCCAGCACCGCACCTGCAAAATAAATCATTCCCGGCAACCAAGACAGCCATGCGCCCTCGGGCCAGGGCTGCAGCAGAAATCCACCAGTTGCGGCGATCAGCCAGGAACGCAGCAGCGTGAGGCGATTACCCCAGCCCAGATTGTTATAGAGCGGTGCTGAATCTTCACCGCGATTGAGAGGCAGTCNGCGCCAGGTTTCATAGCAGATAAACAGCCAGATGATTGCACTTTGCAGCAACCACTGCAGTGCCGCAGACCACTGCCAGATTGCGCTCAACAACATGCAGAATGCGAGTAGTGCTGCCACCCCGATTCCAGTCAGCAGGGCGAGTTCTCGTTTCAGGAGGGAGAGTAGCGGCTGTTCGCCTTCGCGACTGATTGATTCCGACATCAGGCAACCATACGTTTGCTGCTTTGGTTTTTCAATGAATCTGTTTGTGCTTGTGAGTACGGCTGGGACTGATCCTCAGGTCATATTTTTTTGCTTGAGAGCAAGACTTGGCTGGCGCGAGCTTATATCAATTGAATTTGTTGCCAGCGCCGCCGAACTTCAGGCCAAGGTATTGGTTAGCAATCAGCCGGAATTTCACAGGCAGCAGAGTGAAATCTGGATCTCAGGCCGCAGCATCTACCAACTTCGACAGCGCATTCAGTGCAGAGATTACCGCGCCTTCCTGCCAGCCCCGTAGATAAGTCAGGTGATCACCTGCAAAAAGAAACGGTCCATCCGGCTCTAGCAATAGTGGCGATGGGTTGCTGGTGGCCCAGCCCCCTAGGGAATAAGGTACCTTGCTCCAGGCAACCGATATTCCCTCGCCCAGATTGGCGCGGTACTGGGAATGCACTTTTTCTCCCGCAGTGAGTGCCAGTTCGATTCGCGCGGAAGGGCTGAGGTTGCCAAAGTTTGTTGCATTGCTGCCACCGAACAAGTAAGAGCCAACAAGAATACCCTGCTCCTGGCCAAAGCCCCCCGAGGGATACCAGATCTGCAGAATATCGGAATCCGTCCAGCTGATACCGCCGTAGATTTGCTCTTCCTTCTCCCAAAAGCGGGGCGACTGAAAGGCAATCTTGGTGGGGTTTGCGTATTGGGTCTGCGCAATTGCCGACTGAATACCGGGGCTGAAGTTATTGGGAATATCGCGCAATACACTGGGGGGAATCGTGACGACGACGTAGTCAGTTTCCAGGGCTCCCTGTTCCGTCGCCGTTCGGCCTTCGATGCGAGCGCCGGTGCCAGTTCTAAAAATCCCGCTGACTTCGGCACCGTAGAAAATTTCGGCCTGCAGCTGTTCGGCAAAAGCATGGGCGATGCGATCCATGCCACCTACCGGCTGCATCATGGTGGCAGCCTGGTTATAGCTCTCAACAAAATTAGGCACGAAGGCAATATTCGCGTCCAGCATCACGTAGTTGCGTTCCAGAGGTGTGGCGGGNACATCCGGGCTTAGCCCGCCGCTGCCTGCTGCCAGTCCGCCGCGGGTCGTGCCGGTAAACTGAAAAAAATCATTGAGCGCGCCATGGTCTTTAAGCACCGCAAGCACAAAGGCGCGTTCGCCGGCTGTGAATTCGTCATCCAACGCACCAGNGTTTAAGGATTTGGCCAGCAGCTGGGAGATATTGCCGCGCATAGCAGCGATGGCCTCACGGCCCCGCACTGGCTTNCCGCCAAAGGCAGAGGCGCTGTGAATATAAGCCCCGCGATTATCATTGACGAAGGCCTGTAGCGGCACCTTTAACTCACTACAGTAATTCAGCAGGTTGGCATGGTGTTGCGAAATGCGCGCCGGGCCAGCGTTGAAGTACATGTCTTCGCCACTGGCAAAGCCGCAAACCTGTTGACTGTCGGTCTCCTGCAGAACTGAACCTGCTCGCAGCGTGTGGCTGCGACCGCCAGGCCTGTCTCTCGGTTCGATTACCGTGACCGGGAAACCCGCTTTCTTGAGTTCATAGGCTACGCAAAGTCCGGCAATGCCTGCACCCAGTACGGCGACGCTGGGTTTGGGGCCGCTGGCGAAAAGGGCCGTTTTCTCCTGCCACTTAGCTTTATTGGTAGCAGCCTTGCTGTCTCCGGGAACCAGCAAACCCATGGCCACCATAGATTGGTATACTGCCGCGCTGCCGCCAATGCCGCCAAGTTGTTCCAGGAACTGGCGTCGGGACTGGGGCGNTGTTTGCTCNTTCTTCTTTTGGGTCATTGATTGTTAGAGAAAATCTTTGNGGCAAAACAGTAAGGCCAGGGATCCTTTTNTAATGAAGAGTGTGAAAGTAACTATGCGATTGACTTGGACAGCCAGAGCAAGCTTTTCGTTTTGCCAGTCTGGCTCCCGTTGTCGGAAAAGTTTCGTGATGTGAAAAACGATTCTTGCGGTAGATCTTGAAAGCCAAGCAGCTTGCCATCCAGATCGCGCGCGAAGAAAGCTTCGTCACCGTCCCTTGCCAGTACGCCGCTCACAATCCTGCCGCCAGTTTCCCGAACCAAGGAGTCTGCTGCAGCCAGATCCTAAACTTCAAACATCACCTCATTTGTAGCCGCTTGCCTGCAATGGCCTGGGCTGGTAATTCGGTGCGGTTCAGGTCTGGCTGCGCAGGCTTCAGCATCTAGGAGATGTTAGGGCAGCACGTAGGCCACAAGGCGAGCCGGGCTGCCGCTACCGCCGACAAACATGGCGAGGTACTGCTTGCCATCGTGTTCATAGGTGAAAGGCAGGCCAGTCTGGTTATCCGGCAGCTCCAGCTCAAAGATTATCTCGCCGGTCTGCTTGTTAATGGCGCGAAAGATTGGGCTGGCGCCAGCGCCGCCGGTGCCTTCTCCTACGAATAGCAACGTCTTGGTAGCCAGCACACCAGAGCGAGTGGGTATGCCCGTGCGGGGAACATCAACCCCTTCTAGCAGCGGATGATTGGTGATGCGTTCGGGAGTATCGGCGTTCGCGATCATCCACAGGTGTTCGCCACTATTCATGTCGATGGCGGTGACGCGTCCATAGGGGGGTTTAACTATTTCCAGACCCTGGATGCGAGGCGCACGCACGCCGAATCCCTGGCTTAGGTCGATGTCAGAATCAGGATTTTTGGCTAATGCCAGCACCTGCAGCTGGGTACGTGAAGGCACATACACGATTCCTGTTTCGGGATCGAAGGCAGAGTGTTCCCAATTGGCACCACCGGTGGAGGAGGGCAGACTCAGCAATCCACGGGTACCGTCGGGATGATCCTGCAATGAAGGTGGTGTATAGATCGTCTCGCTGAGACGAAAATCCTTCACTGCCTCTAGCGCCATGGCACGCAGTTCAGGCGTGTAGTCAATCAGGTCATTTTCGGTAAAACCCTGGCGATCGAAAGGCGCAGGGCGTGTAGGGAAGGGTTGAGTAGGGGAGTACCATTCGCCGGGCACGTCCCCTTGTGGAACCGGACGTTCCACAATTGGCCAGATCGGTTCACCGGTCAAGCGGTCGAAGGCATAAATCCAGGCCTGCTTGGTTACCGACATTACAATCTTGCGCCCATTCGGCAGGTCCGCAATGATGGGTGCATTTGGCACATCCCAATCCCATATATCATGGTGAATGAACTGATAGTGCCACTGGCGTTCGCCGGTTCTCACATCCACTGCCACAATCCCGCTGGAAAACAGGTTGTCGCCATGGCGATCACCACCATAGTAATCCCCGGTGGGGTCTTCTACAGGGAGATAGACATGGCCGAGTTCGGCATCGCCGGAAATGGGTGCCCAGACACCCGAGTTGCCGGTCACGTCGTTACCGCTCAGCCAGGATTCATAACCATATTCGCCAGCCGCAGGAATGGTGTGAAAAGTCCACAAGAGCTCGCCGGTATGCACATCGAAGCCACGGATATCCCCCTTGGTATTGTATTTTGCCCGGGGTCTGCCGCCGGTGCGGTGCGCGGCGCCAACTACGATAACGTCGTTCATGATGAACGGCGGTGCTGAAATGCCGATATCGGGATAAGGGAAACGCGGGTCATCGGCGTTACGTAAACCAACGAAGAGATCTACAACGCCATTGTCTCCGAAGTCTGGATCGGGAATTCCCGTCGCCGCATCCAGTGAAACCATTTGATAGCCCGGCGAGATATCGATTACGCGCTGTTTGTCACCTTTACCGTAAAAGGCCACGCCACGGCCTGGGCCCTTGCGTGGCGCCTCATCATAGCGATCGCCCTCATCATAGCGATAAAGCCACAGCACCTGACCGCTGGTAGCGTCCAGCGCCACCACGTTGCGGGTGTTGGCGATATTGGCATAAAGCACACCATTGATTTCAAGCGGTGTGGAGGGATTCGCGTAGTCGACCGTCGTGCCGAAGTTCTCGGTAGAGAATGACCAGGCCAGTTCCAGTTCGCTGACGTTATCCGCGTTGATCTGATCCAACGGCGAATAGCGATGGGCCCAGTCGCCACCGTAATAGGTGTTCCAGTCGCCATCGTTTACGGTGCTGCCTTGTTGACCCAGGCCATGAGAAGACCAGGCGAGTGCAGTGAATGCAATTGTTGGATAGATAAAGGCAGAAAGGGTGGTTTTTCTTATTGTCATTGAAGCTCTCCACTAAGGTTCGCGTTTATTGTTCGCCATACCGGGTTCCAGATCTTAGGCGACGGCTTTAGTTTAATTCTGTGATGTTTCTCTCGATCAGATTGTTTCTGAATTGTTCTCCAATGGCAGAGCCTTGTTTATAGAGCACTGCCGGAGTGCCTATGGGCGCTGGAATACTAAGCGGACTCTCCGCGCCTGTACTCTGATAGGTTTCACCCGTGAACGCATGGACATAATTGCCTGCCGGCAGTCGAATATCAACCTCATCTACTCCTTCATCTAATACCGGCGCAAACCAGAGCTCGTCTCCAATTAGGTATTGGTGGTAGGAGAGCGCCCAGAATGCGGGCTCATCCGGATAATGCAGGAATGGATGACGCACCAAGGGCCAGCCTTTTTCAGCCGCTTCGCCCACCAGGGTTCGCCGATAATCGTGCCAGGCGTTGTAGACATTGGAGAAACGCGCAATGTGTTCAAGTGTTTCCTGGTCAGTGTCGAACTGATGCGCCCAAAACGGCCGCAGCCCTTCATGGGTGCGGAAGATTGCCTGGAAAGCGCCGAGTTCGATCCAGCGCAGCATCAGTTCTTTACTGCGCCGAATGGAAACAGGAGCCCCCATTTCATCACCATCCAGTGACAACCAGCCACCCACGTCACTGTGGTTGAACGCGAAGCCTGATAGCCCGCTGGTCAGCAGCGCGGTGACAGAGGTTTTGATACCATCGTAGTTATCCCAATTGGAGGCCTGGTCCCCGGCCCAGAATAATGTGCTCGCACCGGGGCTCCGGGTAAACGCAGCTCGCATGAAAAATAGCGCCTCATCCCCCATGCCAGCTTCCTCAATCGCTTCGCGATTCAGAGTGGCCCAGTATTCCGGGTAGCGATTGTGGACTTCGGTGGGCGCGCCGCCCGCGTAGAGTTCAGCGTCCAGCGGCAGCGCTTCGCCGAAATCAGCCATCCATCCAGAAAGTCCTATGCCGAGCATTTCTTCTTTTATGACATCTTTCATCCACTCCCTGGCATCGGGATTGGTAACGTCGATGACATAAGCTAGAAAACTCGCGCCTCCAGTAGTCGCCAGAGTGCCATCAGTTTTTCGAATCAAGTAACCGAGGTCACGTGCTTCTTGATATAGACTTCGTCGGTACGAGCTTTTGCCGGAGGTTTCCACATCATGGAAATAAGGATTGATATAGCCCATTACGCGGATGTCGTCTGCGCGTAAGCTGCCGACCATGTCCTGCCAGCGGCTGTAGCGCGCCTGGTCGAGTTCCCAGTTCCACCACAAGCGAAAGCCCTGGGCTACCTGGCGCTGGCCCTGCCAATCCTGCATCCACATTGCCGAAAGTATGGCGTTTTCATCCTGCAGTTTTTTTGTTGCCTCTAGAATTCTCTCGGTGCCACCCTGAATGCCAAGAATCAGGCCCTTTGTGGACCATTCGGGAAGCGCCCGCATGCGACCTGAGTAACTCGTGTAGCGCTCAATCAGATCGAGCGGTGTGGCACCGACAATCAGCCTGGCGAGCAGCTGGTTTGAGTAGGCCAGCATCGTGATCTGCTCGTCTTCGCGCAGGTCGATTACAGAGTAGTCGGCATTCTCCAGCATCATCGACCGTAGGTCTGTTGTGATGAAGTGTGGGATCGGGGCATAGGTGGAGTACCATTCGCCCGCTGCGCTAATACTGCGGCTGTCAAACCAGTCAGTGAGAGGTTGTGCACCGCGGGATAATCCTTGTTCATCGACCATGATTGGAATGCGTTTACCTTTGAAATCGAACGCGCTGAATTGCTCACCAAAGCCGAACACCCGCTCTTCCGGGTTTGACCCAAACAACAATCCAGTTCTGCCAATATTGTCGCTATCTACCCTGAGATCAAACTGCAGTTGACCTGCGCCAATTTCGGAAAGAGACAGGTCATAGGGAACACTGCCTACATCACCGCAAGATAGGATGCCACTAATGACAAGGGTGTCGTTAATCAAGCTGCTGCTTTCAACGCTGTGACCGTTGCAGTGTTCGCTTACCTGTTCGATGAGATGGGAATAGCCTGTGCCACTTGCTGCATCGGCGCTAGCAGTTGCCGCGAGAACAAAAGCAGTCCCCGGCATACTCAGCCATTTAGCATTGTCAGCCTGGTCGATGGTGCTAATTGCCAGCTGTGCATTCGCAAGGCTGTTGCCTTGCCATGCAATGGTGAATTCTCCGACCCGGTGTTCCCAATTCGAGAATGCAGCGCCGTCAGTGACCAGGGGCGGAGCTGGTACTAAAGGTGCGTCCTCATTCATGAACTGCCCATGGGCAGCAGGAAACGCAAAGGCGAAGGAGAGGAAGCACGCCGTTCTTAAAACTGTTGTGCTAATAAATGCAGGCTTGAGATCAGCGAACCACTTAAGCATTCCCGTGTGCTCCTGCAAGACAACAAGTGCTGCAGNTGGTTGCCAAGCTAAACGGCATAACGGGCCAATCCTTCTTCGTCGAGATTGCAGCCAATGCCTGGTTTGTCTGTGAGTAGAAAATCTCCATCTTCCCAAACGAACGGCTCTTCTATTATTTCATTGAAGAAACCACCTGACTTGTAGATGCTTTCCTGTATCAGAAAATTTGGCACATTGGCGCAAATCTGAATCGCCGCTGCGGTAATCAATGGGCCGCCCCAGATGTGGGGTGCCATCAGCACGTAGTTAACCTCGGCTAGCGTTGCGATTTTCTTGCAGGCGGTAATGCCTCCTGCGCTGCCCAGATCAGGTTGGGCNAAGGCGCAGGCCCCTTCGGCGAACANGTTTTGAAACTCATGGGGNGATACNAGNCGTTCACCTGTTGCTATGGGAATGGATGTCTCCCTGGCAATCTCTCCCATTTCCTTGAAATTTCGCGGTGGGCACGGTTCCTCAAACCACAGGGGATCATAGGGCTCCATGCGCTTGGCCAGGCGCACTGCTGCCGATGGGGTGATCTGTCCGTGGGTGCCGATGAGGATATCTGCTCGAGTGCCGACGGCATCTCTGATCGCTTCGCAGGCCCGGGCAGTATGATCATATTCCGCCTGGGATAGCTCCCAGGGCGCGCCGGTTGCGCCGCCGTCTCGCGATTGTGGAATGGGGTCAAACTTGAGGCCGGTAAAACCTTCATCCACCAGGNGCGCGGATTGTTCTGCCAGNGCCTCTGGTCTCTGGGTCCAGTTGCGAATGGTCTCNGCNCCAGCAGCCATGTTCACCGTGTCATAAATATAGGTGTAAGTACGAATGCGATCCCGGTANGCGCCTCCAAGAAGGCTATAGACCGGCACATCGTAATGTTTGCCGACGATATCCCATAGTGCCGTATCGAACGCGCTGATGATGCCGAAGCGAGCATAGTCAGCATGCTGATGGGTCAGGCCTCTTACCATGCGGTGATAGAGCGTTTCCGGTTGCAGCGGATCCCGGCCTTCAAGGTAACGCGCGAAGGCTTCCTGAATCATTAATTTGTAGCTACCGGTCAAGCCGCCGAAGGCATTGAGTACCGCAGTCTCACCCCATCCGACCAGGCCGGTGTCGGTCTCTAGCTTAACGAAAAACCACGTGCCTCCGCCCCACTGTGGTGGAGGTGTTCTGATCACGTAAGGAGTGACCTTTGTCAGCCGCGGTGCAGAATTAGTGCTATTTGAAGCGCGATTGGACTGACCGAATGCCTTGCTCACAGGCAAAGCCATTGCCAGTCCTGCGGCTTTGAGGAAATGGCGTCTGTTGTTGTTTTGGTTCATCTGTTATCCCTACCTACAGTTTATTCTCTGCTCGACTCTACTTATTGCCAATCGATTGTGAGAATCGACCAGTATATTGGTCCTAATTCGATTCTGATTCTGGTTTTGGTTCCGGCTCAGGGGTCTTCGAGTCGTCTGCCTTCGCAGGCGGAGCCGTTGATTGCTGTGACTCTGAGCAAATCTACGCCCAGNCGATCGAAGGCACCCATGTCAGAACAGCGCACATGGGTGAATCTAAGATCCAGCTCCACACCCTCACCCATACCCGCGTTTAAAAACAGCGGACGCACATCATACAGTGACCAGTTCTGTGCCAGGCTCAATTCACGCAGACTGTCGAGCCCGGCCAGAGCGCTGACGTCGGTGATGCTGTTGTTTTCCAGTCGCAGAACCTGCAGGGCATGCAGCCTTCGCAATGGCGAGATATCCGAGATCTGGTTGTTGCTGAGAAANAGATACTCCAGATTTTCCATTTGACTCAGTGCGCCAAGGTCAGAGATGGCGTTGTCGTTCAGGCTGAGTTGCTGCATGCCAGGCTTGCCGGCCAGCGCGCCAATATTCTGGATTTGGTTGTTGTGTGCCCACAGCAGGGTGAGTTCATCGAGGTCAGATAGTGCACTAATATCTTCTATCTGATTGTCGTAGATGCGCAGGTGATTGAGCCTGGTGAGATTCGCCAGAGGACTAATGTCGGAGATTGCATTGAGGTGAATGCGCAGTAAACGCATCTCGGTGAGGTTTGCCAGGGGCGAGATGTCGGTAATGCCATTGAACTCCACGTCAGGATCGCGGCCATCGTTGTAGTCGAGGTAATGCTGAAGTTGATACGGATAGAGGCCATGGACATGCAGTTGTCTGAGTTTCGTGAGTCCAGCCAAGGGGCTGATGTCCGAGATTGGATTTTCGCTGATGATCAATTGTTCCAGATCGGTCAGCTTGCTTAGTGCGCTGATATCACTGAACCAGTTGGTGTGCAGATTCAGGTTCTTGAGCTTGCTGAGTTCGCCCACTGGTGTGATGTCGGTAATCAGGCGGTTGATCAGATTCAGCCTGGTCAGGTTGCTGAGATTCTGCAGACCAGCCAGACTCTCAAAAGGCTTTTCCGGTGACGGCCGAAGCGTGCCGCCATACACGACGCGTTCAATACTGGTGCCGACGATGAGTGTTTCGAGGCTTGCTGCTTTGTCGCAGCTTAGTGATTCCTGGGGTCTTATTTCCAGCGCGTCGCGAACCACTGCTTCCAGATCCGGGTCGGCAAAGGAGACGATGGCATCGGCTGAAAAGTCGTGACAGTGCTGAGTGGGTGTTAATGTGATCTGCGCTTGGGCCGATTGACCTGACAGGCTGCTAAAAACAGCTGCCGCCAGCAAGAGTGTCAGGGTCCTGAATATCATGTTTTCTNCCTAGCTATAATTGTTGTTAGTGCAGAACTAAATAGTTGATGTCGGGAAAAAGGGATTGCGGCAAGATGTTCGAGCCGGGCGCTAATCAAACTCAATTTCGGTTATGGCAATACCGCTCTCACCAGCTACTGAGTAGAGCAGGTACGTTCTGCCGCCTTCCTGAAAGATCGCCGGGTCGCGCATCTGGTTTACCCGTTCGTCAATGTGGCCACCCCGGGAGGGTTCTACTGGCAGATTGGCGCCCTCCCAGTCGTACTCGGGCCGCAAGACTTCGACTGGAGTTGAAGCTGCCCAGTTATTCCAGCCATTNGTTAACTCGATCTTGGAAAGAAATATTCGCTCCGGTGAATCACCGCGATTTGTGAAGAAAACATGCAGCTGCTTGTCCCTGATGAGCAGCGCCGAGTGGCGCATATCATCGGTGAAGAATCGGGGGCCGCTCTCAAAATTACTCAGGCCATCGCGAGAGCGGTAAAGATACCCGGGCATGCTCATGGCATAGTAATAATCATCATGTTTGATCACCCTGAAATAAGCCCGCCCCAGATCTTCTTCCCTGCCTTCAAAGTTAAGGCCATCGGTGGAGACAGCGAGTCGGGTGAACTGCCTACCCTCACCTCTGCCGTGGATGTACATCACGATCTGCTGCAGGTCTTCGCGCACATGCACGTCGGGAGATGCAATATGGGCATAGAGAGCGGCACTGCGTCCGGGGGCAAGCGAGCAGGGTGGGCAAGTGGTCGGGAAAAAAGAGTCCCCCAGCTGCAGTGTCCCAGGCGTGTGCACGGTCCACGGGCCAGTTAAGTCATCGGCATAGGCCATGCGTATATAAGTGCCACGGTGATCGGCGAAGTAAAGATAATACTGGCCCAACGGGTCTTCCACCCAATCCGGAACCCGTATCAAAGAGGGCCCCTGAATATTGCTGCCCATGCGGGCATCCATATCNGGCGTTATGATAGGGCCATCGCCCAGCCTCGTAATCGAGATGCCTGCCGGTTGAGCGGCGGCTGCCCCCGAAAACGCGAGTAGGAATGTGAGAATGGTTAACAGGATGGTTCTTGTTGTTTTCATATTGCTCAGAATAATTGGGGCTCAGTTAAAAATACAGTGGTTTAAATTCGCTGACTAGCTCAATAAGCTTGGGTGGCGGCATGAAAATACGGATCAGAAAGCCACTAACTAACGCAGATCCTGGGGTATATATATATCCAACAGCTGCTGCCATCAGCCCATGGACCCAATCAGACTATCGCCATAGTGGGCTCCAGGGTTGAAAACAAGGGGTTGGCAACAGCGGGTTCTGCAACTCATGCTCGCCGTCATAATCGTGGTCTTGCCCTATTCACTGTTGACGCCAACTCGCGGGAGGCTGCCCTTTGCCAGAGACTTTTGTGTAGCCATATCAGCAGGCCGTGCTTGTTTGCGCTGCTGACAACTTTTTATTGTAAGTACAAGCCGATGTATGTCCAGAATAAGCTAACACCAAATGCCGAACAGATGCGGGGTTTCCANNAGGGGAATACTGATNCTCCCATCTACANGCTAAACCTGCTCAAATTCAGAGAAAAAGCGCGCTACGCAGATNGGNGCGNTACCGATGCCACAGGGGCCGAGGCTTNCGGCATCTATTCTCAGGAGACTGCGGNTCATGTCGAGAAGGTGGGCGGCAAGATTCTTTTCAACGGCTCGATCAGCCGTCTGATGCTGGGCGAGGTGGGAGAACTTTGGGATACCGCCGCCCTGGTCATGTACCCAAGCCGCAAGGCTATGCTTGCCATGATTCAAGACCAGACCTATCAAGCCAGCGCGATTCACCGTAGTGCTGGTCTAGATGGCCAGCTCAATCTGGAAGTGAAAGCGGGGCTGGTGAATAATTTGCTGTAAGGTACTCNGAAGATGCGCTTGGACAAGGTGNGACGATAAGATTAAGCTAGNGTCAGAANAAGGACAGTAAGTCAAAAACTATCNAAAAAATCATAAGAAAAACAATNAGGTGAATTACATGCTTCGGTCTATCACCCAGTTTGCCCCCGTCGCCACGCTGTTGCTGGCGGCCTGTTCAGACAATGCGCCAACCACCAGCCAGACGTCCGCTGAGCGGGAGGCCGCCGCGCCAGCCCCCATAGCCTCCGAAGCTACCCAGCCTGCCTCGACTGAGCGAACCCCGGGATTCAACTCAGACCGCAATGCCTATTTCGGTGATCTACATGTTCACACCATGTATTCATTCGATGCTTTTATTTTCGGCACCACGTCATCGCCAGATGACGCCTATGAATTCGCCAAGGGTGGCACAATTACTCACCCCGCTGGTTTCGATATGACGCTGCAGGTGCCGCTGGATTTTTATGGCGTAACCGACCATGCGTTCTATATCGGTGTGCTAAGAGAAATGGCCGATCCCAGCACGGAGATTTCGCAGCATCCTGTGGCAGAAGGTATGGATACGCTCGGTGGTGCATCGGATCGTGGTGCCAAATTCCAGGAAATTTTGGGTTTCATGCGAGGCCCGGATGGTCTGGAAATCAATGATCCTGAAATCCGTAAGACCGCCTGGGATGACATCGTGGCGGCGGCTAATCGGCACAATGATCCGGGTAACTTCACCTCATTTATCGGCTATGAGTACACTGCTACCAGCAGCGAGAGTGGCAACCTCCATCGCAACGTGATTTTTCGTGGCGACACCGGCCCAGAATTACCATTTTCTCGCCTGGATTCCAGCAATCCAGAGGATCTGTGGGACTGGATGGACGACAACCGGAATCAGGGTATCGAGAGTCTGGCAATACCCCATAATTCAAACGGTTCAAATGGCGCCATGTTCATGCTGACGGACAACAATGGCCGGCCGTTGGACGACGCCTATGCCAATCAGCGCATGCGCAACGAACCCCTGGTTGAAATTTCACAGGTCAAAGGTACCTCGGACACCCATCCGGCGCTGTCGCCTAACGATGAATGGGCCGATTTCGAGATCATGCCGCTGCGAATCGCCACTACTCTGTACAGTGAACCCAATGGCAGCTATGTGCGTCAGGCCTTTCTCAATGGGCTGAAGATGCAGGCGGANGAGGGNTTCAACCCCTATAAGTTTGGCGTGATTGGTTCCAGTGACACTCATAACGCCACCTATGCAGGTGAAGAGCATGACTATTGGAGCAAGGTAGGTCTTCGTGATGCTGANGGCGTCCTGCGCGGCTCCGTTCCNCTGCCCGAGCCNAGAGCTGATGGGGAATTATATGCCGACACCTATTTCGATACCTGGAGCGCTGCTGGTCTGGCAGGTGTCTGGGCAGAAGAGAATACCCGAGAGAGCATCTATGATGCCTTTCGAAGAAAAGAGACATTTGGCACCTCTGGTACAAGAATGAAGGTGCGCTTCTTTGGAGGCTATAATATGCCGGATGTAGATGATGCAGATATGCTGTCCGGGGCCTACGCGGGCGGTGTGCCTATGGGGGGTGACTTGCTGGGGCAAGCGGGTGAGGCGCCAAGCTTTATCGCCTGGGTCGCCAAGGACCCTAACAGTGCTCCCTTGGAAAGGGTGCAGATAATCAAGGGCTGGGTTGAGGACGGCGAAACACACGAAGAAGTCTATGATATTGCCTGTTCCGCTGGTGAATTAGATCCCGCGACGCATCGTTGTTCGGACAACGGCGCACGTGTAGATATCTCGGACTGCAGCATATCGACTGGTGTGGGGGCCGCGGAGTTGCGAGCCAGCTGGCAGGACCCGGAATTCGATCTTGAGCAACACGCCTTCTATTATGTTCGTGGCCTGGAGAATCCAACTTGTCGCTGGTCAACCTGGGATGCCATCAGGGCTGGCGTTGAGCCAAACTCGGATCTTCAACCTACGATCCAGGAGCGAGTCTGGTCCTCGCCGATCTGGGTAACGCCAGTTCAGCAATAAACCGCGTTTATGAAGGCTGCTGTAGTATTCAAGCAACCACTGCTGTGGTTTTTCATTGTAGGTCTGGCGCTGTTTGTTGCTGACAGTCGGCTCAGCAATGATCGCAGCGAGATTATTGTCACTCCCGCATTAAGAGACCGACTGGCGACGCTGTGGACGACCCAGACCGGTCTCATCGCCACCGAATCCGAGCTAAACGCCCTGGTAGATAACTGGGTGAAGGAGGAGGTGCTGTACCAGGAAGCGTTGCGACTCGGTTTGGATCAGGGGGATTCGATCGTGCGTCGCCGCCTGGTGCAAAAACTCGGCTTTATTGCAGAGTCTGAGGTTGCACCGGCTCCAGAACTTGGCCAGCTCGAACAGTTCTACCAGCAGCATCTCGCTGATTACACCCTTCCCGAACGCTACTCCCTGCAGCAACTGTATTTTCAGCGGCTTGCGGATGCCGAGCACGCGCTCACCCAGATCAACGCTGGCTCAGCGGCGCAGGAATTTGGTGAGTCCTCCATGCTGAATCCGAGTTATGCCTACCGCAGTGCGCTGGATCTGAATGCCACCTTCGGTGCCGGCTTTTCGGATCAGCTCGCCAGTTTGGAGGTCGACCGCTGGCAAGGTCCGCTGCAGAGTGGATTCGGTTTTCATCTGCTGTTTATCAATGCTGTGCATCCCGAGCAGGTAACGCCATTAGAAGCTGTTCAGCAGCAGGTGTTGTTGGACTACCAGCGCGCGCAGCAGATCAATGCCAGGGATGTCTATATAGATAGGCTACTTGAAAACTACAGCATCGTTGTCGAGACGCAGTGAGAACTTTCGTACTACTCAGTCTGCTATTTGTTCCCTGGGTGAGTTCGGCCCATGAGGTCAGACCTGCCTTTCTCCAGTTAACCCAACTGCAATCAGATGCTCGCATTGAGCTATATGAAGCTTCGCTGCGCCAGCCGCAGCTGGAGGGGCGTTACCTGGGGCTGCAGTTGCAAACCAACTGCGCATCGACACCCGTCTCGGCTNGATTGACTGANGGCGCTTTAATTGAAGTATTCGAACNGCGCTGTGAAGAGTCAGTCCTGGAGTCTATTGCTATAGAGGGATTGGAGCGCACCCTCATCGACACNCTGGTGAGTATCCAAATGCTTGATGGCGAAGTCATGGAATTTTTGATTAACGGTGATGAACCAACCATCCAGCTCTCGGAGTCGACGCCAGGCGTACCGGTGTACCTTTCTATTGGCGTGGAACACCTTGTTTTTGGCTTCGATCATGTGCTGTTTGTCATCATGCTGCTGTATTTCGTGCAGAAGCCGCTGGATATTCTGAAAGTAGTCACAAGCTTTACCGTGGCACATTCCTTGACTCTCGCGCTCTCTGCCTTTGATCTCGTGACGCTTGCTTCAGCACCGGTTGAGGCTATCATCGCCGCCAGCATAGTGCTGTTGGCCTATGAGAACCTTAATGATCGACCGTCTTTGATCAAGCAATTTCCCGCTTTGATTGCCTTCGCCTTTGGGCTCTTGCATGGACTGGGGTTCGCCGGTGCGTTGGCCGAGATTGGTTTGCCTGAAAACAGTCAGCTGATGGCGCTGTTTCTTTTCAATGTAGGTATTGAGTTAGGTCAGCTTGCCATCATCACGCTGGTGCTCCTGTGTTTGACGCTAATACGACACCGGGTCTGGTTTCATCAAATGTTGTATNAGCTGCCGCTTTATGTCACTGGCAGCATTGCCAGCTATTGGTTTATCGAACGCAGCTGGCAAATTCTTTCCTGAGTTAGTATTTCGACGAAAAGCCGCTTAGTATTGGTGTTCAACTGGAGGTGTAAAATAATGAAAAAAAGCAAAACAACGATCACGCTATTCGCAGNTCTGTGCGCAATCATGTCTGGTGGCGTAGTTGCCCAGCCCGACAATGCCACCCATATTCCTGAATCCGAGATCATGACCGTATTCGAACATCTCGGCGAAACCATCGATCAGCAGATTCGCGTGGTGGATATTGGTGATGACATTAATGTGGGGGTAGGCATACTCAAGCGGGTTGGTAATCGCACGGAAGGGGAAGAAGTGAACGCCATCGTGCATCACCGTGTTACCGAGATTTATTACATACTGTCGGGGTCTGGTATTATGGTGACTGGTGGCGACGAATCCAATGCGCGGGAATTTCCGGCTGATAATAGCTCCGTGCTGGTGCTGATTGGTCCCAGTGGCAGTCGTACCGTAGTGAACGGCCAGGTGCAGACAGTCAAACCAGGAGACGTGGTAGTGATTCCGGCCGGCGTGCCCCATGGCTTTCGCCATATNCAGGATCAGGTGACTTATCTCAGNATGCGTGTAGACCCAGATCAGACCCTGCCCACTGGTTATGCGNACCCTTCCTTGTCTGATTAAACAAAAGCAAACAAAAGGGGNCAGANTTATTGTAANGTGGATTNTNCGCAGATAATAAACCTGTCCCCGATTACTGACCCCAAGTATNCCCNTAGNGCTAACCCTGTGGTTTAAGCTATGCGCTTTCTGATTTTCATTCTACTTTGTATCCTGATGTCNCCACTGCTTATTGTTGGTTTGATCTACTATTCGTGGCGAATCCGNCGCATTTGTGTGTGTCAAAACATTTCCGGAACCGCTAACGAACCCTATGCAAGCCGGTTAATGATGCATATTGCTGGCGCTCGGCAGGATGATGCTGCTTACAAGATCGCGGGACACCTCCCTTCCTTCGACAAACTATCGAAGTTTCTATTGATAGAAATCCTTGGTTTTGCCAGCAAGCTTAGTGGCTATAAAGGTTCCTTCTTTGCTTATCCAGGACCACGACCTTCTACGCTAATGAGCATGATGTCTCATCGCACTGATTTCTTTGATCGTTCAATCAAGGAATCCCTGACCAGAACTGACAATCCAGCAGTTCAGTTTGTTGTATTGGGAGCGGGCTATGACACTCGCTGCTACGACTTGCCCGATGGAGTCGATATCCAGTGTTTTGAGGTTGATATGCCGCCAACCTTAAATTCGAAGATTGGCGCACTAAAGTCGACGGGCGTTCCTCATGATCATGTGACTTTCGTTGAGACGGATTTCAACCAGGAAACCTGGATGGATGCCCTGCTTGTTTCAGGGTTTGATCCTAATCTCACAACCTATATTTTGTGGGAAGGTGTCACTATGTATTTAGTGGAGGCAGCGATACGCGACACCTTAAATCTGGTTTCCTCTTTGCCGAAGGGAAGCACAGTGGGTGTCGATTTTTTCTCTGCTGATTTGGTGAACGGAAATCCACCCTATACAAGATTCAGCAAGGCTATACACAAGAGTATCAAATACTACAGCGAAGAAATTCAATTTGGTGTTGCAACAGCTAAAACCCTGTCTGAAGGAATAGAAAAACTAGCAGGGGATTCGGGTTTGACTCTTTCCAGATTTGAACACGTGGGATCAGAAGAAGATAAACTTCCTCCCTGGTACTTCTTTGCGCATATTGACAATATTTAAGGTAAGGGCACAGATTTTTATTCGCAAAAAATAAATCTGTCCTATTAGTCACATGCCTACTTATTTGAGGGCGTACTTACATTCCTCGCATGACGTTGATTCTCCCCAGACTGTCCGTATCAATTCTATTGGCCTTGATGACTGCCTCAGTCGGGGCAGCAGAAGACCATTCACCGCCTTTAACCGAATGGGGTCAACCTGACCTGCAGGGTGTCTGGAATTTTTCATCCGACGTGCCCATGCTGCGTCCGCTGGAGTATGGAGCGCGCCAGTTTCTTAACCAGCAGGAAATTGACGCCAAGCGTGGGGAGCCCATCCAGCGCCTGGGCAGTCGCGAGCCCATTCGATCGGCTAACGGCGCTGAAGCTTTCTATAACGATAATATCTGGGTAGAAAACAGAGGAGGGTCTGGCAATGTGCAAACCTCTCTTGTGGTGCATCCTGAAAATGGACAATTGCCTACCCTCGTTTCAGGCATTACGCATGAGCCTGGCGGGGAACGAGATACCGCGGGTACTCGGCCGGTGCGTTTCAGCATTGGAGGAATAGGGCGCGCGGGTCCAGAGGATCGCGGCGTTTCGGAGCGCTGCATTGTAGGATTCAACGCCGGGCCGCAACTCATGCCCAGCATCTACAATAATAATGTACAGATCATCCAGAATCGGGATCACTTGGTGATTCTGAACGAGATGGTGCATGACGCACGCATCGTGCCGCTTGACGAAGAAGGGGAGCTAGATCCGGCTATTGGTTTGTGGTCCGGTGATTCCCGAGGGTATTGGGAAGGTGAAACCCTGGTGGTGGTAACTCGAAATTTTAATGGCCTGACCCAGAGCTTCGAGGGCTATGGTTCGTCCCAACACAAGACACTGGTGGAACGATTTACTCGCGTAGGTGCCGCAGCCATCGATTATGAGTTCCTTATTGAGGATCCGGCAACTTTTACTGACAGCATCAAAGTGATGTTGCCCCTAATCAAAGTTGAGGCGCAGCTTTACGAATATGCCTGCCATGAGGGCAACTACGGTATGGCTAATATGCTGCGAGCAGCGCGGGCCAGAGAAGCTAGTGCCGAGATTGATCGGGTCGCGGATTTGTTTCGGCGCTAGGACCTAGGCGATACTAAGCGGTATGAATTTGAAGACAGTCAGTCATTTTGCTATCGCGCTTTTATTAGCATCCTGCATCACCCCCAGTATTCGCAACTGGCCGGAAGAAGTGCCAAGGCAGTCACTCTTCGTGCGCGCATATCGCGCGGATGTCGCGAACCAGAGTTTGCAATCCGAGCAAGCCTACCTGGAGTGGATACTCGGGTTCTATCAAGGGACCTTGATCTACCCAACAGGATGGCTGGATGTGGAGGAAGTGCTGCTTGAAAGCACGGCACCTAAATCCCGGAAGCAACTGGCAGGGCGCCTGGAGCAACTCGGCATCACTATTGGCGCGGAATGGGCAAAGGAAAACGAGGCGCGCTTGATAGACAACCGTATGCTCGCGCTCTGGGGCTCCACCCTGCAGTTGATGCAGAGTACCCAAGAGCGGATCGAGGCCATAGAAGTTGTGTCTGAGGATATCGATCAACTGTTTGCCGGCTCACTGCGCAAACGAGATATCGTGGAGGCGCGCTATGCTGAGAAACTTGGCTTTGAAGTTTTTGGCGACTTCTAGTCCGCCGCCAGCATCAGTGATTACCTGGCACTCCAATTAACTGGCTGGCTTGCATGATTACAAGCCAGCTTAACCGAAATAAAGCACTGATTTAGATCGGATCACCTGCCGGCATTTGCAGCGCGGGTTCGGGCAGCGCGTTCTCTGCCCGCTGTTGCCAGCGTCGTATATCCGCCGCCACACCTTCCTGGTGAGCGCTTGGGTTTCTCTCATCTTCCAGCTGGTTGGCGAGTTCGTTAAGACGGCTGGCCAGCACGGAGCGGACTTCGCCTGAGCTCCCGGTATTGCTGGCCTGAGTAATCATCTCATCCACGGCCACGCGTTGAACCACGCTGAGCACGCGCTGACCGTATTCGTCTTCCGGAGTCTCCGCGCCCCAGGTCTGCTCAATCAAGCTATCCACGACTTCTTCTAGATCAGGGTAATCACCCATGCTGCCATAGGTCACCAGGCGTGCCATACGCGCCGGATGCATCAGCTGCTGCACGGACAGATTGGCGGAGGCTTCCGCTGCGCCGAGTGCGTCAAACAACAAGCCTGCACGGCCGGGAAACGATTCGCCCTGGTTATGACGATAGGCTGCCGGAGGCAGCAGGTCTAATACATTCTCGGGTAGTTTGAGAAAATCTACGCTCAAGGTGGACAGCACTGTATTCAGCGCATCTCTCTGTTCATCACCGTCAATAATAGTAAACGGCGTCTGACCATCGCCGCGCACCGCATTGCGATAGTTTGCGCCACCAATGCTCTGGGCCGCCGAGTTGAGCTGGAAGCGGTGATGCATATAAAGAGGTAGCAGGACATATTCTAGATTAGAGTAAGGCTCGCCTTCCCGTATCAGGTCGGGGCTGAAGTTTTCCATACCTATGCGGCGCACCTCGAACTCATGCTTGAGTTGATCCACGAGGTTGTCACCGTTGTCCCAGACGCTGGCAAACTGATGACCCGCTCCAACAAAGTTATTGTTGTTATGGGCCATGAACAGCAGCCCGCGGTCGATGCTTTCTTGCACGATACTCTCGAGCTCTGCTTCTTCGTTGGCGCCTGGAGGAAACTGTTCGTAGGCATAGCGCACCGACAGCTTGTCATACTCGCCAATGCGCTGCAGATAGGCATTGGACAGATCGATTTCGCCATTATCGCTGATTTCGATCAGCGGTGCGGGATAGTCCATCACGCTCTCGCGACCATAAGAGCTGGCCAGATAATTATGGGGAAATCCCAGGGTATGACCGACTTCATGGGCCGAGAGCTGGCGCACGCGATCAAGCGCCATGTCGACTGAAGCCGAGTTGCCGTCGCTGACGGATGATAGATATTCAAAGCCTGGCACCAGCCCCTGGCCATGGAGATAGTCCTGACGCAGGCGCAGGCTGCCAAGGTTCACGTTACCTTTGATGATCTCACCGGTACGGGGATCCGTTACCGAGCCGCCATAGGAATAGCCGCGGGTGCGGCGATGGGTCCAGTGAATCATATTATACCGCACATCCTGGGCATCGGCGCCGGCAGGTAGCTCCATGACCTGAAACGCGTTAATGAAACCTGCGGCCTCATAGGCATCGTTCCACCAGCTTGCGCCTTCAATCAAGGCGCTCTTGATCGGCTCAGGAGTGCCGGAATCTACGTAGTAGATAATGGGTTCTACTGGCTCGGATATCGCCGCGTTGGGATCTTTTTTCTGCAGTCTGTGTCTGGCCACCAGTCGCACTTGCAGGTCTTCATCAATCGCGGTGCTGTAATCTTGAATGGTTGGTCCGTTAGTGCCGATTCTGGGGTCCGCATAACGCACAGCAAAATCATCATCGGGCAATTTCACCAGAGAGTGATGTTGACGAAGGGTAACCGAGCCGCCAGTTGCGGCGACGCCGTTGACCAATCGGCCCGGATTGCTGCTGGTGAAAGTGAGCATAGACTCAACTTCGACATTTTCCGGATATGCTTTGGTGTTATTCAGGTAGAAAGCGCTGCGACTCTTGTCCAGGCTAAAGTCGCCCTGATCACGACCAGAAATAGCGCCAGTGACGTTGCGAGCGTCCCGCAGAAAGAAATCCGTAGCATCGATAAGGGCCCTGGCTCCAGTTTCCGCAACAATGTCGAAGCCCCATAGCACGGATGGAGCAAAGGAATCTTCTACGGCCTGGCGCTCCAGCTCATTATCGCTGGACGCCCGATAGCGATAGTTGGGCTGCATCAAAAGGATACGCGGCCCGATACGTTTTGGAGACAGCACGTAGGTGCCGCGCAGCTGACCGCGGTCAATTCCTACCGGATTGGAACCAAGGCCGGAGGCCATGGACACCTGATATAGAAACTCAACGTCAAGTTCATCGATCTCCCAATACATCTTGCCGGTAGAAGCATCCCAATAGAGATCGAAATAGCCCCCCATGAGTTCAGCATTGGCTACCGTGTCTTCGATAGTCGGCAGGATCTGGGCATGGGAAAAAGCAGACGCGGCTAGTAAAACAAGCGTCGCCAGGTATCGGGCCATTTTTTTCGCCCTCAAAGAGTGCATTAAATCCATGAGTATTACCTCGGCTCGCACGCGAGCCTTTCATTAGGTGGGGGAATTTGTGTCGGCGGGAATAGAGCCAACAGATAATTATTGTCTTAGCTCGGTTACTGGGATGCAACCATTGCTCAGCCCTTTTCGTCTAAGTGGCAGAGCCAGCCGTCTGGCGTTGCCAATTAAAAAATGTTCCCTGCTTCGTATCTGCTGTTGCCCTTTGCAATGGCAGCTTTGGCCCAGGAGTTGTCCGTCGAGACCATTCTGGGAAATCATATTGCCGCCGTGGGCGGAGTCGCGGCAATCGAGTTGCTCAACAATCTCAGAATCGAATTGTTGATTGCTGAACCCGGGTTTAAAGTACGCGGCGACTACCGGGCGGTAAAAGATGGTCCCGTGTGAATCAACATGTTTACTGGTGAGGAACGGGTCTTTAGTGAAGGTTTAGATGGCATGGGAGACTGGCAGCAGCAAGGTTCAGATAGTGCGATTGAAGGTATAAGTGAGGCAGGTTATGCAGTCACAAGACGCAAACGCTCGAGTTGGAAAGCTGCGAGGAGATTCAGCGTTCGCAGATTGTGCGCATGGAGTGCAATTTGCCTGACGGATCGCTTGGGCTGCATATGTCTGTACTCGAGAGCTAGGCAGTTTTTCCAGATGTGCCTATATTTCCAGGCTCGCCGACCCAGTCCTGCTCGCCTACTTCCCATTCTCGCGCGAGATAAATAAAGGGCGTATCTACCATGGCAATAATAAGCTTGAAGAAGTACTTTGCCAGCGCCAGCTGCATGGCGGCGGCAAAGTCCACCACACCCCACCACACGACGATGCCATAGATCACTGTATCAATTGCCTGTGAGCACATGGTGGAGACATTATTTCGCAGCCACAGATGCCTACCCTGGGTCCTGTGTTTGATGACATGAAATATCCAGACATCAAAACGCTGGGAAATAAGATAGGCCAGCAGTGAGCCCAGCACGAAGCGCGGCGAGAAATTGAACAGCGTGGCGGTGGCGGCATGCATGCTCTCGGCGAGACTGGCAGTTTCAAGTGCGGTGGCCGGCAGGTAGAACAGGCTCATGCTGATCATCACGATGATGATGACACTCACGGTAAAGCCAATCATGACTGCACGCGTCGCCTCTGCTTTGCCGTAGCGTTCACTTAGTAGATCGGTCGCAAAGTAAATACTGGAGTAAAGGATGACGCCCATGCTAGTTTGCAGACCAAAGATCTCCGTGAGTTTTGGACCCTGGAGATTGGCAAGCAGCAGACTGATCACGATGCTGGCATAGAGTCCCTGACGGCCGAACAATCTAAACAGTAAAATGGCGAAGCTCAGGTCGACGGCGATAGTGGTGAACCAGAGTATTTCCTGGTTCAGTCGGAACAATTCAGTGAGGGTGTCCATGATCATGATGTGGGAAAAACCTTTTTATCTGCGGCGGCTTTTTCAGCTTGCTTAAATTACTCAAATCGGCGAAATTCAACTCCGATAGTGCGGCCATTATCGAACACAAAACCGCATATCTCATTGCTATCATCTCGGACAAACGAGAGTGAGCCGTCGCGGTTGCTGAAAGTAAACTCATCTTCGCCGCGATACTCCATAGGGAACTCTCCTAACCAGCGGTGCCTCAAAATCAGGATGCCGTCATTCAGCTGCACCTGGTAAAACGCTTCCAGCTCGTCACTCAGGTAGCGGCCGGTATACAGTGTTGGAACTTCCAATGGCAATGCTGCCTCGGCAAGCTCTTCCTCCTCGTCGTCTGCAGCCAGCATGTTCAAGACATCGCCGAGGAAGGCCTGAGTGAGTGTCTGAGCCGGGGCACCGAGGGAAGGGGTATTGGTCAGGAATATATAGCCTCTTTCCTGTTCTGGCAGATAAACCAACATCGAGCGATAGCCCGCACTGGAACCGCTGTGACTCCAGGATTCCACCTCGTCGCGCTGTTCAACCCCTATGCCCAGACCATAGTTCAGAGACTCGCCATTATTAAGAAAGCCCGATTCTGTCAGGATCTCAACAGTTCGTGCTGTGCCGACCTGATGGCTTGAGAAATTAGCAATCCAGCGCGTCATGTCCTCTACCGTGGAGTAGATGCCGCCGCCCCCCTGCAGTGTGCTGTTGTCATAGCGCTGGGTGAATTCATCCTGTTCCCGTACATAGGATGTGGCAACCCGATTAATTACCTGGCCTTGGCGATGCATGATGGTTGTATCCATCATGCCCAGCGGTTCGAAGATATTGCGGCTCATCCATTCGTGATACTGCTCGCCGGTGACGGCTTCAATGATGTCGGCTAGCAGCATGTACTCGGTGTTATTATAGAGATACTGCGCGCCTGGCTGAAACTGCAGTTTAGTCTGGTGGCTCACCAGTTTCTGGGCGTCCTCTTGAAATATGATGTCACCGGGGCGCCTGTTTACCATGTACAGCGTGTTATATATTTCCCGTAGCCCAGAGGTATGGTGAAAGAGATTTTTTATCGTGATGGTTGCATCAAGGTCAGGAAGCGATGGCAGGTGAGTGCGGATATCATCTTCGAGACTGACTCGTCCCTGTTCAGCCAACAATGCAAAGGCAAAGCCAATAAATTGTTTCGAGACTGAGCCGAGATCAGACACCGTATCCGTGCGCCAGGTGATACCGTGTTCCAAGTTGGCCAGGCCATAGGCTTTTTCAAAAACCACCTCGCCGCTATCAACGTAGGCAACAGCGGCGCCCGGGCTGACGCTTGTGTTCCAGGCGTCCAGGACAGCATCTATTGCCTCTTCCAGGTTCTCCTCCTGTGCCAGGACAACAAGGGATTGCGCAAGTGTCAGGCTCAGTAAACAGGCAACTACGGCGTATAAACGGAACATGCTCATGGGGGTTTTCTCTCTGCTGCTGATGCTTATAAGTGGGCTGCGTACAAACTATGCGTTTGCTACATAAGTGTAAAGAGCTGCTGCGATCATCGGTGCCGCGCCGGTCATTATTCCTACTGATTAATTTTGTTTTCCTTCGCAGGATAATGGCCTTGTTGACCCACTAGTGGGATCCGGCTTTTTACCTCGCATAGCCCTATACGCAGGATATTTGAATTTCTTTCGCATTGAATGCAATCTGGGCCAGAATCGAAAGCGTAGACTAAGCATGGAACTACACAATATGTTGCAAGGCACGGCAACCATGCTGGTTGCCATGCTAGCGGGCTCAATGCTGTTTTTTTCCTTTGTGATGGCGCCGCTTATCTTCATCAAGCTGGATATCGAGGTGGCTGGAAAATTCGTGCGCGTTGTGTTTCCCTGGTATTACCTCCTCATCATTATCCTGGCTACTATTGGAAGCCTGGTGCTGATTGCTATTGCCCCTCTGAACGCTTGTCTGTTAGCTCTGGTCGCAGCTTCAACACTTTATTGCCGACAAAGCCTGATGCCAAGGATTAATGAATATCGGGATCGCTCAAAGGCGGGTGAAACAGGGACGAACAAAACCTTCGATAAATTGCATCGTCGTTCTGAAATTATAAATGGCTTGCAGCTGCTGGCGGTCGTAGCGGTGCTGCTGCATCTGGCCTTCGTTAATTTCTCCTGATTTCTTCGGCCAAGCCCGTGGCCTTCGCGATACCAAATACTCGATGCTTGCATTCGATCCTTACGTGAGCGATTGGTACGGCAGGCTTGGCGAGTGATAAGATCCGTGGAAACTAATTTGTTGACATGCGGTATCTTGACGAGCAGGCGAAATAGGAACGTTTATCTGTAAACGAAAGCCAGGTTGTAAGGGTCGTTGCCTACGCCTGTGACGGTTGCGACGACATCTCTGATTTCCAGATCAATAATAAAAACCAAACCGGTTTCCTCTGAATAAGGCTGCGAGCCGCCCCCTGCGCTTATTGCTGCAAAACGTCCATCTGCACTGATACTTGAACCTTTGGGTCGCACTGGCCCACCGCTGGGATGCTGCAACGGAATTCTTGCGACCTCCGCACTTTCAGCGCCCGTGACACCTGAAAGAGCGAGTTCTAAATTTACGATGGAAACGCTGTCGCCCCTCAGATTGGGTACGACAAGTTCACGTCCATCCGGTCTGACAGATGGGATCAGTGGGTGGGTTTGCACAGCAGGGTCGTTGGTACCTACCTTGACTCGTGCGACTTCGCTCTGCGGGGAGCCAGCAACCGCAAGCTCGACATCAACAATGGCAATGGTATTGCCAGCCTGGGCACGGTCCTGTCTGCCGCCGTGGGCTACGATGATGTGACGCCCATCGGGCGTGGCGGTAATTCCCCAGGCGCCGGGTTGATTAACAACTCGCGGGCGCTCGGCATCAGCTTCTCCCCGCAAGGCGGCTTCGAGGTCAACAATGGACACATCGCCAGTGCCGCCATTGGCAGTGAACAGGTAGCGCGTGTCATTCGAGGTCCGCCCCATAGCCAGACCGTTAGGATTCGGAAAACAGCCGAAGCCTTGGTCTGGTGCCAGAATGGCGCGGTTCGACGGTGGACCGTAGGGTGAAACATAGGGCACCGGGTATTGCTCACATTCAAACTCGGGGTTGCCCAGCTGAAGCTCTATGGTATGGCGCAGCCCACCTGTGCGGCGATCGACGAACGTAATTCGGTTGCCGCCGTCCTCTGTCAGATGGTTCTCTGCATTGTTGATCACCAGCATTTCCGGCAGCAGCACCGCGCCAATAGCGCCAAAGCCGCCTGAATCCATACTGCGTAACAACGCATTGGCAGTGAGATTATTAGCCGGATTAAGCGCAGCGTCGACATCGATAACCGCAACCTGGCCGCGCCCCCCGTGTTGGCGAAACTCGGCGTTGTCGATGCTGCCATGGTGATTGATGATAAAAGCCGTGCGGCCGTCTTCGCTAATCACCAGATTCGCTGGATCGCCGAGTAAGCGGCCATCCAGATGCCTTTCTGCTACCAAGCTGCGACTGACTATGGCATTGCTGGTGCGCTGATTCTGCTGCAGCAGCGCTGTCTCCAGGGAGATTGTATAAAGCAAGGGCAGGCGTCGACCTGTCGCTAGAAGATAAACGCCACTGTGCTCGCTTGTCTGCGCGTCACTAAGCTGACTGTATCCTGGAAGCTGGATCGCGATACACGTCCCAAACAGCGCGAAGCGAATAAGGGTAGGTAAAGAAAAGCTCATACGTGCATACTCAAACAAGATGGCGATAAGATCAGCTTCGCGTGCAAGTTTAAACTCTGGCTTTCACCAAATCAGGCAGCAGCTCCTGCTCGTGCCAAGCGTGCGTCCAGGCTCCAACGCCCGCCGCCCAATCCTGCCATCGCCAATAAACCGGCCATGATCGCCATGTTTTTCACAAAATTCTGGGTCTCATGGCCAGTCTGCAGTTCTCCCGCAGGCATGGTCCAGAAATCGTGCATCGCCAGACTGATTACTAGGGTAAGCCCGGCAAGGATAAAGGCGGTAATTTTGGTCTGATAACCAGCCACCATGATAAGCCCACCTCCGACTTGAATGATGATGGTGAGAATTAGGAAAAAGGGAATGAGGATCATGCCGTGATTTGCCATGTATTGGCTGGTGGCATCGTACCCTGTGATTTTTGTAGTGCCGGGAATGATGAAGTAGAGGCCTAGAAGGACTCTACCTAATGTGACAAGCAGGCTTTCAATGATTAATAGCATGACTAGGCGCTGTGGCTGGATTGCCGAACATGATGAACAGGAATGCTGATTCTAAATCTATTATCTAATTTAATCAGATTAAAATGCCTCTTGGCTGTGCGACCCGCTATCCTAGATGGGGCTAGGGCCAGGTCGGCGTCCACGGTGACGCTTCTCGTGGGTGAGAGTAAATAGCGTCGGATTAGCTTTTGTGTGTTTACGCCTATGGTTGTAAATTAGGTAAGTCAGTCAATAATTGCCTGCTGCACCGCGTTCTCAAAGTCATACTGTGCCGGTGCGAAGGGCTGCTGCAGAAATATCACTGCGGTCAGCTCTTCGGCAGGATCGGTCCAGGAGCGCGTGCCAAAAGCGCCTCCCCAGCCAAAGGCGCCGCCACTGCGACGTGCATTTGAAGAGATCGGGTCGACAGTAACGCCAACGGTATAACCGAAACCCATGCCGTTCTGATTTTGCGAGAACCCTCGGTATAGATCTCCGATCTGGTTACTTCCCATCATGCGTACGCTTCGAGGGCTGAGCAATCGATTACCGTGGAGCTCGCCGCCGTTGATCAGCATCTGCTCAAACTTAAGATAATCTCCTGCTGTGCTGGACAGGCCGCCGGACGCAGACCAGTACTTTGTAGGGGGGCGATCAAAGAAGCGTGACATGTCGCGGTCCTCAATGACCACGCGACGGTTTTGGTACTCCGGCGGCACATTAAACCAGGTGTCATTCATCTTTAGCGGATCGAAGATGCGTTCGCTAAGGAAGTCGTTAAAATCCTGACCGGAAACGATCTCAATAATCCGAGCCACCACATCGAGTCCCACTCCAGGGCTGTAAGCCCAGCGCGAGCCCGGCTGGAAATCCAGCGCGTAATCCGCATATTGAGGAATAATGCTCGCCAAATCAGAGTCGGTGTCCCTGGCAGGTCGTTGAGATATGGCTGTGCCCAGACCGCCGCTGGCGAGGCCAGAAGTGTGGGTAAGCAAGTCGTGGATCGTGATCTCCCGTGCGGCTGGCACCAGTCGGTGGGCAGGGGGGGCTGCTGGATCGACACGATAGGGGCTTACTTGCTCCATTACCTGGTCCTTAAGTATCGCAACCTCCATGTCCGCAAACTCCGGGATGTATTTTGATACAGGATCTTCGGGTCGCATCAGGCCTTCTTCAATCATCATCATGGCAGCGACGCCGAGTACTGGCTTGGTGGAGCTCATCATGATAAAGACCGAGTCCTCCTGCATAGGACGGGTATTGTCCACATCCATCAGGCCGTGAGTCTCGAAATGCACCAGCTGGCCTTTACGCGCCACCACTGTAACGGCTCCCTGGATATCACCAGTATCTATGTGTCGCTGCATCACCGTATTGATCTGTCGCAATCGGTTAGTGGACATCCCTACGTCTTCGGCGCTCTTGGCCCACGGGATG
The DNA here is from genome assembly GCA_002684935.1 of Gammaproteobacteria bacterium. Lineage (GTDB taxonomy): Bacteria > Pseudomonadota > Gammaproteobacteria > Pseudomonadales > Pseudohongiellaceae > UBA9145. The sequence goes on from NYWC01000066.1 coordinate 30,401, forward strand.
TCCTGTGCTGAAGCCAGGCCAGCTGCCAGCGCGGTCAAACCAATGAATACTTGTCGAAACGAAATACTGAGTAATTTGGACATGATGATCTCTCGCTTACTTGTAATTATGTGTAGTCACAATTGCAGAGTGTGCACAGAGACTACCGTAAAACCCACCGAAACAGCAGTCTGGTGACCGCCTGGAGCGATAAGAAGACTTATTTGTCAGATCGCAGTCCTAGTTAGCACGTCCTTGTCCCAGGCTTTGCTTTAACGATGGGAGCCAACAACTAAAAAGGGCTGCAGTTGCAGCCCTTTTTCATTCTTTGTAACACGCAGGGAGCGAAAGCTTCAGACCCCTTTCGGGTCCAAGATGGCTTGGTAAAAAAGACGTCGCGACGTACTACGCACGTCCGGTAGCCCCTGGCCAGCCTGCTGAATCATCCCAACGAAAACCACGTCTTCCACAGGATCGATCCAGAACCAGGTGCCAGCGGCACCGCCCCAGTAGTACTCACCGGTAGAATAGCTCTCTGCTTCCACCGGGTCTTGGATAACGGCGAAGTCGAGGCCGAACACAGTGCCGTTGCCTGCACCTGACATGGGTCCGGTCAAGCCAGTAGGAGTTTGATCCCTGCGCATTAACTCGATTGTGAGTGGTGCCAGAATACGCTCGCCATCCAGCTCACCTCCATTCAGCAGCATTTGGCTAAACCGCATATAGTCGTTAGCCGTGGAAACCAAGCCGCCGCCGCCGGACTCAAAGGTCATGTCCACGGTGAAATCGGCGCCGTCAAACATCTCGCTGGGGATTAGCGCACCCTCGGGGCCGTACACATACATCTGGGCGAAGCGGTTGAGTTTTTCTTCAGGGACGTGGAAATCCGTATCGCTCATACCCAGCGGCTGGAAAATACGTTCGTCCAGGAATTCACCAAAACGCTGGCCTGACAAGACTTCTACCAGATAACCCTGCACGTCAACGGAAACGCTGTATTCCCAGCGACTGCCGGGCTGGTGCTTTAGGGGGATCTGTCCGAGCTTGGCCACAAATTCAGCATTAGTCATATTAGGATCAAGCAGGCCGGCTTCGACATAGGCAGTGTCCACTGGAGATTGGGCAAAGATGCCATAGCTCAGGCCACCGGTGTGATTCATCAGCTCCCGGATAGTCATCGGGTGGCCGGTCGCTTCGGTAATCATATTGCCGTCCTCATCGGTGCCCGTGAAGACTTGTAGGTCCTTAAGTTCCGGGAGGTAGTTCTCAACCGGGTCAGACAGTTTGAACTTGCCTTCCTCGTAGAGAATCATTAGCGCTGCTCCGGTAACCGGTTTGGTCATGGAATAAATCCGAAACAACGTATCAGGTGTCATTGGGGCCTGTGCCTCTATGTCCCGATAGCCCACAGATTCGAAGTGCACGATTTGATTATCGCGCGAAGCCATGGTGACGGCGCCGGACAGCTTGCCCTCATCGACAAAGGCTTGCATAGCTTGAGTGACACGGTCCAATCTGTCCGAGTCCATCCCAACGGCCTCAGGAGCCACTCTTTCGAGTGCCTGGGCAGGTGCGGCAACGGTGCTGACGGCAGCGGATTCTTGCTGGACAGGCGCAGGTGAGCAGGCGGCAATCAAGGCTGCGACCGCAAGCAGGTTTGCTGTTCTCATCCAGTTTGCTGAATTAGGCATGGAATACTTCACGAGTGGATCTCCAGTTAGCTCTGAGAGCGCCGAGACTATGGTTTTCATCGGAAATTGTCCAGCACTGTAGCAGGAGTTGAAACTTTGTGTGTCAATTCAGGGTGGCAAACTGGCCTTATTGTTAGACTCTGCGACCTGTTTTTTCAGGTGTCAGACCAGAACAGTGAGCCAGTCGCCCATAAAACAACACCGCCCACCCAGCAGGAGGCCCTTCGCGCTCCTGACCACTTTTGCGCTAGTGGCAATTCCGGCAATGGCTCAAGAGGTAGTTGAAGAGCAGCGGGTTGAAGCCAAGAGTTTCCGCGCGGTTCGAGTTGACACTGCGCCTGTGATTGATGGCGTGCTGGATGACGCAGTCTGGCAGCAGGCGGAAGCAGTGACTGACTTCCACCAGAGCCGCCCCGGCGACCACACTGAACCTTCTGAGCCGACTGAACTCTATGTTGTCTATACCAGAGACGCGCTCTACATCGGCGCGCGCATGTATGACGCTGATCCAGACCTGATTGCGGCGCCTACTATCCGCCATGGTCAGGGCCTCCCGTTCGATGACAGGCTGGTTGTGATACTTGACCCTTTTAATCAGGGCAGGGCGGGGTACCGATTTGAAACCAATCTCAATGGTGTGCGGCACGATGCCCTTTACACTACACCAACCCAATTCAGCTTGAACTGGAATACGATTTGGGAAACGGCGACCAACGTGGAAGGCAATGCCTGGGTTGCAGAAATTGAAATTCCCTTCAAATCGCTACCGTTTAATCCTGCAGTGGATACCTGGGGATTTAATTTCGGTCGCGGCATTCGTCGCAAGAATGAGGAGATGGCCTGGGTATCACTGGATCGCCAATACAACCCCACCATCATGGGTGAGATGACGGGCATGACTGGTATGGACCAGGGTGTGGGCCTGGACATCGTGCCTAGCATGGCTGCTGTGCGGCAGCGGCGCTTCAATCCCTCCGCTCGTGACGAGCAGTACAATCCCTCACTGGATGCGTTCTATCGGCTCACGCCATCCCTGAATGCAGCACTCACGATTAATACCGATTTTTCAGCGGTGGAGGTCGACAATCGTCAGGTCAACCTGACGAGATTCAACCTGTTCTTCCCTGAGCGCCGAGACTTTTTTAATAATGACTCTGAGCTATTTCAGTTCGGCAATATTAGCGGTATGGCCAGGGGCAACAACGCTACCGGGGGAGCCAGCCGGGAAAATGCACGGCCTTATTTCTCGCGCAAGCTTGGGCTAGCCGCCGATGGCTCGCCTGTAGACATCGAGTATGGCGGACGCATTAGTGGTCGCATTGGGCGCTTCAATATCGGTACCCTGGCAATCAGGCAGGGTGAAACCGCTAGCGTGGCAGCAACAGACCTTTTAGTCACACGGATTTCAGCCAATGTGCTGGAAGATTCGCAGGTCGGCTTCATTTTTACTGATGGTGACCCTACCTCAAATCTGGATAACAGCGTCGCAGGTGCGGATTTCCAGTACATCAACAACAACTTGGCGAACGGCCGCAGGCTCACCGGGAATGTTTTCTTTCAGCAGTCGGATACCCCTGGCCTGGAAGATGATGATTCCTCCTACGGTATCGGCGTGGGCTATCCGTCCAGTGTCGGGTTTCGCACTCGCGCAGGGTATAAGGTGGTGGAGGAAAATTTTGATCCTGCCATGGGGTTCGTCGCTAATGCTGGCATTGAGGACTTTACTGCGGATGTTGGCTATACCTATTTTTTCGATTCCGGCGTTCTGCAAAATGCTTTTGGCGGAATCGATATGCAGCGCATCAACCTGTTGGACGGTGGTCTGCAAACGGAAGTCGTTAACTACCGCTTGCTTGAGTTAGAATCGGGGTCAAGGGATCGCTTGCAGTTTGGATATATTGCCAACAAAGAGGTCATTAGGAATCGTTTTCCAATTTTTCGTCGCACTGGTGATGAGATCTACATTGAAGCGGGCAGCTATGAATTCAGCGAGCAGCGTGTGAGTTTTAACACAGCGGGCCAGCGCGAATTCTCTGGCTCTTTTAACTACCGCAGCGGCGACTTCTTCAACGGTGAGAGGGTCAACCTGAACGGCAGGGTAACTTGGAATCAATCCCGCTATCTCATTCTCTCTGCCAGCTATGACTGGAATGACATCGAGCTGCCTCAGGGTAAGTTCACTACCCGTCTTAGCAGTGTGAATTCACAGGTGGCATTTTCACCGACGCTGTACTGGATCACGCTCGCACAGTACGACAATGTTTCCGAAGAAATCGGCATCAACACGCGACTGCAGTGGATTCCGCGGGCTGGCCAGGAGGGCTTTATCGTTCTCAACTATGGGTTGCAGGACTGGGATCGCGACAACAGCTTTCAGGTTGCGTCTTCTGATTTGAGCGTGAAGTTCCGCTATACCTTTAGATTCTGACAGATTCCGAGGCTGCCTGACCCGATTTCCTCGTCGAGACAGATAGACTAAAACGTGGTTTGGATGCTGAAAATATATCGGCGATAGCGACTGCTGCAGGAATCCTGGATCAGGGCAATATTGCCTTCAATCGTAGTACCCTCGTAGCGCTCGCGATAACGGCAGCGGGATGCGTCCAGGGTGTTGTCGGATTCCAGTCTGAAAACCCAATCGTCGAACCAGATTTTTTGGACAAACAGGTCCAGAGAGCGTTCTCTGTCATTGCGAGTCCGGGTAACTATATCGATATCATAAAATCCGCCCCAGATAGAATGGCTGTATTCAATGCCGTAACTCAGGTTCAAGGAAGTAATGTCCTGGCGGAAGTCGATGCTGGCAAAGCCGCGGCCGCCGGTTCTAACCTTCTGATTGATAAACGGGTCGAGTATCTCAGAATCAAACAATCCCATTCTGGCTGAAATGATGGCGTTTGGCAGATTGAATTGATTCAAGCGCACGCTGGCTCTAGTAAACCAGCCTAATTGTTTCGCCGGGCCAACATTGCCCGTTGCTGATAGTGGCTGGTCTGGATCAATGGTCGCATTGATGCGACCGATTCGATTATCCACATCGGAGTAGAACAAACTGGTCGCAAGGACGCCGGCATCATTGGGTAATCGATACTCGAGTTCACCCTCGTAAGTCCAACTGGTTTCTGGCTCAAGCTCCGGGTTACCCGCCAGGCCATCGATGTCGCGATCCTCATTGTTGGCTGTTGCCGCAAAAGATGAAAAGCTCAATTGGGAAACATTGCGAAGAACTGTGCCGCGAAAGCGAAAGTTGTCGGCAAAGTTATAGCGATAGTCGAAGCTAGGGCGCCAGAATTGGAAGTCTCTTGTCTTGCTGACTTCTCCAGTTTGCGAAATTTCCGAAGTCTCATAAACGACACTGGACTCGAGTGAGCTTTTGTCATTAATCGTCCAGTTGTGAAAAGCAAATCCTTCGTAGCGGGTTTCTTCAACATGAGTGCCAGGGTTAGAGATTGAAGGTATCAGGGAGAGGCCGCCGAATTGAGCCGATAGAGGTTCGCTACCGAAGGGGCTGGCGATAAATAGCTTAGAGTCGAGTTCAGTAATTGCGCGCTCTGCGCCTACGCGCAGAGATTGATTGTCGGTTAAAGAAAAATTGTAGTTGGTCTGAACGATAAACTCTTTGGTTTCCCGCTGAGAGTCTATGAAGAGATTCTTGGACAGAGGATCGCTGGCCGGATAGGCCTCGAATCGTTCTCGTACTGAGTTTCGTATTTCATCGTTAGAGACGAACAGCACTGCAAGTCGAGAGCCGTTGGCGAAACCGTACTCATAGTCACCGCCCAGTTCCCAGTTGCTCTCTTCGTTCTCTATAACTTCTTGTTGGATACTGTCAATTGCGACGCTATTCTCAAAATCAACGAAGTCGCGTTTTATGTTGCGTGGAAAGCTGCTTTCACTAAGCAGGGCGTTCAGCTGCATGCGGTGCGAGCCAATGCCATAGCTCATATTGGTGCTGACTGTATGCTCGTCCTGATCGCGAATGTTTTCTTCGAATAGTGTGCCTAGCAGTTCTCCGTCGGGTGTGACCCGCACCTCTCGGTTGTGGCGATTTTCATAGTTTGGTCGCTCTTCGAGGTTAACCAGCGCCTGGAAGTTACCGATCTGGGTTGACCAGCCGACATTTCCCCCCATCTCATAGGTGTCATCGTGGTTCAGGCGATTCACGAGCTGCACCTGAGTGCTGGAGCGGGATGGCACTTCGACAAGAATAATATTGATAACCTCGCCAGCACCACGAACATTGAGTTCGCCTGAGGTGTCGCGAATGATCTCTATGCGTTCAACCTCCGCAGCAGTAATCCGATCAAGCTGATCGCGAGCGGAGTTGTCTTTGCCGGCTATGCGTTGACCATTGATCAACAGGTTGCCACCGGTACCGAGCCCACGGCTGCCACCGTTACGCCCCCCAAACACGTTGACGCCGGGAATTCGCTCAAGCATGTCACTGGCGGTTATGGGGTTGTATTGACCGAAGAACTCGGCTTCATAGACCACGGTGGAGTCTGCAGCGCCAGGGTCCACGGATGGGGCGCCATCGAGCGGGGCGCTCCCTGAGGCCTGCTGGCCCCATGCCGGGGCGCAGGCCAATACGCTACAAATCAGTAGGATTAGGTGTATTTTGGAATTCATTTAGGCTTTATGCTCTGAGCAGAGGCCGAAAACAAGAGACTCTAACAGAAGGTCGGCTTAAGTTTAGGAACAGGCTACGCATTTGCCCACCGCATTGCCGCAAAAACAGCAAAAATCCACGTTTATCTAGTTAGGTAGCCCTAACTCCTCCCGCAGCTCGATGGTGCGGGCGCCAGCCAGGGAGCCCGGCATGGAGTAGTTGCCTTCGTGACAGGCGTACTCATAAAGCCTGTCCTCAGTGGCATAGAAGCTCAATTCAGCGGTCCAGGTTTGGCGGTAGATATTGCTGTCTTCCACAATAAACTGATACAGGATTTCGCCGTCTGAGTAGCGACTAAAACGCTCGGTGATCTTGCCCTGCTTGGTGATGGGTACTGAACTTTGGCTCATTTGCTGTGGTTTGATGTTGACGGTTTCTACAACCAGAGCACCATCCTCATACCATCCCACGGAATCGCCAAACCAGGGCTGCCATTGTGCTGGCTTGCGGGTGGCCCTGGCTTCTTCCGGAGAATCGAAGATCGGAATGATCCTCGCATCGTGCGCCATTTCCACCAGGATCATGACGTAATCGTCGGTCTGCACGAATTGATAGGTGTTGTTGTAGAGCGCACCCATCATGCCGGGGCCAGCCTTATTGCCAAAGCCCAGCAGACAGCGCTCAGAGTTAGGAAATGCTTCGGGCCCACTGAAGTCGGCCACACCGGTTGCGTAGCGCGAACCAAAACTGGCGCGATCAAAATCATATTGCGGATTTTCCAGGCGCGGCACTCGTCCGGAGGGCGGATCGATCACATAGGAGGTTCGATACTCACCTTTCACCAGGGCGAGATTGGAGCCGGGGTCAACCCAGAAGTTGTTGTAAGCGCGCACACCAAAATCATCCGCGCCTTCCTGAGGTGTATCATTTACCCCGTCACCCTCATCAAGTCCGCCCTCCAGCCCAGCAATCGGGGTAGCGGCGGCAATACGGCGTGCTTCTTCTTCAGACACTGTCAGTGCCTCAACACCCTGTGGACGATTGAGGCCGGTTAATGACGCATTGGTCCAGATTCCTTCCAGGTTCGGTCGCTGCGTGTCCTGCGCGCTGGCAGAGAAAGAAATAATGCTNCAGCTGAGGGCAATGTATAGGATGCNAGCGGTTTGTTTTTGCAGGATAGACATGGGATACCTCTTGGNCTGGTGTCCGCCAATATTGNANTTGTTCTTTTTATTCATNCNGGCTTNGAGCGACAAAGTTAGGACGANCAGCTTGGTCCAGGANAGAATATGCNTGTTAACGTCGAGAGTAAANAGAGGCTCGCCGGTATGTTCGATGCGAAGTGGCCCGCTTTGGATGGCTTTAAGCTAGTTTTCCAGGGACTCCCACTCTGCATAAGCTGCTTCCAGATTCTCCTTGTTGTCAGCGGACTCTTTCAATACGGCGTCAATCCGCTGCTGGTCTTGACTGTAGAAGCCTTCTTCAGCCATCTTTCCCNCCAGAGCCTCGGCCTGCGACTCCAGTTTTTCAATGCTGCGCATTAGCTTTTCCAGCGCCTTCTTTTTTCTGTGGGATTCCTTGTTGTTAGCCTGCTTGTCCTGTGGTTCTTGCGCGCGCTTTGGTTTTTCTTTCTTTGCTGCTGGCTCTGCTTTTGCCGCTAGCTGCTGTTGGATTTCCTGNAGTGAGCCGCCGCTTCGAGTCCAGTCGGTGAAACCACCCACGTGCTGTTCGATGTGGCCGTCGCCGGTAAACACCATCAGGCTGGTGACGGTATTGTCCATGAATTGACGGTCGTGGCTTACCAGCAGCACCGTACCTTCGAATTTGATCAGAATATCTTCCAACAGTTCCAGAGTCTCGATGTCTAGATCATTGGTGGGTTCGTCCAATACCAGCACGTTGGCAGGCTTGCTAAAGACTTTTGCCAGAATAGCNCGGTTCTGTTCTCCNCCGCTGAGCGCTTTCGCGGGTGTGCGCACGCGCTCTGGTGTAAACAGGAAGTCACCTAGATAGCTGATGGCGTGTTTTCGCTTGCCGTTGATCTCAATAAAGTCCTGACCGCCGCAGATGTTGTCGATCAGATCTTTGTCCAGATCCAGCTGTTCCCGAAGCTGGTCGAAATAGGCGATCTCAAGGCGCGTGCCCAGCTTAACCTTACCTGCGGTCGGCTCTAATTGTCCCAGCAAAACCTTCAGCAGGGTAGATTTACCTGCACCGTTGACGCCAACCAGACCAATTCTGTCTCCACGTATCACCGTCGTATAAAAGTCTTTGATAACTTGCTTGTCGTCGAAACTATGGGAAACCTGATCCAGGTCCACCACCAGTTTTCCCGAGCGTTCACTCTGGCTGGCTTCGAAGNTGGCGGTACCCTGCTGAATGCGGCGCTGGCGGTGTTGCTCGCGCATTGCCTTAAGAGCACGCACACGGCCTTCATTCCGCGTGCGCCGTGCCTTGATGCCCTGGCGAATCCACACCTCTTCCTCGGCGAGCTTCTTGTCAAACAGCTTGTTAGCAGTCTCCTCAGCGGNGAGCTGCTCCTCCCTGAAGCGCAGAAAGCGCTGATAGCTACCTTCAAATTGATAGAGGTAGCCACGGTCGATTTCGACAATCTCGTTCGCAACATTCTCCAAAAAGCTACGATCGTGAGTAACCAATAACAGGGCGCCGGTGTAATTCTTTAGTGCCCGCTCCAGCCATTCGATGGCGGGGATATCCAGGTGGTTAGTCGGCTCGTCCAACAGCAACAGCTCTGGTTCCCTAACCAGCGCCCGCGCCAGCGCTACCCGTTTGCGCCAGCCACCGGANAGATGCGCCATGGGCTCATCGGCAGGAAGCTTCAGCTGATCGATTACCGTGTCTACTTTCTGGCCCAGGTTCCAGCCCTGCTTGGCTTCGAGTAGTGCNTGCACCTGTTCCAGTTCAGCCATGTCAGTGTCGCTACCAAGCGCGGAAAGATGGTGGAAGCGCTTGAGCAGGTCGCCGATCTCCGATAGACCTCCNGCCACCATGTCATAAACAGTCTCTTGGTCCGCTTCGGGCAATGACTGCTCCAGCCAGGCCAGAGAAGTGCCTGGACGCAGCCAGCGCTCGCCGCTTTCCGGCTGCATGGACCCGGCGATGATCTTCATTAGTGTGGTCTTGCCGGCGCCATTACGACCCAGCAGCCCAATGCGCTGGCCCTTGATGATCTGAAAATCCACCTCGTCCAACAGTATATGGCTACCGAAATTGAGNGAGACTTTGTCGAGTCTTAAAAGGGGCATTCGGATCTAGTCNCTTGTAAGTGGNAAAAGAGGGCCTATTCTACCTCAGGCCGCGAGATGTTCGGTGATGACACTAACAAAGGCAGGCCCATAGCGCTCCAGCTTGCGCTCGCCAACNCCNGATAGCTCACCGAACTCCTCCATATTCTGCGGCAAGCGCAAACACATCTCCTGCANCGTTGAATCGTGAAANACCACGTAAGGGGGCACACCTAACTCTTCGGCGTAGCCGCGGCGACATTCGCGCAGGGCTTCCCACAGGGCGATATCTACATCTGGCGCCAGTTCTACCTTCGTCTGCTGCTTTGCTACTTTTTGCTTGATATCTTTGCGCAAAGCTANGGACTCTTCGTTGCGTAGCAGCGGCCGGCATTTTTCCTCAAGGCGCAAAGCGCCATAGCGCTCCAGGTCNACGCTCATATAGCCACGGGCAACCAGCTGGCGAAAGACTGAGCGCCANTGGTTGTTGTCCAGATCTTTCCCGATGCCGTAAACGGGAAGATNCTGATGGCCGAACTGAAATATCTTGTCGATGTCTGCGCCGCGCAAAACATCGATAAGATGATTCACACCAAAACGTTGCTCGGTACGAAAGGCAACGCTCAGTGCCTTGCGGGCTGCTACGGTGCCATCCCAGGTTTGCGGTGGGTCGAGACAGGTGTCGCAATTACCGCAGGGCTGCTCGAGATGCTCATCAAAGTAGTCCAGCAGAGCCTGACGCCGACAGCTGGTAATTTCGCACAAGCCCAGCATGGCATTCAGGCGCTGCTGCTCTGCGCGNTTGTGTTCCTCATTGCCCTCAGAGCCTTCCATCATCTGGCGCAGCTTGATCACGTCCTGCAAGCCATAGACCATCCAGGCCGTGGCCGGTTCCCCATCGCGGCCCGCGCGGCCGGTTTCCTGATAATAGGATTCGATAGTCTTGGGCAAATCAAGGTGAGCCACGAACCTGACATTGGGCTTGTCGATACCCATTCCGAAGGCGATGGTAGCCACAATAATCACCCCTTCCTCACGCAGGAATTCTGACTGATGCCGGGCTCGCAGCTCAGCGCTCAGGCCAGCGTGATAGGGATAGGCTTTGAAACCCTGTTGGTTCAACCACTGAGCGATGTCTTCGGTTTTCTTGCGCGAGAGACAATAGACAATGCCAGCATCATTGGCATGCTCACTCTTTAGGAATTTCTGCAGCTGTTGTTTGCCATTGTGTTTCAGGGCAATTCGATANCGAATATTGGGGCGATCGAAGCCTGCGAGAAACTGTTGGGCCTTTTCCAACTGCAGGCGACTGATAATCTCATTCCGTGTGCGTGCGTCTGCAGTTGCCGTGAGTGCGATGCGGGGCACATCCGGGAATAACTCGTGCAGCAGACTAAGCTGCAGGTAGTCCGCCCTGAAGTCGTGGCCCCACTGAGATACACAATGGGCTTCGTCGATGGCGAACAGGGCTAGCTCCGCTTCCTGCAGCATCTTCAAAGTCCGGGCTTGGGTCAGCCGTTCTGGCGCGATATANAGAAGGTCGAGNACTCCNTTTCTNAGCTGCTGTTCAATNTCCTGTGCCTCNTCTGNCGCGAGGGTTGANTTAAGGAANGCTGCCTTAACCCCCANNAGCCGCATGGCATTAACCTGGTCCTGCATCAGCGCAATCAGGGGCGAGATCACAATGCCGCAGCCTGGTCGCACCAGCGCTGGTATCTGGTAACACAGCGATTTGCCACCACCTGTGGGCATTAACACCATGGCATCGCCACCCGCCACCAGTGTTTCGATGATTTGGTCCTGGGGTGGGCGGAAGCTGGTGAAACCGAAGACTTGCTGCAGGATGTCGGTGGGGTTTGTCATGGGGTGAGGAGTATAGCGGTTTATCTTTTCGCAGGACTAATTTGACGTGAAATCTATTCAAGTTCTCGATCCAAGATTTATAGTTAAGAGTTGGGCCTGAATTCGGGCTGCACTTCTGTGACACGCCGTGAATCTATCCCTAGGGGCGACAGTCACAAAAGTGCAGTCCGAGTCCATGCCTACTAAGTCAGAAATTGCAGATTGGGTTTTCCCGAACTTTACTTATTAGTTTGAAGCGTTTTCCCAGAGCTCTTATTATTTGATGCCTTCGGATTGCGGAGTTCGCACTCCAAGCGACATCTTTGCAATTTAGATTCCGAACTATGCCCGGAATCGCATCTACCAATTACAGAAAAGCTGTAATACGAGAGTCCCAAATTCGCACTCGATTATTGGGAAACGAAAAGGCTTGGCTGTTGCTGCCCAAAAACCGTCAATGAATTGCAATTTATCAGCCTTTGGGCTGATACTGAGAGCAACCGCAGGATTGTTATAGAGAGGATAGGTATGTTGCGTTTCTTGTCACTTTTGGTGCTTGGGGGATTCATCGCTGGCACAGTGAATGCTCAGGGACTGCTGGGATTTGATGATGCTGGTGCTGCTGCGCAGTTGGAGCTGGAGGCAGACTTCGATTCGCGCCTGTCCGCCGCTGATCAGGAAGAATGGCTGAGAATCCTGTCCCGTGATCCTCATCATGTAGGTTCGCCAGAGGGCAGGGCAGTCGTAGATTTCGTAGCTGAACGCTTCGAGGAGTGGGGGTATGACGTTGAAATCGCCGAGTATCAGGTGCTGTTTCCATCGCCGCGAACCCGTGAGCTGGAATTGGTGGCGCCGACTCGTTACACCGCTGGTCTGACTGAAGACACACTGCCTGAAGATCTCAGTACTGCGCGCACCGATAATTTGCTGCCTCCCTATAATGCCTTTTCCATAGATGGTGAGGTAGAAGCGGAGTTGGTATTCGTTAATTACGGTACGCCTGCCGATTACGAAATTCTGGATCGCTACGGTATTAGTGTTGAAGGCAAGATCGCGATTGCGCGTTACGGGGGTTCCTGGCGCGGAATCAAGCCTAAGCTGGCTGGCGAAAAAGGGGCAATTGGCACTATTATATATTCCGATCCAGCGGATGATGGCTATGGTGCGGGCGACACCTATCCTGACGGCCCTTACAAACACGAGAGCGGCGTGCAGCGTGGTTCTGTAATGGACATGCCGACTTATCCTGGGGATCCGCTGACCCCATTTGTCGGAGCGACTGCTGAAGCTGAGCGTTTGCCTCGCGAAGAGGCGCCGACGATTACCCGAATTCCGGTACTGCCGATTTCGTATCGTGATGCGCTGCCGCTGCTGGAAGCCATGGGGGGAGAAGTCGTGCCCCGTGAATGGCGCGGTGGACTGCCGATTACTTATCATTTGGGGCCAGGACCGGCACGGGTGCGTATGAAGCTGGAATTCAACTGGGACATGGTGCCGGCTTATAACGTGATTGCGCGTCTCGAAGGCTCAGAGTATCCGGATCAATTGGTGATTCGAGGCAATCACCACGACGGCTGGAATCACGGTGCAGCAGACCCTATCTCTGGTCTGGTGGCGCTGATGGGCGAGGCCAGGGCACTGGCCGAGCTGGCGGCCGAAGGCAATGGCCCGCAGCGAACTGTGGTCTATGCGGCCTGGGATTCAGAAGAGCAGGGATTGATTGGTTCCACTGAATGGGTTGAGCACCACGCTGCTATGTTGGACGAGAATGCGGTGGCGTATATCAATACAGATGGAAACAGCCGTGGCTTCGTTAATATTGGCGGCAGCCATGTCCTGGAGAAGATGGCCAACGAGGTGATGCGGGATGTGGAAGATCCGCAGACCGGTGTCTCAGCGGCGGATCGACGTCGAGCCCGGATTGAGGTTAATGGTGCTGCTGCTGCTCGTGCTGAACTCAACAGCCGCGCTGATTTGCGAATCAGTCCGCTGGGTTCGGGCTCTGATTATTCACCATTTCTGCAGCATCTCGGTATTGCCTCATTGAATATCAGTTTTGGTGGTGAGGCATCCGACGGCAGCTACCACACGCTGTACGACACCTATGAACACTACACGAAGTTTCGCGATCCGGGTCTGGTCTATAACGTGGCGCTGGCCCAGGTTGCCGGCCGCGCTACTATGCGACTGGCCAATGCGCCCAGGTTGCCCTTCGAATACACAGGCCTGTCGGATAATATCAGCCTGTATATGAGCGAGATTGAAGAGCTTGCAGATTCTATGCGCGAAGCCACTCTTTCGTCCAATGCGCGCATAGATTCCGGTGTCTATGATCTGGCTCTCGACCCAACTCGCAACATTGTGGCACCGCTGAAGAAAGCAGAGGTGCCGTACTTCAATTTCGCGCCGCTAAAAAATGCCCTGGACGAACTGGAACAGGCCGCCGCCGACTATGCCGATGTAGTCGCCAGTGGCCTGCCAGCATCCGAGTCGGTGAACAAGCTGCTTTATAGCAGTGAGCGTGAGCTTACGCGCGATGATGGTTTGCCAGGCCGACCCTGGTTTACCCATCATATTTACGCGCCTGGCTTTTACACCGGTTATGGTGTGAAAACCATCCCCGGAGTGCGCGAGGCAATTGAAGAGCGCCAGTATGAGCGGGTTGAGGATGAGATCTTCGTAGCCGCGGATGTGATTTCTGGCATGGCTGCGCGAGTAAGGGAGTTAGTCGAGCGCTAACTCCTTCGATCAACCCGCTAGTTTGCGCGCAGCAAGAACATCACTCGGGTGTTGCTCGATATTGATTTTAAACCCTGCTGGACCGAAGCCAGGAAAGTTTTTGCTGAGCGGTTATCTGGTGCGGCTCGAGGGGTTCACGCAAACATGTCGAAAGGCTGATAATTTCCGCCTAACAGTTCGCCCGACCCCCGGTGCCCAAGCCAGCCTTCAATGACCGTTTGATACACCCGCCTGAAATCTGTCGTGTAGGCCAGGTTATCCTCCGGGTTGAGTTTGGTGAGGCTTGGCAGCTTCCCATAGTGGCCGCCTTTAACCTGGTTTCCTACCACGAACATATTGTTTGCCGCGCCGTGGTCAGTGCCAAGATTATCGTTCTCCGGTACGCGGCGCCCGAACTCGGAAAAAATCATCAGTGCCACATCGTCAGCCCGGCCAATACGCTCAAGATCCTGCAGAAAGGCAAACACCGCATCAGAGGTGTAGGTGAGTAGGCGACGATGCACATTGTTCTGAAATACATGGGTATCAAAAGCATTGTTGCGATAGGAAACGTAGTACAGCTTGGTCGGCATACCAGCATCAATAAGTGACACGATTTTTGGGAGATCAAGACTGTTGACGCCATAATCTATGGGGGAAGAGTAGTTCTCCCATGCCTGCCTTACCTGTGAGGAAGCCTCGCTTGCGCTGCGCGCAATATTCAGCAGGTATTCTCGAGAAGCATTAGATACCTTGCCAATGTCATGTACCAGATCCAGCTCATCTCGTTCTTCATGGAAAGCCTCGCGCATGAAGCGCTCAGGTTGGTCAAATACCACAGGAACATGACTCGCGCTGCGCACTGCGAGAGACTGTCGCGCAGCGATGTTGACCATGTAGTTGCTCGGCGCATCTGGTGCCATGGCATCGGCAAGGCGACCTACCCAACCGTATTCATTTCCGCTGTTTGGCGCAGCTGTATGCCAGTAGGCCATGGAATTAAAATGTGAGTAAGACGGATTCTCGTATCCGCAGCCGTGTACGATTGCCATCTTGCCGTCTTTGAACAGCCGCTCAAAGCCAGCCATGCCGCCGTTCAGGCCAAAGTGATCATCCAGAACCCGCAGTTCGCTCTTTGGCAGGCCGATTTCTGGTCGATGCTGGTAATAGGCATCATCGCCGTAGGGAACCACGGTGTTGAGTCCATCGTTGCCACCCGAGAGTTCAAGGATTACCAGTATCTTGCCGTTCGCTCTTGCGGCGGCGGCTGCATGTGCGGCCTGGCTAAACAGGGTTGGCGCCAGGATGGTGCCGCTGAGTCCAGCAATACCCAGGCCCGACATTCCCTTGCGCAACAGCTCACGACGTTGAAGATTTGGTTTTAGCAAGTTGCTCTTTTTGTTTTTCATGGGTCTTGTCCCTGCTGAGAGCCTAGCTCAGTTGATATTCTGGTTGGCTGAGAAGTAAATGCACCATCATGCGCAAGGCGTCTTCCATGTAGGTCTGGGCCTCCTCGATATTGCTGGTGCCCAGCTCTTCGTTTAGAAAATTTACAAGCATGCGTCTTGCATCTGCGCCTGGCGCTACGCGCATGAAGCGCTCAATAAAATAATCGACTACCTCCGCAGTGGAGGTCAGCTCCAACTGCAGGATATCCCCACTGAAATCAAGGCGTGCGGTGTGGCGCGGAATCGGCTTGACCTTCTCAATGGCCATTTGCCAGCCGCGGAAACTGCCATAGCGCGTATTAAAGTCCTCATCTCTGTCTGCCAGCATATTGGATTCCGCCATGATCTGGCCTTCCCCGATATTGGAAGGCTGGGTGGCAGTCGTAATGTCCAGACCATCGCGAATTCGCCGTGCAACGCTTTGAATCTCGCGGCTGCCGTTGCGACGATCTGGCGGGATAAAGTTTATGTCGGGAAACAGCAGGTCTCTTGCGAAGTTGCCGCGCGCTAACAGCAGTCCCGGTGTAATCCAGCTTCGCCCTCCAGCCCATCCTGCGACTGTGGGAGGTCTGAAAAGGGTCTGGCCAAGTGCGCCAGTCGACCGATTGAAATCCGGGACACCGGGCGCTTCATTCAGGCCTAGTTTTCGATAGGTAGAGACTGCGAGCTCAACAGGACTCTTGATGTGGGTGCCAACGGACGCCTGGCTATAGAAATCTCTGGAGAGAAAAACGGTCTCTAGCAATGCTGAGATTTCATAATCGGCATTTCTGAATACGCTGCCCAATTTAGATTGCAGCGCTGGGCTTAAATTATCGCGGACGAAAAAACGATACAGTTTGCCTGCGATATATTCCGCGGTGACCGGTTGTTCCATGATGATGTCAATGATGTCTTCGCCATCAAAGTTGCCGGTGCGGCCTAGAAAAGTTTTTACACCGTCGTCATGCAGGTCTTCGTTGAATACGAATTCAAGGTCTACGAAGTTCCAACCGGTAAATGCACGGGCGGCTTCGCGAATATCTCCCTCGGAATAATTGCCTACACCCATGGTAAAGAGTTCCATGATCTCACGAGCGAAGTTCTCGTTGGGTGCCCCTTTCACATTGACCCCTGCATCCAGGAAAGCCAGCATGCCCGGATCTTGCGCGACTGCAAGCATCAGGTCGCGGAAGCTGCCGGTCCCCATGGCATGGAACAACTCCAGCTCGTTAAGTAGCTTACGGTAGTCCCTGACCTTGCCTTCATTCACGGCATAGTGCCCGTGCCAGAACAGGGCCATTTTCTCCTGCAGCGGTGTTTCGCTGCTAACCATTCTGTTGGCCCACCAGTAGGCAACGCGCTCAGTCTCAAGGCGGCTGGCTCGCAGCCAATAAAAAAACTTGTTTACTACAGGCTGAAGCCGGCGATTGCCTGTGGGTTTTACTCTAATGCCGAGTGCCTCGCCGGTTTCCTTGGCCAGACTTGTTGTCGCTGGTCGACTTGGGGGGAAGGGCTCCAGTCCCGGATCATGTATTCCAGAATGATCGAAGGCCGACAAATGGCTGTTGGTGGATGCATCGAAACGTACCAAGTAAGCAACCGCTTCAGCGGCGCCCATCTCGGCGAGGGTCTGGATCTGTGTCGGCATGCCACCGAATCCCGCGCGCTCCAAAAGGTGTGCCGCTGTGTCATAGTTCCAGTTAGCCGAGGGGATTGGGCTCAGGTCGCTCTGCCAGCTGTCCAGTTGCTGTGGGAATCCAGCTGCCGGGAGGATTGTTGCGAGAAAAATGGCGAAAAATGAGGCGAGAAGTGGCATTCTCTTGCTGGACGTATTCTGCATTATTTTTTGTCCTCTGCGCATGCAGTGCTCTGTGGCTAACTATCAGGGATTAACCACATCAGGAATCGCGACTAAGATAGAGACAAGTACTTTATCTTAATTTACTTTAGTTGGACACACCGCTTCTCCTTAACCTGGGGCTGCGAGGCGGGTCGCAAGTCGAGTAAGCGGAGCGCAACTCTTGCACAAAAAATGGGTTTAGAGATCGTAGCAGGCCGTGCTGCTCCGTAAATATAAGTTGACTAATATTAAGTCACGGCAAATTACGGCGAGTTCGACATGAGAAAAATTTCACGCGCATTACGCGTCCAGTTTACCAAGCTGCCGTTGCACACATGGCTATTTGCAGTGACTATTGCATTCCCTCTGTGCATTTTTTCTGCAGCCGGTGTGGCAGGCACTGTTGTCGAAGTTCAAACTTCTCTGGGCACATTCTTTATCGAAGTGGATGAAGATGCGGCGCCCGTTACCGCAGGCAACTTCCTTAACTATGTCATCAGCGGTCGCTACAACAATACCTTCATTCATGGCACCACCGGCGGCTCCCTGATTCGCGGTGGCGGCTATACCTATGACAGCTGCACTATCGGCCCAGAGCATATTCCGACTGATGCGCCTATTGCACTGGAGGAAACCGGGCTGTCAAATCTGGATGGTACGATCGCGGCGCTGCATCCATCGGGTAACCCCGATGGTGCCACCAGCGAATGGTTTATCAATCTGGGTAACGATATAGGGTTGGATACACAGGATGGGGGTTACGCGGTTTTTGGCTGGATACTTGGCGATGGCTTGGATGTAGTGCGCAGCATATCCGTGGCCAATGTGGTGCGGCTTGGATTCTTTTTGGAAACGCCAACCACGAACTACTTTGAGACAGGAGTCGATTGCCAGTTGTTCTCCCGTGACAACCTGATCATGGTGCGGATGTCAGTATTTAATGATAATAAGGCGACGGCCACTGCCGATTTCGAGCCGCTTACGCAAATCCTTGGCGTCAATCTGGATCTTGGGGCAGCGGGTTTTACCAGAATTCCATTCGCTGTGGCTGTGAACGGAACCCAGATATCAATTACAGCTCAGTTGGATGCCGCGGTGGACTTGCAGCAGCCCGTTCCCAATATGGCTTCCTACGATGCAGTGAGCGGACGGCTGCACTTACCTTCGATAGCAGTTGGCGGCGAGATCGTTTATCGCAACGTGATTTTTGATCTTAATGATTTGGCAACGGCTACCTTTGAGCTACGCTCCTACGAATAGACTGTTCTTTCACGTTGTTTTTTACGCTGGGTTTTTTGCCGGCGCCTCATTATTCTTGATTTTCTTTGCGAGTGGCGCAAACCGTTAACACGTAATTGGCTTATAGGGAGAGAGACATGAACGGCAAAAAGATTGTGAAGTGGGGCGGTATTGGGCTGGCAGCATTGTGCTTGATTTATGTGGGTTCAATAGTCTGGTTTGAGGCGCGGCTTGGTATTAACCAACCGCAGGGTGCCACGTCCCTTGTGATAGCAACTTTTAATGATGATGGTGAGCGACACGAGAGGGTTGTGCGGCTTGAGACTATCGATGGCAATAGCTATGTCGCGGCTAACCATTGGCCCCGCGCCTGGTATCATCAGGCCCTGGATAATCCGAACGTTGAAGTGAAGATGCCGGGCGCAGATAGCTTCGAGCCTTATGAGGCTATAAATGTAGTTGGCGAAGAGGACTCCTACGTGCGCGAAATTTATAGTTTCGGTTTTAATTTTCGCTTCCGAACTGGCTTTCCGCCGCGGTATTTCTTGCGCCTTGAGCCGCGTCGAGCGTGATTATTATCTCTATTTTTTGCGGTGATTTACTGAGGTAACAGCATGTCCAAGCCCAACTACTTTGAAGATATAGAAGTGGGCTCTTTCGAAGAGTTCGGCAGCTATCAGGTAAGCGCGGAGGAAATTATAGAGTTTGCTTCCAAATATGATCCACAGCCTTTTCATTTGTCTGAAGAAGGCGGTAAACAGACGCACTTCGGCGGGCTGGTGGCATCTGGCTGGCATACCGGCAGTATCGCCATGCGGCTGATTTGTGACAATATGCCGGCGCAGTCCGCGTCTCTGGGTTCTCCGGGGCTGGATGAGCTGCGTTGGCTAAAACCAGTATTCCCGGGCGACGTGCTGAGGGTGCGCAGCACCACTATGGACAAGCGGGAATCTCGCTCTCGACCGGACATGGGTTCGGTATTTCTGCACAATGAAGTATTTAACCAGAATGATGAGGTGGTAATGAGCTTCAAACCTATCGTTCTGTTCAAGCGTCGCGGCTAGCTCATTAACACCTGGCTTGTATCTGAAGCCAAGCCAGCTTTGAAGCCTCCATGATCAGGCAACTCCCATTCGCAGCTAGTTGCTGAAGAAATGCGGCTAGTTGCCGTGGTTTCAGGTCCGCGCAGCCCGACAGTCAAGGACAAAGCCGCACGAAATTGATACATTACGTCCCACTTCGGATTAATATCCCTGTCACGCAAAAGAAAGAAACCGCCCGCGCTGGTTCAGTGTGGATAGGATGAGGAGACTGAATGAATTCAACGGTACAGTGTAGTAAGCAGTTTGGGCCTCTGGTTGTGATGACACTTGCTATTTTTTCTTCGACTGGCGCTCAGGCTCAAGGCACGCCGCTGGCAGTAGAGCTGTTGCCTCTGGGTAAAGATCTGGGGCTACGCTCTGGCCAGACTGTGACTCCGGCCTATGAGGGCTGGTACGAAAACGAAGACGGCAGCATTGCACTGTCGTTTGGCTACTACAATCGCAACTCCGAGGAAGTGTTAAATATCCCAGTCGGGTCGGCGAATCGCATCATTGGAGCGCCGAATGGCGCAGACGATCAGGGTCAGCCTACCGAGTTTGATATCGAGCGCCACTGGGGTGTTTTTACTGTGAATATTCCCGCTGATTTCGACGGTGAAATCGCCTGGCATCTGGAGAACCAGGGCAAAGTCTTCGAAGTTCCCGCCAATCGACATACTGATTTCATTATCGATGCCATTGTTGGTGACGCGAACGGTAACTTCCCCCCTCAGATTCGATTCTCAGAAGGCGGGCCGATCGGCGTGGGACCAGGAGGGATTACCGCGGGTCCTATGCATGCCAAAGTCGGTGAGCCTCTAGCGGTGCAGGCATGGGCCAGCGATGACGGCAAGGTTAGCGGTATTGCCGCTATGTTTGTTGGCCAAAGCGGGGCCACGCCCCCGGTCGATATCACCTGGTTTAAACATCAGGGCCCTGGACAGGTCAGTTTCAGCGAGCCCACAGCGAAAATTCCTGCTGCAGGCGGAAGCACTACTACCGATGTGATTTTTAGTGAGGCAGGCGAGTATCTGCTGCGAGCCCGTGTTACAGATTTGGGAGGCCCTGAAATGGCAGGCCACTCCCAGTGCTGCTGGACCAATAGCTTTGTAAAAGTCAGCGTCAGCAACTAATGCTTAAGAAAAAATTTAAGACGACCCACTCGTTTGGAGGAAACCCATGAGAAGAACTACAAAGACTTACCTGGCCCTGGCGGCTCTGGTCATGCCAGTTCTTGTTTTTGCCCAGTCTGAAGTTGAGCGCGAAGTCACTTGGTCCGGTGAAGTGGCGGCGATCTTTCAGGAAAAGTGTCAGGAGTGTCATCGGCCAAACTCAATCGCTCCGATGTCCCTGTTAACCTATGAAGAGGCCAAGCTGTTTGCACCAGTAATTCGTTTTCGGGTAGAGAATCGCGTTATGCCGCCCTGGCATGTGAATCCGCAGGTAGGAATTCAGGACTTTGCTAATGATCGTGGCCTCAGTGATAAAGAGCGCGCGGCGATTTTGGCTTGGGTAGATCAAGGCGCGCCAGAGGGTGACGCTAGTGAGGCGCCAGTGCCGCTGGATTTTAATGATGCCTTGGTGTGGCGCCTGGAAGATCAGATGGGGAGCGCGCCGGACCTCGTGGTTGCGTCCGAGCCTTTCGATCTTGATGCCGTAACCCAGGACAAGTGGTTTCGTCCCTCTACCCCGACCGGGCTTACCGAAGAGAGGTGGGTTAAAGCGATTGAAATTCGGCCTAAGAATGACGCCAGCCGCAGAGTAGTTCACCATTCGCTGGCATTTCTGGTGCAGCAAGAAGACGGCAAGCGTGGTCTGCCAGGCGATGTGGATGTGCCATTTGGGCCGAGCCTCTTCATGGAATGGGCTGTAGGTAAAGCCGGCCAGATATTCCGTCCCGACACTGGCAAACTCATGATGCCTGGCTCCCAGATCATGTGGGAAATGCATCTCCATGCCAATGGCGAGCGGGTACCTAATGCCCAGGTTGAGCTCGGCGTGTGGTTTCATGATGAGCCTCCTGAGCACCGCACTATCCTTAGTATGTTTGATGCCCAGGGGCCTCACAGCCTGGATATTCCGCCGCACGAAATTGCAGTTACGCGGGGCACTTTTGTACTATCAGCCCCCGCTCGTATCGAGAACTTCCAGCCCCATATGCATATGCGCGGCAAGGCCATGTCCATGGAAGCGATTTATCCCAACGGTGAGCGAGAGATGCTCTCTTTCGTCGACAATTTCCAGTGGAACTGGCAAATCAACTATGTGTACGAAGAAGATGCCGCTCCTATCGTACCTAAGGGCACCATGATCATCACTACGGCATGGCATGACAATACTGCCGACAATCCCTACAACCCGGACCCTAATCAGTGGGTAGGTTGGGGCGATCGCACGGTTGATGAAATGGCGCATAATTGGGTAGACGTGACTTACCTCGGCCAGGAAGAGTATGAGCGTCTCATCGCGGAGCGCAGTGCCGGGCGCTAACCGCGTTTCGCTGCCACAAACATTATTTCGATAAAAGGAGTCAGGTTAACTGTTTAGTGGCCATGGCCCCTTAATTTCTCCCCTTAACTTATGAAGTAGAATTCGAATGCCTACCATTTCTGTACTTGATCTCGCGCCCGTTCCCCAGGGCAGTACACCCGCCGATGCTTTGCGCAACTCTCTGCAGTTGGCGCGAGCAGCTGAAGAGTTGGGCTACCGACGATACTGGGTTGCGGAGCATCATAATATGAAGGGGATCGCCAGCGCCGCGACTTCTGTTGTGATTGGTCATATCGCAGGTGGCACTTCGACTATTCGTGTCGGAGCCGGTGGCATCATGCTGCCAAACCATGCGCCGCTGGTGATCGCGGAACAGTTTGGCACCCTGGCATCACTATATCCTGGGCGAATCGACCTCGGACTGGGAAGGGCGCCGGGCACAGATCAGCTTACTGCTCGCGCACTGCGCCGAACATTTAACGGCAGTGCCGATAATTTCCCTAATGATGTGGTGGAACTCCAGCACTATCTGCAGGAGGCAGAAGAAGGCCAGGCTGTGGTGGCAACACCGGGTGCCGGCACTAATGTCCCGCTGTGGATTTTGGGTTCCAGCACATTTGGTGCCCAATTGGCGGCCGCGCTGGGATTGCCCTATGCCTTCGCGTCGCATTTCGCGCCACAGGATATGATGGATGCTATAGCGATCTATCGAGAGCGCTTCAAGCCATCCGCGCAGCTTGCTAAGCCTTATGTGATGTTGGGCTACAACATCTTTGCAGCAGAGTCTGAAGATGAGGCCGTTTACCTGCGTTCTTCGGCTTTGCAGGCNATGCTGCAGCTGCGNCGCGGCAANCCCATCCAGNTGCCGCCNCCGGTGGCNGGTTTCGAGGAGANCCTNNCGGGCCCGGAACTGGCCATGCTNGAGATGATCANCAGTTGCTCTGCGGTGGGAACGGTAGCTAGCGTGGCCGAGCANATGGCCTCTTTTCTGGCNNGAACNGGCGCCAATGAGTTAATGTGCGTAGGCTCGATCTACGATCACGAGAAGCGTNTCNAGTCTTTNCGTCTGGCGGCAGCTGCGCGTGANNAGTTGATCAAAAAAGCAGCCTGAGCAGTTTATTANNTANCTGAACATGGTCAGAATTNAGCGTATCTTTATGTTTATTGGTTATGGTGAGTTGGTANTGTGAGTTNNTACNGTGAATTNACGCCATGACACAGGCAGTGAGTATNTCGANTNTGACTG
The DNA here is from genome assembly GCA_002684935.1 of Gammaproteobacteria bacterium. Lineage (GTDB taxonomy): Bacteria > Pseudomonadota > Gammaproteobacteria > Pseudomonadales > Pseudohongiellaceae > UBA9145. The sequence goes on from NYWC01000066.1 coordinate 53,812, forward strand.
ACANTGCTNGATAACAGNCAGATCNAATNACAATNAATAGANNTAGNGANATCTAAAACTAGAACAACAGTAAGAANTTGAATTAGCGGAGGTAANATTCATGAGNGAAGACAAGNAAGCGCCAGCGACAGANGGCGAAAAGATTTCACGCCGGGCAGCCATCAANAAGACTGTCCACGCAGGTTTGGCNGCTGGAGCGGTCGCCTCCATGCCGGAATGGGTNCTACCNGCCCTGGCCCAGGGTGAGGAATTGGTGCCTTTCAGNGATATGCCGGAGGNCTACTCNAGACCNCCAGCCCGGCCNGGGGGNACGCANTTTCTTGATACTCGCCAGATTTCNNCTGACTCGTTTTATACCGACAACGAGGACTTCTACGTTGTGCAGCANTACGGTCAGCCGGAGTTNGANCTCTCCAACTATAGACTCCAGATAACTGGTCTGGTGGACAATCCGCGCGAATACACTTTAGCGGACCTGCAGTCGATGCCGCAATTTGATATTGATGCTGGTTTCGAATGTGGTGGTAACCGACCCCTGGGTATCTTCCAGGGGCTCATCGGNAATGCCAACTGGCGCGGCGTGCGCTTGCGCGACATTCTGCAGGCGGCGGGGGTTCAGCCAGAAGGCAAAGAAATCGTGTTCTTCGGCGGCGACATCGGCGTGGAAGAGATTCGCGAGACTGAGGTGGAACAAGCGTTCGCCCGCAGCTTGCCGGTGGTGGACGCCATGCGTGATGTCAACATGCTGGCGCTGGAGATGAATGGTGAGGCGCTTCCTCAGGGACATGGCCGTCCAGTTCGGGTGTTGATTCCCGGCTTCTATGGTGTGGCCAATGTGAAATGGCTGACCCAGATTCACGTCCAGGACCGCCGCTACATGGGCCGTTTCATGGGCCGTGACTATGTCACCCTGAAAAAGGAAATGGTGGGCGATCAGGAGCGTTGGGTTGAGAACTCGGTGACTCGCATTAATATGAAATCTGCTGTGGTGCGAGTAAGTCGCATGGGCAACAATCACACTATTACTGGTTTCGTGTTGAATGATGGCACGCCTCTGGCGAGTGTTGAGATCAAGATAGATGACGGCCCTTGGCAGCGTGCAGAGATCGATTCGCGCGCCAGCCAGTATTCCTGGAAATTGTTTTCCATGCCCTGGAACAACCCGAGCGCCGGAGAGCACACTATTGTTTCTCGCGTCACCGATGTGAATGGCAATGTGCAGCCTACCCAGGACGCGTTGCCAGAGAAAGTTAGCCGCTGGGAAAATTTTGGCCAGATGCCGCGTACGCTGGTTATTATCTAACCACCACTACGAACCCATCTTCAGGGGCAGAGAGTTGCGAATCTCTCTGCCCCTTTTTTGTTATCATCGACGGCTTGATCTGAGTCGTTAACCAAGGAGAAATAAATGTTCAGTCATGTGATTTTGGGGGCAAACGATATTGAAGCTTCCCGCAAGTTTTACGATGCCGCCCTGGCCACGCTTGGGGTGGGAGATTCGGTTCAGGATCCTAAGGGACGGATTTTTTATCGCACCGCGACTGGCGTGTTCGGTATTACTCTCCCCATCGATGGGGAGCCGGCAAATCACGGCAACGGCTTCACCCTGGGATTCGCTGCCAGCAGTCCAGAGGAAGTTGATGCCTGGCATGAAGCCGGTTTGGAAGCTGGCGGGACTGACTGTGAGGATCCGCCTGGTGTTCGNGAGGGTGGTGGTGCACAGATGTATATTGCTTATTTACGAGATCCTGCTGGCAACAAAATCTGCGCCCTGCACAGAATGTAATTGGCCGGATTGAGTTTTAGGTAAGGCACAATTATAGACAGCGGCGGTACATGGCGAAGAGTCTTTCCCAGTGCCGCTCAGCTGCAGGTTTGTNGTATAGTCCCTCCCGCTTCGGGAACACGAAACCATGTTGGGTTCCCGGATACCACTCGACTCTTGCCTTGATTTCAGCCTTGGCTAAATACGCTGAGAGTGCCTCAACCATTCCTGTGGGCGCATAACTGTCAGTTTCCGCGCAGCCAAAATACATTTCGCCCTTTATCTTGTGCGCATCCAGGTGTGGTGAGTCCTGTGCATCTGTCATGAGTCGTACCCCATGCATTGAGGCGCTAGCAGCGATGCGATCTGGAAATGATGCGGCGGCAGCAAAGGCAAATGGCCCGCTCATACAATAGCCTACGCAGCCAATCTTGCCGCCTCGGGCTGCATCATCTGAATCAGAAAATTTTATCAGCGCATTCACATCAGCGCAGGCCATGGCGTTCGATAGGGAATCCATGTGCTCGTGCATTTCTTCCNTGCTCGACTCCGCGATTCGATATTTCCGCACTCGCCGATAGTATAAATTCGGGAGCATGACATAGTAGCCAGCAGTGCCTAGTCTGCGAGCCATGTCGTGAAGCTCACCACGTTTGCCGGGCGCATCCATCAAGAAAAGAATGACAGGATGGGGACCTTCCTCCTCCGGGTGAGTAATGAAGGTGTTCATGGCACCATCTTTGGTGAGGATATCGATTTCTTTTTCGATCATAATTCTTATCGCTCAAGTTTCTTGATACGTTTTGGCTGGCACTAAAGGGAAAAAGGCATCAGAACGGGACTCTGATGCCTTTTCTTGGTGTCAGATAGAATCGGGCTAGTTTCGACTCTGATCCTGGTCGTANGGGGCGCCGGTTCCGGATGAGCCCATGAAGAACTTGCGGCCATCTTCAAAGGTAATGTCTCGACCATTAGCGCGCGCGCTGCGATCTTTGCTCTGGTAACCATCAACAACAATGTTTGTGCCCGGGATGATCGTATCGCGAGACAGCCCGCGGCGTAACAAGGTGTTTGGAGTGCCGCCCTCAACCATCCACGTGGTTTTGCTGCCGTCATCGTTGGTGACTTCGAGGTGAATCCAGGTATGGGGGTTTACCCATTCCACCCGCACGATTGGGCCGCGCAGGAGGACGGGCCGGTTGGGATCAAACTCTGCGCTGAAAGCATGATGGGCTACTGCCTGCATGCCCATCATGCCGAAAGCAAACCAAAGGACTGCCGCAACGAGTGGCCCAACACTGAGTTTTAGTAATAGTGGGATTGGTTTCATTTGATTTTTCCTCACAAGACTACTCTTTTTTTAATTTCGCGGATTGGATATGCCGTCCGGATTAATTAGTCGGATTGGCGATGCCGCCTGGATCTTCGCCGCGGTACTCGGCCTCGAGAACCCTGGCGCCCTTCAGAATGCCTTCCAGCGCATAATTGGCCTCGTGGCAGGCGTATTCGAACACCTTGTTTTCGGTGCGTGGCCAGGAGTACTCGCCGCTGAAAGGTGCAGTCCAGACTGTGGGGTCTTCCACGGTGAAGCTGTAAACCAGCTTGTCTGCATTTTCATAGCGAAAGTATTCGGTGACCTTCATGTTTTCCGAACCTCTGGAGAAGGCTGGCGTATCGCGAAAATTCGTGGTTTCCACCACCAAAGTATCTCCTTCCCACCAACCGATGGAGTCGCCGAGCCACTTCTTAATGTGGGCCGGATCATGCTCGGCGTTCATGCGCACGATTCGCGCCTCATGAACCATTTCAACATGAATCAGCACAGTATCCGGCGTCTGGACGATGCGCTTGTGGTTGTTGTAGAGGGCAGGGAGCATAGGTGGCCCTGCGGTGGAGCTGAACGACAGGATGCAGCGCTCTGCAAACGGTCTGTTTTCAGGGTTGTCATAGGGGCCAGGTGCATCTAATCCGGCATCGAGCCAATAGGCGGTGCCGTCATTAGCTCCGCCCTCGCGCCGCGGTGCTTCACCTGCGCCAAGCGCTTCTCGTCTCGCATTGCGGAGTTCGTCGGTTACCGAGGGCAGCCTGCCATTTAGCGGAGAAGTAATGACAGAAGACCTGAATTCATCGTTGATACGCACGACGTCGGTACCGTTGTCGACCCAGAACGTGTTGTAGCCGCCCACGTTGCCAGCGGCGCCGCTGGAACCGTCACCGCCCTGCGGTGGCGCCGTGCGATTTGGGTCGCTGCCGGTCTGGTTGTCTTCCTTGCGCTCAAACTCGGCATTGGCAATGCTGAAGGCCTCGTCATTGGTAAGAATTAAGCGGTTACCAAAGCGGCTTGGGCGCTGAAAAGGCGTCAGGGTAGAAACATCATAGGTTCCGGAAAAATCGGGTCTCCCCTCGCTGGTTCGCGGGATATCGCTATCCTGGGCCAGAGTCTGGATTGGGATCAAAGGCGCGAGAACCAGGCCAGCTAGAGCCAGCACGCCGAGGTGTAGGGTTCGGGTTGATGGAATGTTCATGTCCATGTTCCTCTCTTAATCTCGCGGTAATGGGTATCTGCGATATTCACCGTAAATCAGCTCTTCGACGAACTCGACGCAGCGAAAATCCATGATGCGGGCGTTGGGTTCCATGCGTCGATAGATCGGCATCTTGATGGTGAATGGCTCGGTGAGTACCAGTGGGTCTTCGATAGTCGCTTCATAGTCAATATGATTGGGTCCCATCAAGGTGTAACGCTCGGTTACCTTCATTTGGTAGCTGTGATGGCTGCCAGCGCGATCCAGCCAGCTGCCGTCATGTAAGCCTGTGACCTCAACCACGAGCGTGTCCCCCTCCCAGTGTCCTACGGACCAGCCCATCCAGGAGTCCAGAGGCGCNGGGCCCGGGTCATCCATATAGATGTCTCTNACCGCACCAGCAAACTGATACGCNATGAAAANATCATTTTCACTCTGTATNACTTGGAACGGATGCGGTAGATAGGTCGCTCGCGGAACGCCGGGCATGAANCANTTTACTTCCGGATCGCGGGTNACCCAGTTCGCGGCATTGTCTTCTTTNACTCGCCTGGCCTGCTCGTTATAGGGAATCTCACCGCCACCCACGATCACGCCCATGCTGCCCGGGACCGAGAGTGCAGCACCTGCTGCCAGCGTTTCAGCTGCCGGGACTGTATTAACGGGCCCTTCTCGCATCATCACGGAATGGCGGGCGATATGGGGTTCGAGGTCCCAGTTGGCCTCGTTCATAACCTGCCAGACGCCATTGAAATCCGGCAGACCATTAGGCAGTCTGGGGATATCCTGCGCATGTACAGAGGCATTGCCCAGCAGCAGGCATGAAAGTAGCGAAACCAGGAAAAGGGGACGAGTGGATACCTTGATCGACATTGAGTACTCCATACTTCGCGGCGGGCCTTTCGGCCACGGATTATTATTCTGTCTTCTACCAGGTGCGACGAAACTCGCTAAGTCAGCACTAGTCTAGCCCGACTTCCTGACGCTGTATAGCGAGGGCGGGCCAGGAATTGGTTGAATACTCCCCGCTAGGCGACTGTTAGCAAAACTCTGCACCCACTAGCTGGCTGCTNAAAAGGCAGGCGTGAGNCCGCTACTTGCCGGGCCGATCCAGAGTGAAGCTGGATTCCGCATCGACTCGAGTATAGTCGTTGTAGCCGAGGCGGCCTATGGGCATCATCTTCGCCACATCTACCAGGCCGGAATCAGTAATCATATTGTCGGCGATGTGAATGCCCACTACTTCTCCGAAAATTACTCTGTACTCGTCGCCCTCGTCCCAGCCTTGAATCAGGGTGGTTTTGAGGTACTTACATTCGAGATGGACCGGTGCCTCTGCGATTCTTGGCGCTTTTACCATTTCTGCTGGCACTGGAGTCAGACCAGTTAGTTCGATTTCGTCTGCCGCGGGCGGGAGAGATGCAGAAGAGTGGTTCATCTGATCAAGCAGCGCCCAGGTTGCAAGGTTGCAGACGAATTCGCCGGTGGCTTCTACGTTGCGGGCAGAATCCTTGTGGCGATCATCCGCACTGCCAGCGCCTGCTGAGAACATCACAGTTGGCGGTCGATAGCTGACAGCATTGAAGAAGCTGTAGGGCGCCAGATTATAGACGCCGTTGGTATCAACGGTACTAATCCAGCCGATCGGTCGTGGAATTATCAGGCTATTAAACGGGTTCTTGGAGAGACCGTGATTCTGTTTCTTGGGTTCGTAAAACATAGACAGTAAATTTATCCAAAGGTGTTTTGAGCTGAAGCGAAGCGCCCGAGATCGAGTTCTGATCGAACTGACTTGCCCAGGTCGGACTCGGTGTCGTCAATTGGAATTCCCATTGAATCGGCAATGCGCACCATGCGCTGGAAATTGGCTGCAACACCCGCGGCATCTACCAGCACATCTGTGCCGGCAATGGATCTGAGTGCGGTGCGGGATTGCTCGAGTCCAGCTTGGTTTCGTGTCGCCACAGCCTCAGCAAATTGCATAAGCTCGGCGCCAAATTCCACGCCGACGTCGGCCGCCGACACGTTGCCGTTAATCCCGTTGATATTGACTTCGGTTTCTGTTGTCGTCGCGCTCGCACGAAGCATCGAAGCATGCGCGTTAGTTCAGTAGAAGCATTCGTTGACGGACGAAACCCGCCCTGCAACCAGCTCCATCTGCATGCGGTTAATGCTGCGATCATCCTGGCCAACAAGGTTGGCCATGCCTGGTACCGAAAGATATTGCGCGCTGCTTAGAGCCAGCCAGTTTTTGAGCTCGTTGGGCACCAATGAGAGNGCGCGCAGNACATTGGCACTGCGGCCATTGGGCCACAGGTTTTCTTCTGGTCCGGTTAATCCCTCGCGAGGCAGCATTGGGACAAAACCCGTGCCGGATTCTGCCTGGGCTGGTCGATAGCCTGAAGCTGCACCCGTTTCAGGCTCTGGCAGCGGCTCTAGCGCCAGGCCCAATGCGCGGCTGAATTCGTCCACGCTGAATGTGTTCACTACGACGCCAGCCAGTTCCACATAGGCTTCGTTGCTAATTCCGTTGGCGGCCAGTTGATCAACGAAGACCTGGGTAATGCGACTCTGATCGGTGATGATGCGATGAACAGCATCGATTGCCGCTGTCGGCAAATTGCTGCTGCTATCGTGGGTGCCGCTCACCGAATTTGGGGAGAGTGCTGCCTTTCGAATCCCACAAAAGCTGCAGCTAAGAGCGTTGCGAGTTTCCGCAGCGATGGCGACGCGTTCAGCGCCTGTCCACCAATTGCCAGGGGTTGCCAGTTTTTTCCAGTAGTCGCGATGCGCCTGTTTAATGTCTTCGCGGATTGCATAATCCGCGTCTTGATAGCTAAATTTGCTCATGGTTGGCGTTATTTGTTGCTTGGAATGATTTGAGTTAACCCAGCCATTGTACTGAGTAACGGTCCAGAGGTGCACAAAAATGTAGCCTGCGAATTCGGCCGTGCTTCTGCAGTAATTTCCGCTACAATGGCATGGTGACTCAATATCGTACGGCGCCAGAGGCAACGCCCAATATGCCGGGCGGCATCCCCTACATCATCGTCAATGATGTGGCGGAGCGATTTAGTTTCTATGGTCTGCGAGCCATACTGGTCATCTTTATGACCCAGTATCTGATGTCCTCCGGCGGCCAGCTCGCCGTGNTGTCAGATGAGGACGCCACTTCCTACTTTCATCTTTTCACTGCGACCGCCTATTTTTTGCCCTTGATCGGAGCCATTGTGGCGGATGCATTCTGGGGCAAATACAAGACTATTATCCTGCTGTCCCTGGTGTACTGTGCCGGTCACTTCTCTCTGTTTCTCGACGACACCCAGCTTGGCCTGTTTCTTGGACTTACTTTGGTCGCTGTTGGGTCTGGCGGAATCAAGCCCTGTGTCGCGTCCAACGTGGGCGATCAGTTTGGCAACACCAACAAACACCTNCTGTCCCGCGCTTATTCCTGGTACTACCTGGGTATTAATATCGGTTCATCGACTTCGTCTTTGCTCACCCCCTGGCTGCTGGAAAACTATGGGCCTGCCATCGCCTTTGGTGTGCCCGGTGCCTTCATGGCCCTGGCAACACTTACCTTCTGGGCTGGCCGTAAACAGTTCGTCCACATACCGCCGGCTGGAAAATCCTATATGAAGGATATCACCGGCCCGGAAGGCAANCGCATGGTGAAGCGTCTGCTGCTCATCTATGTATTGGTGGCTGCGTTCTGGTCCCTGTTTGACCAGATGGGCAGCACATGGGTATTGCAGGCGCAAAAAATGGACCGTATTGTATTTGGCTATGAGCTGCTGCCGGCCCAGATCCTGGCCGCTAACCCATTCCTGATCATCGTNTTGATTCCCCTGTTCACTTACGTCGTCTATCCATTGATGAACAGCCTGTTTGTGGTTAGTGCATCGCGCAAGATGTGCATGGGTATGTTCCTCGCCTCAACTCCTTTTCTTGTTACCGGATGGGCAGAGTTCCAGATTCAGAATGGTGCGACGCCCCACATTGGCTGGCAGCTGTTTGCCTATCTGTTGCTTTCGGTTGCCGAAGTCATGCTTGTTATTACGGTTTTGGAATTTTCCTATACCCAGGCGCCCAAGCGTATGAAGTCATTGGTAATGTCATTCTTCTATCTTTCCATTTCGGCTGGCAATCTGTTTACCGCGGCGGTTAATCAGATTATTCAGAATCCGGATGGCAGTTCTAAATTGGAGGGGGCCACGTATCATTTATTTTTCGCAGGATTCATGGGGACGGCCGCCATACTGTTCGCCATTTATATGCTGAACTACAAAATGGAATACATAATTCACGAAGAAGCAGACGACGATGAGCAATCAGATCAACGATTACAGCAGCAGCCAGGCACTGCTTGAGCGTGCCAAAGCCGTTATACCCAATGGTATTCCAGGTCATTTTAATCCTGTTGTGCAGGTTCCGGAGGGGGCCTACCCTTGCTACGTAGACAGGGCGAGGGGTGCACGATTCTGGGATATAGATGGCAACGAGTATATCGACTATATGTGCGCCTATGGGCCGATGATTCTGGGATATCAGAACGAAGTCATTAAGGAGGCTGTACGAAAGCAGGTGGCTAACACCGATACCTGCACACTGGCATCGCCGGTCATGGTGGAGCTGGCAGAATTCCTGGTTGAGCTGATTCCCTGGGCGGGCTGGGCGACGTTTGCGAAAAATGGTGCTGACGCGACCAATATGGCAGTGCTCATCGCCCGCAGTCACACTGAGCGGCGCAAGATCATTGCCATTGATGATGGTTACCATGGATGCTCGCCATGGATGCAGGCACTCGGTCGCGGAGGAATTAGCCGGGAGGATCATCGAGAGACGATCCGCATTCCCTGGAACGATCTGGCTGCGCTTGGAGCTGCACTCGAAGCCAATAAGGGTGAAGTGGCCGCATTAATCAGCTCGCCCTATCATCATCCTGCTTTCAAAGATAACGAATTACCTGAGGCGGACTACTGGTCGGGAGTACACGCTTTGCTGAAACAGCATGATGTGCTCTCCATTTGTGATGATGTGCGCGCCGGGTTTCGACTGAATATGGCCGGTTCGCCAAACTATTTCGGCTACACACCCGATTTAAGTTGTTACTGTAAGGCCATCGCCAATGGCTACCCAATCGCCGCGGTAGTGGGTAAGAATGCGTTACAGGGCGCAGCGGCGGGCGTGTTTCAGACCGGCAGCTTTTGGTTCTCTGCGGGTCCCATGGCAGCGGCACTGGCTTGTTTGAAAGAACTCCAGCGTATTGATGGTCCCGCGAGAATTTTACAAACTGGCGAAAAGCTGTGGCAGGGGATGGTGGATATCGCCGCGGATGCGGGCCATGAGCTGAAAGTTACCGGCGTTGCTTCCATGCCTTATTTGCGTACCGAGCACGAAGCGGGCATCTCGTTTCATCAGGCTCTGTGTGGTGAATGCACCCAGCGCGGACTGTTCCTGACTTCGCATCATAATCTGTTCGTCTCTGTGGCCCATTCTGAAGCAGACATCACCCGCAGTTGGGAAATCTTTAGCGACGCAATCAAGGCCGTAAACGCGAGCTTTAGATAGTTGGCTCAAGTATTTTAGTCCTCGGAGTTTCTATATTTGGCATTCGCTAAAAAAAGTTTCATCATTCTCCACTAGCGTGCTGACCCTGCTGCTCGCCCTTCTTTACACTTCAGGCACCTAGGCCCAGTCAGCAATTAATCCTGCCGAACCCTGGAGCTGGCCAGATGACTATGTTGTTGAGCAGGTCAACCAGTTGCGGGCTGGGCGCGATCTTACGTCCAGCAGTTGGCCTAATGGCGCTAGGGTAGCGGTGTGGCTTTCCTATGATGTGGACAATGAGGCCGTTATGGGTTTACGCACAGGTGATATCGGTGTGGGGCCATTGTCTCAGAGGCAGTATGGCTCGAGAGTCGCGTTGCCGCGAGTCGTGGAATTGATGAACGAGCAAGACGTTCCGGCCACTTACTTCTTCCCGGTCTGGAGTTTGAAACTCGCGCCGGAGCAGGCGCAGCTAATCAATGCTTCAGGCTTGCATGAGATAGCCNTGCACGGTTGGACTCATGAATTAAACACGGCTTTGGATGGTGCCACCAAGGAGCGATTGCTGCGACAGGCGATGGATGAAATCGAACGCATTGCTGGTGTGCGGCCGGTGGGTTTCCGAGCGCCGTCCTGGAATCTAAGCTCCAATACGCTGCGCATCGTGCGTGACTTGGGCTTGCTCTATGAAAGCTCATTGATGCAGGGCGACCGGCCTTACGAAGTGCTATACCTAGGCGAGCCCACCGGGATTGTAGAACTACCGGTAGAGTGGATTCTGGATGATGCGCCACTATTTAATCCCCTGGAGCAACGCTATATGAATCCGCGAGAAGTGATGCAAGTGTGGATCGACGAGTTTGACCGTGCCTGGGAGGAGGGCACCATGTTCTTGTTAACTATGCTTCCACATGTGATCGGTCACCGCTCGCGCCTGGTGGCGCTGGAGGGTTTAATAGAACATATTAAATCAAAAGGTGGCATCTGGTTTGCGACGCATGAACAGGCAACCCGCTATGTCAAACCACAGGCTGGCATGTCATAGGTTGACTGTTGGTGATCAGCTTATCTTTCAAAAAACATATCCTTGCTGCTCCTTGGCGCGAGTCCGGCCGCGACTAAGATGCAGAATTGCATTAAAAATAGCAGCCTGTTTTTTACATTGGTAAAGGAAAAGCAATACACATCGACGGTGCAAAGTGTTCACGACTCGCTGAGACGATTTGCAGCCAGCCAGTAAAAAACTAATCCACTTCCGATAAATCCGAGGCTAAACAATGCCTCGAGTGGGCGGCTTACCAAAGTGAAGCCCAGAATCCATCCTGTTAGCACCAGGTAGNGCAGCGGCGTAACCGGATAGAGGAAGGTGCGATAAGGCCGTTTCAGGTTTGGCTGTCGATAGCGCAGCACAAAGATGCCCGCGATCGTGATAAAGCTATTTAGTGCCAGGGTAAACCCGGAAAAAACCAGAATCGATTCGAAGGTAGAAGAGAGTATAAAGAGCAAGGCGACGCATGACTGAATCCAGATCGCAGTAGCAGGAATGCCGTTACTGTTCTTCTTTCCCAGTACACTAATAGCGGGATAATCCTCACCGATCACTTGAATCACCCGAGGGCCCGCCATGGTCATGGCGCTGACGGTTGAGATTAGCAGCATAGCCAATACCAGTCCGGTCAGTCGGCCAGCTGTTTCCCCAAAAGCGGCCTGGGCCGCTATCGCCCCGACTTCTACCTGCCCCACCATTGCATCCATTGGGGCGGCATACAGGAATGAAACATTGAGCCCGAGGTAGAGCAGTGTCACTACCGCTGTGCCGGTAATCAAGATCCAGGGCAGAGTGCGCTGAGGATTCTCCAGCTCACTGCTCAGATAGGTGGCAGCATTCCAACCTGTGTAGGCAAAGGAAACGTAGATAAGCGCTACCGCGTATTCGCTGCTAAGAATAATTGTGCCATCCCCTGGCGCAGGGAAGAAATTTACAGCTTGAGGTGTGCCAACAACCAGGACCGTGCCAATGATGAAGCTCAGTATTACGACTATCTTCAGAATGGTGAAGATGACTTGGGTGCCGCTGCTGTTTTTGTGGTTGGTTGCGTGGACCAGGGTTAGCAGGATCAACAACACTGACGCCATCAGCTTCTGCATGTTGGCGCCGACGCCGTCCGGAAAGATTGAAGACGCATAGGCGGCGAACGTCATGGCA
>NYWC01000067.1 GCA_002684935.1 Gammaproteobacteria bacterium
TGCAGCCGCTACATGCACTCAGGATCGTGAATCCTGTGGACACCGGTATACATCGAACCGCTGTTGGCCATCGGTAACCTCGTTGGTGGCAACGATAACGTTGCCTCCCATGTCACCTGCCTCATTCCGAGCCAGAGTGAATAACTCGTTCTGTTGACGTTCGCTGCTGCGCTCGATAAGCAGCAACCGATCCATGGTAGAGGAGCTGGCCCGTCCTATGGGTTCACAGTTACTGACCTGTGATGTTGATCGAATTTCAACCTGCTGGCCGGCGGCGGTGAGCTGTACCCAACTGCTGCAAGCAGCAAATGTCAGAAACAATACAGAAGTGGAGAGAACTCTTAACATGGTGGCTATCCTCTGATGGATGATCGGCTTGCTATTCACGCCAGATTTGGCAAACTGCCGGCGAACAGCCCAATGAATTGAGGGCTATGTTACCATCTCGCAGTTCCCAAATTCGCTTATTAAGGTTAATAAAAGAGCTGCACATTTTGACTTTCCATGTCGACACAGACCTGATGGATCAGCTCAAGGCCATTGTTGGTCCCGCTGGTTTCCGTGAAGGTGAGGATATTGATCTCAAGAACTATAAGGACTGGATGGGGGCGAGATCGATTTGCCCCCCCTTGTTGCTGCGTCCCGCTTCGACCCAGCAGGTTTCCGCTATCCTGAAGGCCTGTCATGCGTCAGGGCAGGCAGTTGCGCCACAGGGTGGAATGACTGGCCTGGTATCTGCCGCTGCACCGCAGGAAAATGAAATTGCCCTCAGCCTCGAACGCATGAAGCAGGTAATAGAGGTCGACCCAGTTACCGCCACCATGACAGTTGAAGCGGGGGTGGAGCTGCAGACAATTCAGGAGCAAGCCGACAGTCTTGATCTGCTGTTTCCCTTGGACTTGGGCGCGAGAGGCAGCTGCACGATCGGCGGCAACCTGTCGACCAACGCAGGTGGCAACCGGGTGATCCGCTACGGTATGACCCGTGAACTCGTGGTTGGTTTGGAGGCAGTGCTGCCGGACGGCACTATCATTGATAGCATGCATAAATTGCGTAAAAACAATACAGGTTACGATCTCAAACAGTTGTTCATCGGCAGCGAAGGCACATTAGGGATCATCACTCGCGCTGTGCTCAAACTGGCGCCAAAACCAAGCAGTCAGTCAGTTGCATTGTGTGGAGTTGAGAATTTCGACAAGGTTTCAGCGCTGCTTGTGCGCATGCAGTCCGCGCTCGGGGCAAACCTGACTGCTTTCGAAGTGCTGTGGAATAATACTTACGTTCTGGTTGATGAGAAGGTGCCGCATGTCACTGTTCCGTTAGGAGCAGGGCATGCGTACTATGTTTTAGTTGAGAGTATGGGGTCTAATGCTGAAAATGATGCCGAGTTATTTGTCGATGCATTGGGTGAGGCCAGCGAGCAGGGACTGGTAGTTGATGCGGTAATCGCGGATTCTGATACCAAGATCGGTAGCCTGTGGGCGGTGAGAGATGGTGCTGCAGAAGTTATGGGTATCGGCTTCATGCATGCCTATGATGTGAGCCTTGATATCGCCGACATGGGCTATTTTGGTGAAGAAGTAGAACGACGTCTGCGCGAGGTGTGGCCCGATGCGGTGATGGGACTGTTTGGGCACATTGGCGATGGCAATGTGCATATCATTATCAACGTAGGCCCAGACACGAAGTCTCTGCATCTGCAGATTGACGAGGTGATCTACAGACTGATTCAGGAGTTGAATGGTTCAATTTCTGCTGAACACGGTATCGGCGTGATGAAGAAGCCCTTTCTTGGCTATAGCAAGAGCGAGGCAGAGGTCACGCTGATGAAATCTTTAAAACAAGCAATAGATCCCAAGGGTATTCTTAATCCTGGCCGGATTTTCTAAGATAAAAACACGGAGTAAGACATGCCAAACAACAACCTTGAGGGCAAGAACGTAGTCATCATTGGTGGCACTGCAGGCATTGGCCTGGCCGCTGCTAAAATGGCCAGTGAGTTAGGTGCCAATGTTTGGGCAGCCGGGCGTTCCGAGGGGCATATTGCGACTGCCAAAGAAGTAAGTGGTGGCAGCTTCGAGGTCAGGCAGGCGGATACCCATGATGCCGAAGCGCTCGATGCTATCTTCAAGGAAGTTGGACAGATTCATCATTTGGTATCCGCTGCAGTGGGCGGCGAACGTACCCTGCTACCATTCCTGCAGCAAACTCAGGAGCAATTCCAGGCCGCCTATGACAAGCTTTGGGGTTATTGTAAAGTGGTGCGCGTCGGTGCTCCCTACCTTGAGGACGATGGGGCAATCACCTTCGTAAGTGGTTCACCTGCACGCAAGCTGGCAGTGGGGCAATCTCCCTTGAGTTGTGTTGGCGCCTCGGTGGAAAATCTGGTGCGTTGCCTGGCACTGGAATTGGCACCGATCAGAGTCAACGTGGTTTCGCCAGGGACCATCGACACAGCAATGTTTGACCACTTTGGTGAGGAAAAACAAGAGCGCCTCAATGCGATGACTGCATCGCATCTCATCAAGCGGGCAGGGACTTCGGAAGAGGTAGCCTCGGGTATCCTGTTTGTGATGCAGAATGAATTCGCCACGGGCACGACTGTCGATGTCGATGGTGGACGCTTGCTGAGTTAGATCCATCAAGCCACGCGAATGAGAACATAGAGCTAATTACTGGAGCAACAAGTGGTAGATGTAGCTGACAATCTGGGGGTTGGCCCAGACCTGAGTCTGATTGATGCGGTGTATGCCCGTCGATCTGTGCGCGGTTACCTGGATAAGGAAGTCCCGCAGAATGTGTTGAATCGGATTTTTGAAATCGCCCAGCAGTCACCTTCTAACTGCAATGTGCAGCCTTGGAAGGTGTACGTGGCTTCAGGCGAATTGAAAGAGCGCCTGCGCAAGCAGATGGTTGAGAATACCGCTGGCGCGGTACCACCTAATCCCGACTATGAGTATCGCGGCGACTTTGCCGATGAGTATCGAACACGGCAGGTGGAATGTGCCGTGGCCCTGTATTCGAAAATGGGTATCGAGCGCGGTGATAAAGAAGGGCGCATGCGGGCGGTACTGCGCAACTTCGAGTTTTTCGATGCGCCTTACATAGCTTTTATCGGTATGAATCCTAATTTTGGCACTACTGTCGCCATCGATGTTGGCATGTGGGCACAGACCCTGATGTTGACCATGGTGGCTTTTGGTTTGTACAGCTGCCCTATGGGTACCATGCGGAATTATCCTGATATGGTGCGAGAAGCCTTCGATATTCAGGATGGTACGAAAATATTATTCGGGATAAGCTTCGGCTACGAAGATCCGGAGGTACCGGCGAACGAAACCCGAACCACAAGGGACCCCATCTCTACCAATGTAGTGTTCAAGTCGGCTTAGCAGTCTATGAGCTTTAAACCTGTAGTTCTGTTGTATGACCTTGATAATGAATTGGTCGACGAGTGCTCTACACTCATTGGCCACACTGGTTTGTACACCACGATCAACACTTATAACGAAACCAATGCGCTGGAAGTTATTAGGCAGTACAACCGGGGCTATGGTTTGCTAACGAACCGTCTGTCCTGCGTGATAACTGGCTGGAATAGCTACAAGAAGCCGAGGGATCAACTGCTGTTCAAGATGAGATCACAGGAGAAGCGGAGCCCACTGCGTGGGCCAACGCCTGTTATCATCATCACTGAAGATCATCGCCTCGACTTGCGACAGCTGGCCCTGGATCCAATGGACGGCTATGTTGCTGCCTACCTGCATGCCGATGATTTTCAGAAACATATCAGCGATATTTTGCATAAGATCGTGTTCGGAAACCGGGCCCATGAGATGAANTCNATAGCCTATGCNAAGCTCCAGCGCGAGCAGGATGAGTGAGNCCCGAGCTCATGGATTGCAGGCAATTGCCCTGGCCTGACTACGTTTTCCTGCTGGCTGAAATCTCTCGGGTTGTGACGCGCCAAGCGCCCTGTTGGGTGCGCCAGTGCGAGGGAAATTTCGCTAATCGGCCTAGGTGGCGAAGTCCAGGTCCGCAGCNTACTGCCAGGCGGGTTCAGTCATACAGAACACATTTAACTTGTTGCCGTCAAGGTCGCGAAAATATCCAGCATAAAAGGTGTCACCTCGGGGTCCGGCAGCACCTTCATCCTGGGCGCCAAGTTCAAGCGCCTTCTTATAGATCGCGTCGACTTTGTCTTTGCTGTCTACCGCCAAAGCGATCATGACTCCATTGCCTACAGTCGCAGGATCGCCGTCATGTGGCGTGGTAATTGACAGCGCCGGTGACTGTGGATTCACAGCCCAGGCGATAAAAGNCTCCATCTCCATGAAGCGGGATGCACNTATCTCAGCTAGCAGCTCATCGTAAAACTTTGCCGAGTTTTCCAGGTCGTTGGTACCCAGCGTGACATATCCAATCATNATCTCCNTCCCAGTTTGTTTGTTAATNTGCGTCTTTCACTTCCCGGTAGCGNAAACAATTTCCTGTATGGTCATTGACTAGGCCTGCNGCCTGCATGAAGGCATAGCAGATTGTGCTGCCTACAAATTTAAATCCGCGTCTCTTAAGATCCTTCGACATCTCATCACTAATAGCCGTGGAGGCGGGCACATCTTCGCGCAGCTTTCGCTTTCCGTCGATAGTTTTGCCGTCGACAAAAGACCAGATGTATTCATCGAAGCTGCCAAACTCTCGCTGTACATGCTGAAAGGCCTTNGCATTGCTGCGAATCGAGTAGAGCTTCAAGCGATTACGAATGAGGCCGGTGTCCAGCAGGTGCTTCTCAATAGTTTTGTCTGTCAGCTGCGCTACCCGGTCGATCTCAAAATTCTTGAAACATTTGCGATAGTGATCTCGCTTCTTCAAGACGGTGATCCAACTCAGCCCAGCCTGCTGACCTTCGAGGCAGATAAACTCGAATAACAGTCGGTCATCATGAATGGGGACTCCCCACTCCTCATCATGATAGGCAATGTAGAGTTTATTTGTGCCTGGCCACCAACACCGCTCGCTCATGGCTTTGGATTCTCCCTGTTTTTCTGTACTAGCCATGGTAACTACATGGCTGATCGGTGCAAACTTTAAGTAGAAAGCACTAACGCGCACGGCACTACCAAGCACCGCGATTACAAAATTTATTGCGCAAAAGTGCGGCGGCTCAGGAATTGATGCTAGCTGCATACTAAGTGCGGCCGGATTTTGCCTCGATGCAGCTTCACTTTCGGAGATTGATCAAGGACAATCTTCGCCTCGATTAACAAAATCTTGACTGCGCGCAGCTATTAAGATGTAGCTNCCAGTGCTCAGTAGAGTATTTGTCGCAAAACAGGAGAAAGTGAGGTATGTCTAAAGCGATCATGCGGTGGCTCAGTGGTGTAGTTGCAGTGCTTGTCCTTTGCACCGCACAATTTTCCGCAGCACAAGAACGCAGCTATGTTAACCCAAGCAGCCCAAGTGGCAGCGGCTCGCCGTTCAGCGGTGCAGTGATGACCGACGATACCCTGTACATTTCAGGCATGCTGGGCTTGGAAAATAACCAGGTNCCAAGCGATCCAGCGCAGGAAGCGCGCAATGTNCTTGATGCCATTAAGGGCACTCTGGAAGAGGCTGGTATGAACATGGATGATCTGGTCTACGTGCAGATCTTNTGCTCCGATGTCAGCCACTACGATGCCTTTAACGCGGTCTATCGCACGTATTTCAGCCAGGAATTTCCAGCTCGTGCTTTTATCGGTGCAGGAACGCTGTTGTTTGATGCCCGCTTCGAAATTCAGGCCATTGCCGTCAAGCGCCCCTAAGTTTTCCCGACTTATTTCCTGAGTCAGCTGGAGCAGCTCTGNCTGCTCCGCGGCTGACCGTTACAAACAATTACAACTCCATGCTTTAGCCCCGCGCTAAGCGGTTGATATTGTTATATCTTTATAAACTGTGGCTCTGTTGAGAGAGTCACTATAAGTATTGTCTAGAAGCGGGTTTTCTCATGGTTAGTATTACGCGGTGTCAGGCCCTTTGTGTGGGTTTGATAGCACTCCCGATTGTTATTTCTTCCACTGCCTNGGCGCAGCAACTCAGCTCTGAATCTGTGCGACCGACTACCCAGGCTGCGGCACTGACTGCTNTGCCCACAATTGATGGGGAAGTACTGGGGGATTCTGCCTGGGCCGGCATCACACCGACCAGCGGCTTTACCCAGGTTCGGCCCAATGAAGGGCAGGCTGCCACACAAAACACAAAGGTATTCGTCGGTTTTAGTGATGATACCCTCTACATCGGCGTCATGGCCTATGATGAAAATCCTGAAGCGATTCTGGTAACAGACAGCCGCCGAGATTCTCCACTTGATGACACGGACAGTTTTCAAGTCATTATTGATGGTTTGCTTGATCGTCAAAATGGCTACGTCTTTGGTACTAACCCATCCGGAATGGAATTTGATGCTCAGGTCATCAACGAAGGCGGCAGCGGTGGCTTCGGTGGCCGCGGTGGAGGCACTGGAGGGTTTAACACTAACTGGGATACCACCTGGGAGGTTGAGGCACAGATTACTGAACAGGGTTGGAGTGCAGAATTTGCCATTCCGTTTGTTGCTCTGCGTTATGGCAATGGTGATTCCCAGACTTGGGGCATAAATTTTCAACGTAACATCCGTCGCAACAATGAGGAATCCTACTGGGCACCACTGGATCGCAACTTTAATCTGCGTCGTGTGTCGGAAGCTGGCTTCATCGAAGGAATTGAGGTGCCCAGTCAGCGACTACTGCAGGTAACCCCATACGTTCTCAGCCTCAGTGAGCGTGGTGGCAATTTGACCTCAACCCAATCTCGGGAGGAATACGGCGTCGATATGAAGTGGGGCATTACGCCAAGTCTCACACTTGATATGACCGTCAATACTGACTTTGCTCAGGTCGAAGTTGATGATATTCAGGTGAACCTTGATCGTTTTAGCTTGTTCTTCCCGGAGAAGCGCCCCTTTTTCCTGGAAAACGCGGGCCAGTTTGCAATCGGTAATCCGCGCGAAGTTGAGCTTTTCTTCAGTCGTCGAATCGGCATTAACGCGGGTACGCAATTTCCAATCGACGCCGGTGGGCGCTTGACCGGTAAGATCGGTGACACCACGAATGTGGGTCTATTACGCATGCGTACCGAAGGCATCGAAGGAACCGTTCCCCTAAACGATTTCTCTGTGGTTCGCATCAATCAGGAACTTCCCAATCGCTCAGCGATAGGCATGATGTTTGTGGAACGAGATGGAAATGGTGCAGTTAATGGGGTTCAGGATGGCGACATCAATCGCACCTATGCAATCGATGGGCGCTGGGGTATCGGCAATTATACTGTTATTCGCGGTTGGGTATCTCAAACAGAGACGCCAGGGGTCAATGGTGATGATATGGCCGGCGGAATAACCTGGAACTTCAATGACGAGGACTGGGCCCTGAATGCTGGTTATTCCGAGGTTGGAGCTAACTTTAATCCAGAAGTTGGTTTTTTGGCCCGAAAAGATTTTCGTAAATACGAGGCGGGCTGGCGCTATCGCTACCGACCGGAGAATTGGGGGCAACTGCAGGAGTTGCGCCCACATATGAACTATCGCGGCTATTGGGATTTCGACGGTAACCAGCAGACTGGTTACCTGCACATCGACAATCACTGGGAATTTAACAGCGGCATGGAGATTCATACTGGGACGAATTTCACACAGGAAGGGGTATTTGAACCCTTTGAAATCGTGGATGGTGTTAGCGTTCCGGTGGGTGATTATGAGCACCAGGAAGCTCAGCTGGTTTACTGGAGCAATCGGAGTGCGCCATTCAGTGTAAATTTTTCTTCGCGTATTGGTGGCTTTTTTGGTGGCAACCGCGAGAATCTGGATTCTACAATTCGCTATCGGGTCGGCGAAAAGTTTACTAGCGAGCTCACCTGGAGCCACAGCAGCATTGACCTGCCTGTGCCAGGTGGAGACTTTGAAGTAGACATTGCGCGTTTTCGCGCCACCTATGCCTTCACGCCGCGCATGACCCTGCAAACCCTGGTGCAATACAACAAGCGCGACGATGTGATTTCAACCAATCTGCGTTTTGCCTGGCTGCAATCGGCCAACGCCGGCCTCTACATCGTGTACAACGAAGTGGACGAGAACAATATGTTGTTTGCACCGCGTGAGAATGCACAGCAGTTCGCGGTAAAATACTCTCGCATCCTGAATATCTTCAATTGAGAGTTGGCGCGGGAACTAGTTTGCGGGACCAAGCTTGTTTGCATTCTCCGCTTCGAGCATCTCCACAATGCCTTGGCGATACGGTTGGTGGAGATGCTGGCTTCAACCAGGAACAGCATTAGCCCGAGGATAATAAAAGTCATCGAGAAGATGAACAGTGTGGCGATGGCGGCAGACAGATCGGAGCCGGTGAGCTCACCGAAGAACAGGGTAACGATCACTAGGCAAACTAGCAGGGGCCGCAAACACAGACATTCGCAGGGATCAGACTACCGGTCGGGTACGCTTCCACAGGCCAGCGATTTCAGACTGCAGGGCGGTGCTCACCGTGGGTTTCAGACAACAGCCGTGTCTTTACCACCCGGCCCAGTTGCTGCGAGAGCACGCTGATCATCCCGGCAGCACCTGCCAATACAAACACCGGCGCAACTGAAAGTTGAATCACTACAGAAACAGTTTCGACGGCATTCGCTTCCATATCAGTAATGCCTCAGGCGGCGGGTTTGGCGTCGAGGTCTTTCCAATGGCGGTTGCCGTTGCCTGGGGTGCGGGTCAGGTTGATCCAGATCTCGGCGGCGGCGGCGTTCGTTGTGANAGCCATCCAGAATGTGGTGCCAAACAAAATGCCAATCCCTATATCGGTAATTGACATCAATACACCGAGCATGAGGCGCTCTGTGGCAATCGCGAGCATTAGAGCCCAGCTGCGAATCATCCATTCGCGATGGGGTCCAATCTTTTTTGCTCGGATGCTGGCGTAAGCCTTGTACATGCAGAACAAGGTATAAAAGCTAAAAAAGGCTGTCGCCATGGACTCATTAAAACCCTGACCATCGACTCCCATAAAGGGTTGGAAGATGCCAATAAATCCTCCGGAGAAAGCGGCGATACCGCCGGCAACTAACCAAACGCGGCCACTCCAGCGATGAAAGTTGAGGTAGTTCTTGCGAATCGGTCGGATAAACTGCAGTGGCCCGAGGCAAAAGATCAGCAGTCCCGTGACCAGGTGGGCCCANCTGGCAGGGGAGAACTGGACATAGCGGCCATCGAACGGATTGAACTGCTCAATAGGGTCGCTGAATTCCTGGGAACCCGCTTCTATCAAAAAATCGCCACGGCCAAAGATTGCGCTGAGCCCGGTAAAAATCAGCGCCACCATCATCAGCCAACCGCCAATCTCCAGCACTTTGCGCAAAGTACGCGCACTCGGTGCGCTAAACTCAAGCTCCGGCGTTCTGCTGTCAACGGACATCCCTGTCATAATGAGGCCTTCAATATTCGCTTTCATTCTTCCACTCCTTACCATAACGGATTATCGGGCCAGATCATAGATTGTGAATCGCCGTGCCACCACTGCTCGCAGCGATAGCATCCACAAAAACGGCCCCTCCTTATAAATCTGTTGCTAAAGTCCAGTATATTCACTAAGTAAACATAATGTTTACTGAGAAAACATTTATCGTATATAAGGAAACATTAGTTTGAAATGAGCTACTGCAAAGAAAATCTGAAAGAGCAACTTGTTGCAATCGCATGGGAGATTTGCAAAGCAGGGACTTGGCAGAAAGTTAATATGCGTAAGGTTGCTCAGAAAGCTGTAGTCTCAACAACTGCGTTTTTACATCCATATCATCAGATAGCGTGTTGTCGCAAGTTCAACTGTGGTGAAAGACAATATCCACTCAGAATGACCAGGAAAAAACATCAGAATTAAGGCATTGAAGGCGCTATGGTTCAGCACGTCGCGCACCCATAGCTCAGCCGGGTGAAGGGCCGTGTCTAGAATGCTTGAGTAAGTTGCTGATCGGAAAGACGGCGAACTGTGATCGCCGGCTCGATCAGAGTAATTGACTGCGATCCTGCCCAGTCTTCCTAATTCGCTAAACGCCGCTTACTAGCGAGACTCCAAAGCCTGCGAGGAGCTCCTGCTGGTCCAGCTCCATGCTTATCCCGAAGTGACCTCAATCCCACAAACAGATATAATCATGTGTTTCACGCGCCCGTAGCTCAGCTGGATAGAGTAACTGGCTTCGAACCAGTTGGTCGGGAGTTCGAATCTCTCCGGGCGTGCCACATTCAGATATAATATATAATATATAATAATATCAATAGCCTAAGCAGAAAATCTTCCTCTACCGTATACATAAGCGTATACATAATTGCGATTGAGGTAAGATATGGTTTCTCTTGCTCTAGGTACACTCAACGTGTCTGTTCAGTATCTGTTTAAGCCAAAAGGTCGGCTCACTTGGCATTATCGTCGACATGTTCCCGTCAGTGTAAAAGCTCACTACCCTCAGCCCCATATTCTTAAGTCATTGCAGACTAGAGACGATGTCGAAGCTGCGAAGCTCGCAACAGAGCTAAACCGACATTACGAAGAAGAGTTTAGCCGTCTCGAACGTGGATTGCCCAAGACTCATGCGCAACCAACTTACGATCTAGCGCTAGAGAAACTTAATACCTTTGGGCTTTACCGCAATGCAATTAATGATCAGAGCGCGCCTGTAGATGCAGCGTGAGACAATATCAAGCAGTTATCTCAAAGCGAGCAGCTACTTTTTTGTTGCTTTAATCCTTCTCTGGTGGAAATCTCAGCAACGCCTTCCAACTCACACAAGGTTTTGGCATGTAAATCGCGGCGATAATGTCTTCACCTATTTCAGCGCATTGATGAAATCACGAATCTCGGTGATGGCGCTGGGCGCGCTTGCCAGGTCAGCATGGTCAACCCCTGCGAGTTCAAGAAAACGGGCATTTGGAATATGGTCAGCAAGATAACGTCCCATATGCAACGGTACGGCCAAATCACCTGAAAAATGTATCACTAATGTCGGGCAGCTAACTTTGTGAAGCAGGTCCCTAACGTCAAGAGACTTCATGTACTCGACTATCTGATGCAACGAGCGACGGTCGGACAACAGTTTCTCTAAAGCGCGATAGGTGTCATCAGCCATCGTCTCACGGCTGATGCTTGGGAAAAATATGTCACGTGCTGCACCAGTCGTCCAATTCTGACTTAAATGGTTCAACGCCTTGTCGGACATGCCAATCGGATAATCGTCTGATCGGCTAAAGCGCGGCGTAGTGCCAAACAGTATCAATCCTTTAACTCGATCAGGGTTCGCAACGGCATAACAGATGCTCATTGGACCACCCTCTGATATCCCCATCAGAACAAACCGGTCTGCTCCCCCGGCATCAGCAACAGCACCGATATCTTTCACCCGCTCGCCTAGCGATGCGACTTCGGCGATCGGATCAGATAGCCCTTGACCTCGCTTATCAAAATTGATTACGCGTGAAAATTTTGCCAGCCCTGACATGGTATCGCGTATCGGCGGCAGATTGGATAAGACATGTAAATTTGAAATAATACCGGGTGTGACGATTAAATCGGGTGATGTCTTACCCTGCTCTGTATAAGCGATTTTGACGCCATCGGAGTTGGCAAACTGAATTTTATGAGGTGACGGCTTACTAAGTTCAGCTAACGTGATCTTTTGCTGAGGCTTGCTGAACCCGAGAAGCTTGAAAACAAAGTCTCGCCCAACCGTGCTGAGCGCGCCAAAAATTACAAGCGTGGCAGCAATGCCGCTGAGAATACCCTCGTTCTCATCAAACCAAATCCAGATTTCCACGATCTACTCCGTTACCATACATGCGACGCTTTCCTNNCAAATTAAAGAAAAAAGTAGCTAGGATAGAAGCAGCAGAGACCGACACAATAAACCATGCTTTTCAACAATGTCCAAGATAATTTGACAAGAAACAACAACCTCAAAGAGCTGCGTTAGNTCAAGAAAAGAGTAAAAAGAGGGCANACTACGTTTTGCCACAAAGTAGNACGCCTCGCGGTGNACCCNGCGNTTGTAGCGGAGGCGATGAATGAAGCTGACATCAAGGCGGCCCGATTATCAATAAACGNAAANTTCGTGCCTGTTACCAACCGGTATGAAAGAGAAATCGCGGTAGAGAAATCGAGAAATAACAAGAGAAAGCCTCGGGCAGGTCTAATAGATCTGCGGCAAATTTTTGTTAATCGTGGTCAGCCCCCTTTCTATGCCGAAAACGTAAGTAAAATAACCTAACAAAATAAACTCATATTTTAAGGANACCATATGAATTGGTTGGCTCTANGTGCAGTTTCTGAATTTNTCGCGGCGCTATTTTTGCTGGTCTCATTTGTTTTTGTTGGTCTTCAACTAAAACAGAACAGAGAGGTGCAACGAGCGAGTCATCAGCGGGAAATCCTCAATGCTGCAAGAGATTTTTTCTCTATTACAAGGTCTAGCAACATCGTCTTGGAAGCTGTTTCGATTTGCATGAAAGACTATTCGCGCTCTACTCAAAGCGGAAAACATATTTTCACGACTTGGGTCATTGATTTCATGCTTTTGGTTGAACAAGCGTGGTATATGAAAAGAGACGGTTATATAAATCAGGCCTCATACGAGGGATTTGAAGCTCTGATGCTTTCAATTTTTGTGACCGATGGTGGGAAGGCTTTGTGGCCCACGTTAAAGCAAACCTGGGGGCAGGACGTTTCCGCGCATTTTGAAAGAAAACTGACTGATAACACAGGCGATATTCTAAAACACTATGAATTAATGCCTTATCTATAGTTCAAAAAAACGTGCATCTGGGATTGTCATNACGTCATCAAAAGTACCCTTGGCAATATCATANACTGGAGTTGCCANCGCCAAACTCNTGACCATGTATGTCCTCNCCGACTTAAATGAGATATNTAAATAANGGAGGGNAATGCTTTTGCGCGTTTGTTCTTGTTTTCGAAGACGANCGTTTTTCNGTGAGGATAAAATAAGCCAACCAGTCAATGCNGACNCATCACATGAATAATCGGTCGGTCATATCCCGGCGGTGGCGGTGAAAAGTAAACCCTTGNAAGTGCAGATTTGTCATCGGGAGTGCGACGATTAAAGCCGGGATCGTTCAGCCNGCTAACATAGCTATAGTCATCGGCGCCTGAGGGCTGAATGAGCCTGTCCATTCGGGCTGCGCTGGTGCAGACTTTTCTGATCAGCCGTGCCGTGCCGTGCCGCACTCCCTCAGCGCAGACAATTTGTCGTCTTTCCGGTAATTCAGCGTTGTAGGCCGCGAGTTCCTGCTCATTCATATTAAGAAATAGTTCATCTCTCCCGGTAGTGCATGCCGCCAGTGCCATGCTTGCCGCGAGGATTGTTGCTNTNCTGATCATATTAAGAGCTCCGCGCGTGCCTAGGCCGTTTGCGTTTACATGAGCTTGCCCTNGGCAATGCCAGCATGGNAACCGAAATCCGGAAATTTCACCCTGAAATTCAAGCATTTCCACGAGATTTAATGGACAATGCATCCCGCTCTCGCTACCTTCTCGTACTCGAGAGATGCGTGCAATTTTTGACCCCTCAGGGTTGAATCAACGAATTCGAAACTACGATTGTGCTGTGGCCTCTGAGAAGTGCATGTGAGGCCCTGAATTAAGGAGGAAAAACCAATGCTTCGTTATTTAAATAAGCTTGCAGGTCTTTGCCTGGTAGCCACCGTTGCAGTGAATGCCAGCGCTCAGGACGTCTACCAGAGCGCACACCATGACTATCGCGTGGTGACAGTCACAGAAGGTCTGGTGCACCCGTGGTCTATGGCATGGCTGCCGAACGGCGATATGTTGATCACTGAAAAGCCGGGCCGCCTGCGCATCGTGCGCGATGGCGAGCTGTTGCCTGAAGCCATTCCCGGTACGCCGGAAGTATTCTATGAGGGTCAGGGTGGNCTGTTCGATGTGGTGCCGCACCCTCAATTCAGCGATAACCAGTGGGTTTACCTGACTTTCTCCAAACCAGTGGGTGGNAGCTCGACTACGGCGATTGTCCGTGGTCGACTNGAAAATGATCGCCTGACTAATGTCGTTGAGCTATTCGCAGCGCAGGCGGTTGGTTTTGGTCACTATGGAGGCAAGCTGGTATTCGATGGTGAAGGCCACATGTTCCTNTCCCTNGGTGACCGCATGGCGCCTCCGGTGGGTGACCGTGATGCGCTGATGGCGCACCCGGCCCAGGATCTGAGCAACCACCAGGGTGTGGTGGTACGTTTGAATGAGGATGGCACAGTACCTGACGACAATCCATTCTTAGGTCAAGCTGGCGTGCTGCCGGAAATCTGGAGCTACGGTCATCGCAGCCCCCAGGGCCTGGCCATGCACCCGATTACCGGTGATCTTTGGGAATCCGAGCACGGCCCCCAGGGTGGCGATGAGATCAATTTGATTGAGCCCGGCAATAACTACGGCTGGCCAGTAGTTGGTCGCGGAGTGAACTATGGTGCGTTTGGTCGGCCCATTCATGTCGGTATCAGTGAAGAGGGTATGACAAACCCNACGAATTTCTGGGTGCCATCAATCGCGACTTCCGGGCTGATGATATACGGCGGCGACAAGTTCCCCATGTGGGTTGGTGATATCTTTTCCGGCTCTCTGGCTGGTGAACAGCTAGCGCGACTGCACATGGATGATGATTATCGCAACGTGGTCGTTGAAGAAACTCTTGTCTATGACGTCGGGCGTATCCGAGACGTGCGTCAGGGTCCNGATGGCTATATCTANCTNGCTGTCTCTGACCGTNANGCTGGTCCAACGCCNATCGTGCGTTTGGAGCCTGCTGACTAAAAAGTAGTTGAGTAAAGCCAGGTAAAAGNGGGGCTCAGATGAGCCCCTTTTTCATTNAAGCAAACAAACGCGCTCGCGCATTAACGAAAGATGGCTGACTAGTCTTCGATAAAAATGTCTTCTATTGGCATTCCAAGCAGCCTGCCGATCTTGACTGCTTGAGAAATACTGGGGGCATACTTTTTTTTCTATCGCGTTAATAGTTTGACGAGATACTTTCAGTTTCTTAGCCAGTCCCGCCTGAGACCGACCGTGCTCCGCCCCAAGAACCTTCAGCTTGCTTTGCATCGGCTATAGTTCAGGGTTCGCGAAAGCTGACCGACCACATAGCACAAGGCGAACACCACCAGCATATCGCTGGCGATTGGTCCCGGACTGTCTGGGCTGGAAAGGTAGTTTAAGAAAATCAAAATGAGCATGCCCAGTCCAAATCCTATGACCAAGCCATCGGCCTGAATTTTTCGCGCAAACGCGTCTGCACCAACCTAGAAAAAGGATTATTGCTATAACGCCCAGATAGAGAGGACTGCGGGAAACAGTGCAACAGGCCAAAATAAGTTCTCTAGTATTAACTGGTTGCTAATTACGATCTCGCTTGGGGTGAGAGATATGGCCCAGATCAAGATCCGGGCCGCTGAGCGCAGGCGACTTTGGTNTCTTTGGATCGGTGAGGGATTGAGGCAGAATGCTCCTCTGATGTGTTTTTAAGTGNATCTTNCACGCCTGATTCCCAATGTAATGTAAAGCATGCTTGATCCATATAATTCATAGCTTGCTTGATTAANAGTCAAGTAAGGTTTACTCGNAAATTTGTTGGGTGGATTTGGGGAAGGGGAATCTAAACTACACACGGGCGCAGCCGCGATGTGTAAATTCTTNAATGACGGAAATGTTGAATGAATTTGAAAAAGCTCAAACAGGCAGAGGCGGCTTTCCTGGCCCGCTACCCCAAGGGGTTCACGGATCCTGAGATGGCAGTGATTGGCAAAAAGCACAACATGAACCGGATGATCGAACAGGTACAGGAAAGTTTTGCGAAACCGAAATTCAAGAACTCTCGNGCTGTTGTTAACGATATGGCCCGTTACATTGGCAGGTCGTCAATGGTATCGATGTTTGAGAAACCCAAGTATCGGGATTTCGTCAGGTCGTTGAATTCTGTTGAACAAGAGGCGTTGGCATCAGGTTTGAAGAACCAGTTACACGGGGACCAGCAGCTGGGTTTCGAAATGGTGTTATCTGTGCTGCAGTCGCGCAAACTGGCGAAGTGGTCGCTGATTTCCATTTTGCCGGTTTATTTCCATCCTTTGGATGAAGTGTTTGTAAAGCCCACCACCGCAAAGGGCGTGATCTCCCACTTCGAACTAGAGGATCTGGAATACAAACCTCAACCAAGCTGGGAGTTTTACGCAACTTATCGCAGAAACGTCCTGAGCATGAGAAAAAATGTCAGAAAGTCACTGTCACCCAACAATGCAGCGTTCACCGGTTTCCTGATGATGTCGCTACGTATCTGAGCTGAGGCGGAGTATAAATTTCATGTATTTCATATAGTTATAGATCCCCCCCATCCAATTAGCAGCTCTGCAGAATAGACTCTAATGCAAGGCTATGCCAAACTCATGATGTCTTGACAAGTAAGCGCTCGAGTATATAGTCCGCTGCTGTTGGCGGGTTCAACCACAGATTTGAAGCAAGTATAGGAAGACTATCTATGACATTTCGTGCACCAAGGCTGGCGGGACTTACCCTGGCGGTCGCTCTGCCAGTGGCGGCGCAACAAATTGAATATGGCGCAGCAATTGATGCTGAGCGTCTGCGGGGCGCAGAAAGCGAGAGCTGGCTCAGCTACGGCCGCACCTACGATGAACAGCGCTATAGTCCGTTGGATCAGGTTAATCGGGATACCGTGAGCGAACTCGGTCTGAGCTGGTATGCGGATATGACCACCAGTCGCGGGCAGGAATCCACACCAGTGGTGGTGGACGGTGCGCTTTATATCACCACCGCCTGGAGCCTAGTGCATGCCTTCGACGTGCGCAGCGGAAAGCGACTATGGACCTATGATCCCCAGGTGGATCGCGCCAAGGGTCGGGATGCCTGTTGCGACGTGGTGAATCGCGGTGTTGCGGCCTGGGGCGGCAAGATATTTGTAGGCACGCTGGACGGACGTCTGGTTGCCCTCGACTCCGCAACCGGTGAAGTTGAATGGGAAGTGGCGACTGTAGATGCGGCGCTGCCGTACACGATTACTGGCGCGCCGCGCGTGGTCAAAGGCAAAGTATTGATTGGCAACGGAGGGGCCGAGTATGGCGTACGCGGTTTCGTGACCGCATATGACGTCGAGACTGGTGAGCAAGCCTGGCGTTTCTACACGGTTCCCGGCAACCCGGCGGATGGCTATGAAAGTGATGTGATGACCGCGGCTGCAGATACCTGGACTGGTGCTTGGTGGAACCTAGGTGGGGGCGGCACCGTTTGGGATGCCATGGCCTATGATGCTGAGTTAGATCTGCTCTATATCGGCGTCGGCAATGGATCACCTTGGAACCAGGCTTTGCGCAGCCCCGGCGGTGGGGACAATCTGTTTCTTTCCTCTATTGTCGCATTGAATCCGGACGACGGCAGCTATCGCTGGCACTATCAGACTACACCGGGAGAAACCTGGGACTACACTGCGACCCAGCATATCATGCTGGCTGATCTCGAGATTGAGGGTGATATGCGCCGAGTCGTGATGCAGGCACCCAAGAACGGCTTCTTTTATGTGCTGGACGCTGAGGATGGCGAATTGATCTCTGCCAACAACTATACGCCGATAAACTGGGCAACTCATATCGACCTGCAGACTGGCCGTCCGGTTGAGGTTGCCGATGCCCGATATGAGAAGTCAAACAACCCGGCCATTGTTCTGCCTGGGCCGCTGGGTGGTCACAACTGGTATCCCATGGCGTTCAGCCAGGATACCGGCCTGGTTTACATTCCAGTGACTGAAAACTTCATGGGTTACGTGGCTGACGGCGAGTTCGTTACCGATCCGGATGGCTGGAATACCGGCGTCGATTTTGGACGGGGATTCCAATTAGTTATGAGTCAGCCTGAAATTCCTACCAATGCCTCTCTGCTCAAGGCCTGGAACCCAGTGACTCAGGAAGAGGTATGGCGCGTGCAGCACCCAATCGGAGAAGGTAACGCGGGTGTGCTTGCAACGGCCGGTGGCCTGGTGTTTCAGGGCACGCGCTCCGGGGAATTTGTTGCCTATAACGATGAGACCGGTGAAGCCCTGTGGACAGACTACGTGCAGGCTGGCGTGATGGCAGCACCGGCAACCTTCACCGTGGACGGTGTGCAGCATATTGCCCTGCTGGTGGGTTCACCTGCCCTACCCAAGGCAGGACCAGGCGCGGCAGAATCTACTACGCTGGCCTCAAGAAACAATTCCCGGCTATTGATTTANCGCGCTGGTGGCGACGCNATGCTGCCCAGTAATCCAATNACGACCAGTGTGGATGGCGATTTTGAAATTCCCCAGATCGAGGCGTCCAATGAGCTGCTGTCCCAGGGGGAGACCGCCTACAACCGCAACTGCGCGGTCTGCCATGGCCCAATGGGTATTTCCCTGCGTGCGGATACCTATCCTGACCTGCGTCTGAGTCGTCGCATGGCAACTCAGGTTTCCTGGGCTGCCGTGGTATTAGAGGGCGAGTTGTCTGATGCCGGCATGGTGTCTTTTGCCAGTGAACTGGGTGATGGCGATGCCGAGGCAATACGCACCTATATTATCAATCAGGCGAATCTGACCCTGCAATAGGTTGGCTTAAACCGTGAGCTGTATCAGTCAACAAGGGGGCCGTAGGTCCCCTTTTTTGTTGTGATGTCGCTTCAATGAAACGCTACTTTGTTGGTGATGGGAAACTGGCTAAACTGGGTCTAATAGTTAGAGGGAGTCAGTCAGGATGCATCGATCCCGGAAAATAGCAAAGGTTAAAATTGAAGTAATGAACGCAGTGCTGCCCATGATGTTCCTGGTTTTCATATTCGCCAGCAGTGCGGTGCGAGGTCAGACTGACGCGGAACCTGTTGCCCACGGCGTCCGCAATGATCTGCCACGGCCCTACATTACTCAGCGCGATTGGGGTGAGTTACCAAGCAACATTGCGGCCTGGGCGGCTGTCACCGCGGTTGAGCCTGCACCCGATGGTAAGACTATATACGTGGTGCACCGCTGTTTCGAAAATTCCTGCGAAGATCGTCTTGAAGACCCGATCCTTAAATTTAATTACGACGGCAAACTGCTGGCCAGCTTTGGCCAGGGCCTGTTTGTGTTCCCCCATGGCGCCACGGTTGATCACGAGGGTAACCTCTGGGTCACCGATGCTAGGGCAAGCGATGATATCGGTCACCAGGTGTACAAGTTCAGCCCGGATGGCCAAGTCCTGATGACTCTTGGGCGGCCCGGTGAAGGTGGCTCTGAACCTGGCTTCCTCTATTGGCCTAATGATGTCGTTGTCGATCCCAGCGACGGCGATATCTTTGTCGCCGAGAGCCATCGCAATGGCCTTAACAATCGCATTGTGCATTTCGACAGCGACGGTAGCTTCATCAAGGCTTTTGGCCGCAAGGGAAGAGGGGCTGGAGAGATGAACGAGCCTCATACCCTGGCTATGGATTCTAGGGGCCGCTTGTTTGTTGGTGATCGGGAAAACAACCGCATTCAAATTCTGTCGCAGGAGGGTGAATTTATTGATGAATGGACGCAGTTTGGTCGGCCCAGTGGCATCATGATCACGGCGGACGATACGATCTATGTGGCCGACTCCGAGTCAGGCCCAGATACTGGAGCCGGGGAGCTCATGGGCATAATGAAAGGGATNCGCATCGGCTCGGCAATCGACGGTACGGTCCACAGCTTTATCGAGGATCTGGAGCCGCTGCGAGATGATCATTCCGGCGCAGAGGGCGTTGGCGTCGACCATGCTGGTAATGTCTATGGGGCCGTGGTGAGGCGGCGTACGCTGGAGCGTCACGTGCTAAATATCAAGCCCAATTGAAGCCTCAATNCATAGTAAACCNGCAAGTTTAACCATGAAATTCAGTCATCGTATAGCAGCACAGTCAGATATCCCCGCCATCATCGATCTAATGCGCCTGGCGATTGAAGAGAACATGAAGGCCTATATATCACGTGAAGAGATTGAGGCAGCCAAGGAAACCATGGGGATGGACCAGNCNCTAATAGATGATGGCAGCTATTTTCTGATCGAAGCCGAACTTGAAAGCAGGCAAGTGTTAGTAGGCTGTGGTGGTTGGGGTAAAAGACGTACCCTGTATGGCGGCAATCACACGAAAGGGCGCGATGACAGTCTCAGCGATCCGGCGACAGAGGCAGCCCGAATCCGTGCCATGTACACCCACCCGGAGTGGACACGCCAAGGTATTGGCTCTCTATTAATTCAACTGAGCGAGGATGCGGCTCGTGCCGCGGGATTCAAGCGTATTGCTCTGGGTTCAACCGTGGCAGGTGAACCACTTTACCTGGCCAAAGGTTTCAAGGAAGTCAGTCGAGCAGTATTGAGGGGAGAAAACGGCTCGGATAATCTGGTAGTTACTATGGAAAAACCGCTTTAGTTAAACGAATTGTGAGCTCTAGACAGGATTTTCAGTCAGCAGAGGCTCAGTCTTGCAAAGAATTACCCCAGTAAATCGCTTTGTTTGCTGCGCAGATGCTGCGAGTGTATTTCCGTTGGTGCAGGTCATCGCATATTCGGTAGCTCTTTCGGAGCCAGATATTTGCTGCGCTATTGCAGACATCTGGCTACTGGATGCCCTTGTTAATATTGTATTTTCAGCCCTGCTGACAGTGCCAATCGTGCAATTCCGTCGTGCTTAGCTGGTGCTACGGCAAGTAGGGGAGACGGATAAACTGGTTCTCACCTACCTGCAGCTATTGCAGACGGGAAGAATATCCATCATCTGGCTGGCTCGTGCGTTCGTGGTGTCGAGCGCCTACACTGCAATCGCTGATCCACTGAGCCAGCTGTAATAGTTCGGACGAATTTTTATGCGAACACTGGTCTTTATGCTGTTGGGAATGATGCTAGGGGCAGTTATGTCCCTTGTGCTGGCTGCTGCTTTGGTTTTTCCGCTGCCTTTGATTACTGGCTTCGGCGGCGACAGGGCTTCCCAGGGTGTCATTCTTACCTTGGTAGTTGCTGTGACTGCGCCGGTCCTGAGTTTGATTGGCGCGGCCATTGGTTTTCGCAAATCACGCTAGGTTAGGCTGCGAGCTGAGTTGCGCCTGTCAGTGCGCCTCAAAAAAGCCCTCCGAGAGGGGTTTTTGATTCTGGAGTCAAGTTGCTGTGCTGGGAATCAGAAAGTAGTGCGAACCTGAAGTGTCAGCTCCATGCCGCCACCGTTACAGTAGTCTTCAAATTCTTCAACCACACCACCGGCAGTGGCGCCAACGAAACGGGTTCGCTTTCGACACCATTCAGCATTCGTTATGTTGTTGGATTCCAGTCGAAACATGAGGTTGCCAAAAGCACGTTTCTCAACATAGGCAGAGAGGCGAGGGGCTTCGATAAACTCTTCGATATCATCGATATCTATCGCCAGGCGGCCAGTGCTGCCATTAGAGTTATTGCTGTAGTTGAAGCCATAGGTCAAGCCGCGTGAAGAGACGTCATGACGGAAACCCACGTTGGCCTGCCAGCGGCCGTTGCCGCGCTGACGTCGCTTGATACCTAGGAAAGGATCCATGAATTCAGAGTCACGCAGGCGCACACCGGTAGTCAGCAGGGCATTGTTGAGGCCTAATGGGTCAAGTTTGGTACTGACGTCGAGGTTCAGCCCATAGCGCTTGCCGTCGCCGATATTGCCGCGGGCAGATTCTAGCTTGTCTTCGCTGCTAGAGACATCAATTCGATCGATATGGTCTGCCACGTCGCGATACCAGAATTGGGAATTGACTACACCGAGTTCGTTAGGCAGCCTCATTTCGAGATTCAACTCATAGCGCCAGGATTGTTCCTGACGAATGTCGGGGTTACCTGCTATGGTTTCTCTGTCTTCGTCACCGCCATCCACGGAGGCGCTAAAGTCAGAAAAGCTGAGCTGTTCCACATCTTTGCGGACGCCGGCTCGCAGCTGTAGGCTGGAGGTGATGTCGTAACGGTAGTCGATTCGCGGTCGCACGAACTGAAAGTCGCGCAAGTTGCTGACATCGCCACTCTGTTCGATGGTAGAAATTTCCACCACTATTGAGCTTTCCAGCGACATTTTAGGACTAAGCTGCCAATTATGATTGGCAAAAGGTTCAGTGCGCATTTCCTGAACCGAGGAGTTTCCGTTTGGAATACTCACCGGAACTAGGTTGCCAAATGCCGGATTGCGCTCGCCGTCGGTATCACGGGCAAGCATTAGATTGGAATCGCGTATTGTCTGAGCGCCTTCAACACCAAGCTCCAGACCCTGGGAACCGCTTAAGTCAAAAGTATAGGAGGTGCGCGCGATACGCTCACGATCGCGACCCGCATTCTTGATGAACAGGTCTTGTGTGCTCACGTCATCAAGCAACTGAAAACGGTTGCGCTCGTTTACCGAGTCGCGATCATTGACGATGAACAAAAGTCGGAAGGTGCCTGTGTTGCGGAAATCGTGTTCGAAGTCACCGCCGATTTCCCAGTTATAGCGCTGGTTGGCGTTGGACTCGGTTTCCACCCGTGAGGCATTGTTTGACATCTGGGTGATGGTGCGATAACGCGCATCCGGGACATCGCCGAGTGTTTCATATAGGGCATTGAACTGCACCACGCTGCGCTGGAAGCTGTAGCCCAGGTTCATGCTGGTCTGCAGCCGGGTTTCATCCCGGGTACGAGACTCGCGGCGAACC
The DNA here is from genome assembly GCA_002684935.1 of Gammaproteobacteria bacterium. Lineage (GTDB taxonomy): Bacteria > Pseudomonadota > Gammaproteobacteria > Pseudomonadales > Pseudohongiellaceae > UBA9145. Next base: position 22,783 of record NYWC01000067.1, read on the forward strand.
TCGGTAAGATCACCATGCGGGCTGAAGCTCAATTCCTGGCTCTCCCAAGCGCGATATCGGGGATCGGCTCCCACGTTAAACAGGTAGTTTAAATGTCCAGTCTGGCCAGCATGAGAGAGCTGGCCGCCAGGGTCCAAGGTGCCGTCCTGAACGACATCGGAGCGTAGCTGCACCGTAGTGCTGGAGCGGNTGGGTGAATCTAGCAACACGACGTTTACTATCTGCCCGCTGCCGCGTATGTCCAGTTCTTTCGANGTGCCGCGAATAATCTCGATATGCTCCACCTGATCGGCAGAGATGCGGGCTAGCTGGCTGCGGCCACCGTTGTTCTTGCCGGTGATGCGTTGACCATTAATAAGCACTTCACCCGCACCGGATCCCAGGCCGCGCCCGCTGCTGCTGCCNCGTAAGGCCAATTCAATGCCGGGAATACGGCTCAGCATATCGTTGGCTGAGACGGGGTAGAACTGGTCAAAGTATGCCGCCGGGTACACTACGGTAGAGTCTTTTTCTTTAAACTCGGTGGAAGGAATCTCGGCGGCGACTGACAGTGACCAGGCCANCGCTGCCGTAAGCAGGCTGGCTTTAGTTTTCGCGAGTAATTGGCGTTTGGTTCCTTGCCGGGAGATCATGTTAAATTCCGTAGTAGCTTAGCAGATTCCATTAATTCTTGATTTACTGGTCGTTTATTGGTTTGGGCTGCAACTTTCCAGACACAAGGAGCCTCTCTAAGATGCGAAGAATTATATAGTTTTGGTTTCGGCGACTTTGTAACATTTTGTAGGGTAGTGGAGATGAAATCCGTGAAAATGTGTCAATTTCGTGGCAAATTGGAGTTCTGAGTATCTCAGGCCGCCTCTGACTGCCAGAGCCATTGCCTCAAAGCCTGTCTGGGTATTGTGGAGACTTGCCGCAAAAAATGGCTGCAGCTCCTTATTTAGGGACTCATAACAAGGCATGACGCCGACAATAAAAACAAAGCCGACAACCCAAATTAACCACCGTGAATCTTGAAAAAGCTCCCATTCTCTTATTCCCGACCCACTTCCTTGGTAATTTTGTCCTCGGGTTGCCCTGGGTGCTAAAAGTGCTGAAAAACTATCCAGATGCCCTTGTTGTGCTGGATGTTCGATTTGGCCCGCTCGCCGCTATGGTATTGCCGCCGAGAACCCGAACCCTGCTGTTTCCGCGGAGTGAGATGGCGAAGGACAAACCTTTTTTTAGCCGACTATCTCATTACTGGCGCTTCATGGGGGCGTTTCGGCGCGCGCGCACAGACACTATTCTCGATTTGGAAGGGGAGCGCTTCACGGGTGTCCTCGCACTATTGAGCGGTTGCCGCAATCGGGTTGGGCATAAAGGAAAGCGCTCGGAGTTGTTCTATACTGATATCCGCGAACTCAATTATCAGAGTCATCGCTTTAGTGCCTTCGGAGAAATCGTCGCCGCATATGTAGACGAGGTGCCGCCTTCCAGCAGTTTGCCTTATCGGATTGGTGCCTCAGCGTGTGAAACTATTGAAAAGTTGGTAATGGAAGCGGCGGGCAAGGGGCTCGTTGCCATTCATCCCGGTGCCAGTGTCTCCTANAAACTATGGTCACAGGAATANTTCGCAGAGTTGGTAACCCTGCTACACGAAGCAGGGCTGCAGGTTGTTTGGGTTGGAGCGGGTGATAGCGATGCTGAAATAATTGACGCAGTGACGGCACGGCTGGAAGGGATTGANGTCCTCAATTTTTGCAACCGGCTTTCGTTTGCAGAACTGGCAGAGCTCTACCGGCGCTGTCGACTATTTGTTGGTGGCGACAGTGGCCCAATGCACCTAGCGGCGTCCACTGGTATCCCGATTTTTGCTCTGTTCGGCCCCAGTAATGAAACTATATGGGCCCCGCTGGGTGAAAATAGCCACCTTGTGCGCGGCTCAGAGGTATGTGGCGAAGACTGCGATACTTTCCGATGCAGCTATAACTACCGATGTATGACATCTTTGCGTCCGCTGTCCGTGATGGCTGCNATAAATGATAACATCCTCGATCACGATACAGCCCAAGCTGTAGAAGATTGAGCAGACGTCGAAACAAATTTCTCCTAGGTTGGGCTCCTCAAATGTTCCAGAGAATTTCTGTCAGTGTATACATTATCACGCTTAATGAGGCGCACAATATCGGCGCCTGTCTGGACCGCCTGGTAGAGTTTGACGAGGTTATTCTGGTGGACAGCGGCAGCACCGATGGCACTCCGGAGTTGGCTGGTCAGTATGAAAACGTCAAAACTAGTTTTCGCCAATGGTCAGGATTCAGCGAACAGAAAGCCCATGCCCTGAGTTTGTGCAGTAACGATTGGGTGCTCAACATCGACGCTGATGAAATCCTCACTGACAAATATCTAGAGGAAGTTATTCGGGTAGTGAGGGAAAACAAAGTCGATGCACTGGAATCAAATCGAACCTTATACCGGTGGGGCAAACGGCCTAGACGCTTTGGTGGCGAAGATCGTCTGATTCGCCTGTTCCGCAAGACTGCTGGCCATTACGAACCGCGCCGCGTGCACGAAGGCATTAGTATAGAAGGCAAGGTCGAAGAGACTGACGCAACCATTAACCACCATGAAAATCTCACTTACTCACAGCGTATTGATAAATCGAACAAATACAGCCAGGCTAAAGCCGAGGACAAATTTGAAAGAGGCAATGGGGTGTCCGTGNTCNCAATTATCATCGTCTTTCCGCTGACCTTTATTCAGCACTACTTCTTCAAAGGCTATTTTCTTGGCGGCGTGGATGGCCTGCTTACCTGCTTTAACGCATCTTTCTATAACTTTATGAAGTATGCAAAGTTATGGGAGCTCAAAAAGGGTGGCTCAAGGAAGCGGTAATCCTAGGGGTAGAGTGAAAAGACAGCGGTGAGAATCCCCGCTGGCCCTGCTTGCGCGTCTTTAAATCATTAAATTAATACGGGGCTTTACACTAGGCAGTCTGAACTTATTACTGGCGCTAAAAAATGACGAGCGGGTAGGCTCGGTTTTTGTTAAGACAAGAATGACCCCATAATCCTGTCACTAAAAAGGCGAAGCCGTTCATGGCTTCGCCTTTTTTCACCACGTCGTGATTTGATTATTCCTGCAAGAATCTTGAGATCTCAGCTTCTGATTCGGTGATGCTGGTCAAATGGGTTTTACCATCAAGATTATCCTTCAAAAAAGCGAGCACATAGCGTCCGAGTGTGGATTTTTCCTCGCCGCTGTTGGTGACAAACATGTGGTCGCCCTCAGCCAGTTCCAGATAGATTTTCGCGCTCCCGATGGAATCGTATACCAGCTTAGCATGCTCTTCTGGCGGCGCGACTTCATCAACGGCACTCGAAATGACCAAGGCGGGCGCACTGATATTGCTATAGTCGCCGCTGAATGATTGGCCGGGTTCGCAACAATAAAGCGCGAGGGGGATTACTGCGCCAATGTTATTGCCGAGTTCAGCAGCTGCGGCCAATGAGGCGCCGCCGCCCATTGAATGACCCATGATGGCAATTTTATCCGGATCGATTTTATTGACGATCGGCGCGTCAGGGTTCTGATTTTCCGCCTTGATAAAATCAACTGCAGCAATCAGCGCTTCGGCGCGGGCGGCAAGGGCATCGGTGGGTGTATTGGTCTCTAAAATAAAGACGGTGTAGCCAAGGGAAGCCAGGGCAGGCCCCCACCACTCATACATAGCTGCATTGGCGCGAAAGCCTGGGACGAAAGCGATAGCGCCGTTAGGCAGGTCGAAGCTCAGGGTTAGAGGGTAGAACGCCATGGCGCCGGCGAAGGCGTCTGAACTGACGTCGGGTTGGTAGGTTCGGACTTCGTAAACACGTTCATCGAATTCGCGCCCCGCGGCCAGGCCAATCTGGCGGCCCTCGGGGCGATAACGCCCCTGACTATTATCCTGAGCGAAACTGCTGCCAGAAAAAGTGACCAGACTAAGGATCAGAGTGAACATCACGCTCAAGGCCGATAGGGCCCCTTTTCTGTGTAAAGCCATGCGAGTTAGCTCTCCTGTGTTCTGATTATTGTTGTATTGGACCGGTAATTGAACAAATCGGCCTGCAGGCTAGGCTATTAATATAGCAGAGGCTATTCTGCATAGAAACTCGCAAAGTCTGCTATTTCCAGAGGCTTTGCGCCGGACAATCAGGGGGCAATTCACGGAGTATATTGGACCTGACCTCTGAGAGGCTTTATGCTCTTACCACCGATTAATAGAGGTGACGATTTGCCATGAAGTACGCTCCCCAAAAACCCAGTAACTGGTGCCAAAAACCGTTACTGCTTGTGATTTTCCTATCCCTGACGCCAGCTCTGCTGCTGGCACAGGAAGTAAGCGACCATCAATACAGTAGTGAAGCAATCCAGGCCGGTCTGGCCATTTATTCCCGCGAGTGCGCTCTCTGTCACGGTCCCCAAGGCGACCTGGTGAGCGGTATCAACCTGCGCCTGGGTCAGTTTCGCAACGCTTCGTCAGACGAAGATCTACGGCAAGTGATCAGTAACGGCGCTGCTCAGGGGCAAATGCCGGCGTTTAATTTCGGGGATCAAGAGTTAAGCGGTCTGATCGCCTATATTCGAGCAGGGTTTGACCCTGATGGGGTTGCCGTGCGTATCGGTGATCCCGAACGCGGCAAGGCGTTGTTTGAAGGAAAAGGTGAATGTGCCTCATGTCACCGGGTTAACGGTGAGGGGCCCCGTACTGCGCCGGACCTGAGTTCGATAGGCATCTTGCGCACGCCCACCAACCTGCAGCTAAATCTAATCGACCCGGCGGCGGCACTGCTGCCAATCAATCGCCCGGTTAGACTCGTTACGCGCAACGAGGAGACCATAGTGGGCCGACGCCTGAACGAGGACACCTACACCGTTCAGCTAATCGATTCGCAGGAGCGTCTGCGCTCTCTGCTGAAGTCGGAGTTGGTGACTTACGAATTGAGTGAGCGCCCCAGTAAACAATCGACAAATCTTACCAATGATGAAGTTGCCGATGTGGTTGGTTATTTGCTGACCTTGCGAGGTATGGAATGAAAACAAGCTTAAACTCTTTGCTACTACTGCTGGTAACTTGCCTGACACTTACGGCGCAGGCTCAGGTGCCTTTTGAGCGCATTCTCAACGCTGCCGATGAGCCGCAAAATTGGCTTACCTATAATGGCGGATACATGAGCCAGCGGTTCAGTCTGTTGGATCAGATTAATGCTGATAATGTGAGCGACCTGGAGCTAAAGTGGGTGCTGCAAAATCAGGTGTTTGGTGCCTGGCAATCCAGCCCATTGATTGTCGACGGTGTCATGTATTTGACTGAGCGTCCTAATAGCGTCATGGCTGTGGATGCGATAACTGGTCGCGTGTTCTGGAAGTATCGACATGTTAACGATGAGCGTGCATTGGTTTGCTGCGGTGCGAATAATCGCGGTGTTGCCATACTGGGCGACACAGTTTTTATGGGCACGCTGGATGCGCATCTCATCGCTTTGGACCGGGTTAACGGTGAGTTGCTATGGAAGCAGGAGGTGGGTGACGTGGCCCGTGCCTATTCCGTGACTATGGCGCCATTAGTGGTGAAAGATAAAGTCATAGTCGGCGTTGGAGGTGGAGAATTTGGCATCCGGGGCTACGTTGCTGCCTATAAGGCAGATACCGGGGAGCTGGCATGGAAGACCTACACCATTCCGGGTCCAGGCGAGCCGGGTCATGATTCCTGGGAAGGGGATGACTGGGAACACGGAGGCGCACCGGTTTGGATTACTGGTTCCTATGATCCGGAACTAAATCAGACCTACTGGGGAGTAGGTAATCCGGGCCCTGACTGGAATGCCGGACAGCGGCCGGGCGATAACCTCTACTCAGATTCGGTGCTCGCACTGGATGCTGATACCGGTGAGTTGGAGTGGTATTTTCAGTTCACGCCCAATGATGCGTACGACTATGATTCCGTGCAGGTTCCCTTGCTGGCCGATATTGAGTGGCAGGGTGAGGCTCGCAAGGTCATGCTGTGGGCAAACCGCAATGGCTATTTCTATGTTTTGGACCGCACCGATGGTGAGTTTCTGCTCGGCGAACCCTATGTCAGTGTGAACTGGTCTAGTGGCCTGGATGAAAACGGACGGCCGATTCCTACGCCGCAACCGGAGGGTATGCCAACATTCCCCGGAAATCAGGGTGGCACTAACTGGTATCCACCATCCTTTAGTCCGCGTACTGGCTTGTTCTATTTTAGTGCCTGGGAAGATTACGCGACGATTTATCGCGCCGAGGAATCGGAATACGTGCCGGGCCGAGCTTTTCTTGGTGGCGGATTTTCGGTACTGGCGCCCGCGCCGGGTGCGCCGACAATTGGCATTGGGCGTACCAATCCCATTAACAACTGGACCAACGAAGTGGGTTTTGGTTCATTGAAAGCCATGGACCCGCAGACTGGCGAAGCAGTGTGGGAATATAACCAGTTCGACGTCAGTGATAGTGGTATGTTGACTACCGTCTCGGATCTGCTGATNACAGGNGGCCGTGAAGGTTACTTTCACGTATTGGATGCTCGTGACGGCGAGTTGCTCTACTACAAAAACCTGGGTGGACAGATCGTAATGGCGCCGGTCACTTTTATGGTGNNCGGTATNCAGTATGTCTCAATCATTTCAGGTAACAGCCTGTTCACGTTCGCCCTGAAAGACTAAGCATGCCTCTTTGCTTATTAAAATTTCTGAACCCCAAGCCCAATATCGTAGTGCCGGGCGTTACCATCGTCCCGGTTATGGCCGGCGCCGCGACTGTCGCCTTGGAATTAGAACAGAACCGAGAGTTGGTGCGCCTGGCTGATGCTGGCATCACCAAAGAGTAAGAGTTAAATCAGTGACTGCATTGAGCTGGGATCGCAGTAATCCTTTCATCATCGATCTCACCGCCACTGCCGCCAATGTCGATGGCTATGGTCATGTCTCAACTCACAATTACGTGCAGTGGATGATTGATTGTGCTTTCGATCATTCCGCGGCCCTTGGCCTGCCGGAGGAAACCTGCAAACAGATGGCTAGAGGGATGGCGGCAATTCAGTTTGACGTGCAGTTGCTGGGTTCGGCGTATGAAGGCGATGAGCTACAGGTAGCAACCTGGATTGTGGAGCCAGATGGCAAATTGCGACTGGGCCGGCAATTTCAAATTATCCACATAGCGTCCGGCCGCACNCTGGCNAAAGGCAAATTTAAATTCGTATGTACCAATTTGAATACCGGNAAGGCCGCGCGTATGCCGCAGATATTCAAAGAAACTTATGTTGTCGCGAGCGAGCCCACAGGCTTGGAATAAGACAAACTTTGTTACTTTTCAGCCAGTTAAAGTTCTGGGAATCCCCGGTAAAAGCTGGATAATTTGATTTCAGAATAGATTCCATGCGAGGCGCTGGAATAATTCTCGATCGGCATGCAGTATTGTGCTTGCCGCTTTCTGCTATGAGAGGAGAAATCCATGCAAACTATTGATATAAGGAATATTTTTATAAGCTTCCTTATCGTGCTGAGCCCCGCGTGGGCCAATGCGCAGGACCCTGAGCAGTGGTTCACCTTGGGCAATGATTTTGCCCACACTCGCTATGCCCCTTCTGATGAGCTTAGCCCGCAGAATTTCGACCAGCTAGAGGTGGCCTGGGAATGGGATGGCGCCAGTTTTGGCGCTGTCAGCGGACGCGCCACGCCCTCCCTGGTTGATGGTTTGCTCTACACAGTGGCTGGCTACAACCGTCACGTGGTCGCCATCGACCCCAAGACCGGTGAGACCGTTTGGTCCTACCGTGAGCCTAAGACGCCACGCGCTGAATATTCCATGCGTTCGGACTACGGTAAGGGCGTCGCCTTCGGCAACATCGATGGTCGGGCTGTGGTGGTGATCGTTTCTCCCGGTTTCTTCCTGACTGCGCTTGATGCCAAGACGGGTGTGCCTCTGGAAAATTGGGGTGAGCCTATACCTATTGAAGGGTTTCCTCAGAGCGGTGTAGTTGATTTGCTCGGGGACCTGGGGCATCCATACGACCCTTATGAGGGCATTCCCCTGGAGACTGGCTACATTACTTCTTCCTCACCACCAATCGTAGTCAACGACACGATCGTAGTTGGCAACTCTGCAGAGCAGGGATATCACCAGGCTCGCATAGAAAACGTACCAGGTGACATTCTTGCCTACGACCTACGTACCGGTGATTTCAAGTGGAAGTTTAATGTAATTCCCAAGCCCGGCGAGTATGGCCATGAGACCTGGGAGAACGATGCCTGGGAATGGACTGGCGATGTTTCTTCTTGGGCGCCGCTGTCTGCAGACCCTGAGAATGATCTGGTTTACATTCCCACCAACAGTGCGACTATCGATTATTATGGCGGCTTTCGACCAGGTGATAATTTNTATGGCGCGAGTATCATCGCTCTCAATGCAAGTACCGGTGAGCGGGCCTGGCACTTCCAGTTTGTGAAGCATGAAATCTGGAACTTCGACACGCCTACTGCACCGGTGCTAATGGACCTGAGTGTTGATGGTCGTGANATTCCGGCTGTGGTGCAGGCAACCAAGCAAGGTTGGCTATACACTTTTAATCGTCTAACTGGCGAGCCGGTGTGGCCGATTGAAGATCGACCGGTGCCCCCATCAATTGTGCCGGGAGAAGTACTTTCGCCTACTCAGCCCCACGTGACATGGCCCGAGCCATACTCGTTGCAGGGTATTCACGAAGAGGATTTACTGGACTTCACGCCGGAATTGAAAGAGCAGTCTCTTGCTGCAATGGAAGACTATGTGATGGGCGGTTTGTTTAACCCGCCGATTCACGCGGACAACCCAATGGGTAAATATGCAGCCATGAACTGCCCGGGCGGTGCCGGAGGTGTAAACATCACTTCACCTCCTGTCGCTGATCCGGTGAACAATGTGTTTTACCTGTCCGAGCATACCGCATGTTTTGCGCTGCGCCTGATCCCGGGTGAAGAAGCTGATCTGTTGTTCCCTGACTCGACTGGTTCTACGACTGCGCAATACGCGAACGGCGTGCCAGGTGCGACCGCGCGTCCACCGCGTCACCCAAGTGGGCTGCCGATCTGGAAGCCACCCTATAGCACCATCGTTGCCTATGACATGGATACAGGTGAGAAGAAGTTTACTATTCCAACCGGTGAGACACCGCAGCGTTATAAAGATGTTTTTGAGCGCGAGGGTGTAGCTGAATCAGTTTACGGCAACACCGGTACCGGCGCTCTGGTACCCATGGTGGTTACGCCGACCATGCTGGTGTATTCGGACCAGGCTTCTGATGGCACACCTATGCTGTGGGCACTGGACAAGGATACCGGTGAAATCCTAGCGGAGATCGAAGCGCCCGCACGCTCCAGTTACGGGATGAGCAGTTGGACCCACGATGGACACCAGTACATCATGCTGCAGACCAGTTCCAAGCTGACGGCTCTCGCATTGCCTGCGGCCCAGGATACTGGTGGTGGTGCTCATTGATTAGAGCGGCAGGTTAAAAAAATGGCGACCCAGGGGCCGCCATTTTTTTTGCCAAATATCAATTCCTGGCAGCCGGTCCGCGCAGCACCAGTGGATGAACCGACTGGAGCAAAGTCGAACAGCGCCGTTTATTCTGCTTTAACCGTGATTCAGAGCTGCGGGCCTGCTGCCACCAGTTCCGCAGCGCGGGGATCATCCGTAAACTTCTCGAAGTTCTTGATAAACAGTACTGCGAGGTGTCTGGCTTTCTCGTCCCATTCTGCTGGATCTGTATAAGTATCACGGGGATCCAGGATGCCGTCGTCCACGCCAGGCACTTTGCCGGGAATCGTCAGGTTGAAGTAAGGCAACTCGTGCATGTCAGCGTGATCTATTGTGCCGTTGAGAATGGCGTGAATAATTGCACGGGTTGCATTAATTGAAATGCGTTGTCCCGAGCCATTCCACCCTGTATTCACCAGGTAGGCGCTGGAACCAGCTGCATCCATGCGCTTCACTAGCACTTCAGCGTAACGGCTGGGGTGCAGCGACAGGAATGCTGCGCCAAAACAACTAGAAAAAGTCGGAGTGGGTTCTGTCACGCCACGTTCGGTGCCGGCGAGTTTGGCAGTGAAGCCGGACAAAAAGTGATACTGGGTCTGGTCATGAGTTAGTTTGGACACGGGCGGCAGTACACCAAAGGCATCAGCCGTTAGGAAGATTACCTGTTTCGCGTGACCGCCACGGGATGCCGGTTTAACGATGTTATCAATGTGATAGATGGGGTAGGAAACCCGGGTGTTCTCAGTTCGAGAGTTATCCGAGTAATCAATCTTGCCAGTCTCGTCTACGCTAACATTTTCCAATAGAGCGTCACGACGAATGGCATGATAGATGTCTGGCTCGTTCTCTTTGCTTAGGTTAATAGTCTTGGCATAACAGCCACCTTCAAAATTGAAAACGCCGTTGTCGTCCCAGCCGTGTTCATCATCGCCAATGAGTTCTCTCTCAGGATCCGTGGAGAGGGTAGTTTTNCCGGTTCCAGATAAACCNAAGAAAATGGCCGTTGAGCCATCTTTGCCAATGTTGGCAGAACAGTGCATGGAGGCAATATCTTGCAGGGGCAATAGGTAGTTCATCATGGAAAACATGCCTTTCTTCATCTCGCCGCCATACCAGGTGCCACCAATCAACTGGATTCTCTCGGTGAGATTAAAGGCAATAAAGTTCTCTGAGTTTAGTCCCTGTTGCTCCCAGTTTGGGTTATTGCACTTGGCACCATTCATCACCACGAAATCAGGCTCAAAATTTTCCAGTTGTTCCAGCGCCGGACGAATAAACATGTTTTTAACGAAATGCGCCTGCCAGGCTACTTCGGTAATGAAACGCACGGACAGACGAGTATCCTCGTTGGCGCCGCAATAAGCATCAACGATATAAAGTGTCTTGCCACTGAGTTGTTCCGTGACCAGGTTTTTTAACTCCAGCCAGACCAACTCACCGATGGGCTTGTTGTCGTTGGCGCCCTGATCANACCACCAGACGGTGTCACGGGTGGTGTCGTCTTTGACCAGATATTTATCTTTTGGGGAGCGGCCGGTGAATTCACCGGTGTTTACGGACACCGCGTCAGATTCCGTCAGCACAGCGCGCTCGAACCCTTCCAATGCCGGATCGGTTTCATGCTNGAACAGCATTTCATAGCTAGGGTTGTAGTAAATTTTCGCGGCGTCGGAAATACCGTATTGCGAAAGATTCGGATGATCAAAGGTTTCTTCAATTTGTACAATAGCTTGCACTGACTTGCGCTCCATCACTAAAGAGAATAGGAAAGTAGATTACGTAGTATTACTACAGGAGTGGTTGCTTCGAGAGTGTCGCGTAAAGTGGTTCGCGATATTAAAGGTGCTTGGCCAGATAGGCCAGCAGATAAAGCAATTTTATTGCTGCAGTCGCCCTTCATTCACGGTGATAGCGACCGGTGTGTCGCCTACATTAGTTATTTGATAAGTGGAGCCCTGTTTCCGCCATGCCCATTCGCCGGCGTGCGCCAATTCACGCGTCACACCGTCTTCCCGTGAGACGTGAGCCAGACCTTCCGANCCNAGGATCACAAAGCTGGGGTTAATATGTGACTGCGTGGCGGTGGATTCGCCTGGTGCCAGTTGGTAGCGATAAGACCTGAACCATTGGTTTTCCAGTTCCGGATCTACCTGCATACCGCTGGGTAGATCGTTATCACTTAGCGGCTGACCGGACCCATCATGCACCAGCGCCATGATATGAAACAGCCCGGGACCTGCATTGCTCACCTTGTGGGTAAAAGCCTCGTTGGCATAATCTATATTCACGCCCACACGCCCATTTTGCGGACCACCAGCAAGGCTGATATAGGTCAGCAGTATTGCCTGATCATGGGTGTGTGGGTAGGACTCATCACCGGGTTTAATGCGCACATCCAGCAAATAGAGTTGCCCATGCTGCCGGACTGGTCGATGGCGAGGTTCGTCCAGCAAATGAACGATTTTCTCACCGGAGAATTCGGACTGCTGGGCGAGACTGCTGTGCCAGCCTGTGCATATGGCCAGCAACCCTGCCAGGCTGAGGCACTTCAAGAACAATCGGTTGCTTAATTCGTATCGCATGGGATCTTGTTTGGTGTATCGCCACCGGCTAACGCGCAATTCGACAAATAAGCTCCTATTATGCAGATCGTAGTTGCAGTGTCACGCAGATTTTAACTTCAGGTTGTTGCTTCGATGTATCTCGAATCTCAGTTGCTGCGGGAGAGTCAGCGAGGAACAGTCTGATCCCAATTCAGCACCTGGTGTTTTTCGAGGATTCGAATCAGCTCGCTAAACGGCACAGCCTGTAGTTCGCCACGACTGCTGCTTATGCTGGTGGCCTTGAAGATTGCATTGTAGATTGCTTCCTCCGTGGCCTCCGCGGTGGCGGCAAATAGGGGCGACATGGAGGCGTTAACCAGCTCTTCAATCGCGACAGGGCTGTTGCTGATGCGAGGTTTGCGGACTGCCGGATTGGTAGAAAACGTAATGACGTAGTCACCGGAGCCATTGCTGGCAAAGGAGCCGGTGCGACCCAGGCCCATGATGGCTCGAGTGCCCATACGGTCGAGACTGCGTGCGCTGAGCGGTGCATTGGTGGCGACCACAATCATGATTGAACCATCGTCACGATCACCGTCATCGCTTGGCGTGACCAGATCACGATAGGGGTAGGTGCCTAATTCCCGGCCAACGGGTGCGCCATTGATAGTCATGTAACCACCGAAATTGGTTTGGACTAACACGCCGACGGTGTAACCCCCTAATTCCTCAGCGAGTACCCTTGAACTGGTGCCGATTCCGCCTTTCCAGCCGAAGGCTTGGGTGCCAGTTCCGGCACCCACGCTACCCTCGGCAACGGGCCCAGAACTGGCATTGGCGAGGGCGCTGAATACCTCATCACGCTGAATCGGGTCAGCCCACATATTATTGACCCTGCCATCATTGGTTTCACCCACTACCGGGTTTATCGTGTGCTCTCCCATACCCGGCTGCATATAAACCCATTCTTTAAGCGCATTGGCCGCACTCCACACGCACAGTGTACAGGTTAACAGGATGGGCGTTTCCAGTTCGCCAAATTCGCGAATCTGGGTCTCGCCAATCAGCTTGCCATAGCCGTTACCTATCGTGACCCAGGCCGGAATAGGGTGGGTGTAGAGGTTGCCGGGAGCTGGGATAATAGCAGTGACGCCGGTGCGCAGGTCATTGCTTTCGATTACGGTTTCATGACCAACAAGGACGCCTTCCACATCGGTTATCGCGTTATTTACCCCTGGTTCAAAAACTCCGACAACGAGGCCTGCATCCCGCGCGCGAAGTCGGTTTTCGGCGGCGTTCGCTAGCTGGCTGCCAAGGATAAATACAAAGGTGCTTAGCAGAATCAAGGTTCTATAAATTATGCGGAGATAACTCTTGCTCAGACGATCATCTATTGGACTATTCATAGTGGTAATTTGATATTGGTTCAAATTTCAGGGCGAAGCGTGGTCCGATCATACTATTTCCGGCCTGTTCCAGCCTATCAGCGGTGCATTTATCGGGTAGTGCTGAAACTGGNTTGGGCCGGAGAGGGTGAAAAAGTAAGCCTTCGCAGCGAATAATTCAAATCCGCATTACAGCTTTAGATGGACCACCCGCTTGGCCGGATCAGCTGTTTTGGGGTCGCTTACCCTCCCGCGCAAAATTGTGTAGCATACGCTCACCTGTGCGTCCTGCGGAATAAAAATGTCGTATAAAAATAAAGCACTTCGCAGCTATTTTTCCTCCCACTCTTCAGCGTCATTGAAGAGAATCCTGCGCTTTTATGGCGTACTTTTTGGCCTGGCTGCAACTAGCGCCAATGCCCAGCAGCCCATTGAGGTCANCGAGGATGTGCTCAAGGCGGCCATGCGTGAGGCTGACTCATTTTCATTAAAGGAAGGAAACCCACCGGTCTATCGTGGCTATAAAGGTAATGCGAGCAGCCCGGACGCGGAATTAGTAGGGTACCTGTTCGAAACACCTGACTATCCGCCCGAAGAGGTGGGATACAGTGCGCCAATCAATGTGCTGGTTGGTATTGAGTTGGACGGCACGCTCACCGGTATCGAGGTGCTGCACTACATCGAATCGTATAAGAGTATTCGTGGCGACTTCATTAACAGTGAATATTTTCCACAGCAGTTCTCTCGCAAAAATATCGTCGAGGATTTTCGGGTAGGTCGTGATATAGACGGAATCTCCCGCGCTACTATCACCAGTTGGGCTGTGGCCCGTGGCGTGCGTGATTCGGCCCGCCGAGTCGCGCTCGCCTATTTGGCGGACTCTGAATATGTCGCAGCCAC